>DATFRC010000119.1:0-11158 GCA_035263725.1 Jatrophihabitantaceae bacterium | reverse complement strand
CGACGTGCCCGACGACGCCGCGGTCCGGCTGAGCGCACCGGCGCTGATCCTCGGCGCAGGGTCAGGCTGGCAGGGCCTGCTACCCGGTCAGCGGGTGGCTGTCACGGCGCGGTTGTCCCCGCCTCAGGAACGGGATCTCACCGTGGCGGTCCTGTCGGTTCGCGCGCCACCGCAGCTACAGGGTCGGCCGCCCTGGTACCAACGGCTCGCCGGGCGAATGCGGGCAGGGTTGCAGCGAGCCTGCGACGGGCTGCCGGGGCAGCCGGGCGGTCTGCTGCCGGGCCTGGTCGACGGAGACACCAGCCGGATGGATCCCCAGGTCCGCCGGGATTTCGAGGCTGCTGGGATGACCTACCTCGTGGTGGTCGCCGGCACCCACCTGGCGATCGCACTCGGGTGCGTCCTGTTCCTCGCGCGGCGGGGACGCCTTGGCCCACGGCTCGTGGCCGGCATCGGACTGGTCACGATCGCGGGATTCGCGGTGCTGGCGCGACCCGGGCCGAGCGTGTCCCGGGGCGCGATGATGGCAGTGCTCGGCCTGCTCGCCGTCGCCTGGGGGCGCCCCAAGGCGGCACTGCCGGCTCTCGCGACCGCCGTGTTCCTCCTTCTCATGATCAACCCGCAGTTCGCGGTCGAGGTTGGGTTCACGCTTTCGACGCTGGCCACTGCGGGTCTGCTGCTGCTCGTCCCGGCCTGGACGGACAGGCTGTGCCGGCGCGGGATCCGACCCGGCATGGCGACCGCCCTAGCGGTGCCACTGGCCGCTCAGCTCGCCTGCGCGCCGGTGGTCGCGGCGACGTTCGGCATGGTCGGCGTGTCCGCCGTACCCGCCAACATGCTGGCAGCACCGGTATTGGAGCCGGCCATGGTGCTCGGGCTGGGCGCGACCGCGGTCTCGCCGTTGTCTCCGGACACCGCTCACCTGCTGGCCTGGATTGCGGCGTGGCCGTGCCGCTGGATGGTGGTAGTGGCCAGGTATGCGGCGCAGGTGCCCGGCGGCGTGCTGCCGTGGCCGACCGGACTCGTCGGTGGCGTGTCTTTGACAGTCTTGCTGCTGGTCGCGATCGCGCTGTGGGCGCGGCGGCCTGCCCTGGTCGCCGTCCCGGTGACCATCGAGTTGGTGATACTGGCGGCCGGCGGTGTGTCGGGAGTGCCGAAGGCGGGCCGGCCGGTGGCGGTCGCACCGGCCCCGGAGAGCAGGCCCAGCGAGTGCCAAGCGCGGCGCGGCCCGCTGCCGGACCCGACCTGCACGCCGGGGGCGATCAATCCGAACGTCACCGAGGACACCATCGCCACGACGATCTGCCGGCCGGGCTGGACAGCGACGGTTCGCCCACCGACCAGCTACACCAACGACCTCAAGCGCCGGCAGATCGACCAGTACGGTTACCTCGACCATGCGCTCGGCGACTACGAGGAAGACCACCTCGTCCCACTGTCGGTGGGCGGCAGCCCCAGCGACCCACGGAATCTGTGGCCCGAGCCGGGTGCCTCACCGAACACCAAGGACCGGGTCGAAGCCGACCTCCAGGGCGCGGTGTGCGCCCACGAGGTCAGCCTGGCCAGCGCGCAGCAGGCAATCGCCACGGACTGGACTACCGCGGAGCAACGCCTGGGCATCGGCTAGCGCTTGCAGCGCTCAGTGGGCGCGAGCCAGTAGCAGCGCAGCGGCGAGGAGTGGCAAGGCAAGCGCCATTGCGCGCAGCGCCCCTTCCAGCGGCGCGAGCAGTTCCTGCCGTGATACCGGCATCGCCGCGCCGTCCGGGCGAACTGCGGTCGCGGTGATGTCGGTGAGGCGACGACGGATCAGCCGCGCAGGTGTGCTGAGCCGGCGTTGCGCGATAGAAAGTGCGATCGCGGCGAGCACGGCGAGGGCCGCCCCGAGGGTCGCAAGGTGCAGCAGCGGCGGCCGTTGCGCCAGGAACCCGACGGCCAGCGGGAATCCACCCCAGGCAAGGGCGAAGCCCAGGTCGGTGTGCAGGCGCCCGCCGAAGAGCTCCAGGTTGTAGCCGAGGACGAGAACGACACCGGCCGCGATCGCCGGCACGAGCAGCGGGCCGGCGTGCGGCACGGCGAGCGCACCGATCACCACCGCGGCGCCCAGGCTCAGCGCCGAGATGCTCCGCAGCGCAGCATCGCTGATCGCGGTGCCGAGCGGACGGCCGTGCAGCTCGTCGAGGGCGTGCGCGCAGAGCCCAACGGCAAGGAAGAAGGCGAGAACGGTCGCCCCGAGCATCGCCCAGCTCAGCCGTGGCGCGAGCGCGGCCCCGATCACGACGTAGCTGACGTGCCACGCGGTATATGGCGGATGCAGCAGCGTCCACCAATCGGCGACCCGGCCGCCGCGCCTGGCGTAGAAGGCGGCCGTCGTAGTGGGTGGATTAGTCGGCACGTCGCCGACCCCACATGACGAGCCCGCCCCCGAGGCTCATCGAGCGGGCCCCGATCGCCTCGATACCCGCGGCACGCCAGGCATCCTGCATCCAGTGCACCGGGTAGGTGCCGTAGTGGGTCGAGATCGACGGCCCCAGGAAGCGGCCAACATCGAACCACGCCCGCCCGCCCATGACGAGCCCCGCGAGGGGGAGGATGACGCGTGTGTAACCCACCCACGCGGTATGCCAGATGCGGTTCTGCGGTACGGCGAATTCCAGGTTGGCGATGCATCCGCCCGGCCGCACGACGCGGGCCAGTTCGCGGATGGTGGCCGCAGGATCCGCGACGTAGCGCATCAGGTAGGTGAAGGTGAGCGCGTCGAACGTCGCGTCGGCAAAGGGCAACTGTTCGGCGCGTCCCACGACGAACTCGATCCGGTCCGCCAGCCCGTGCTGTGCGACGCGCTGCTCACCGCGCCGCAGCATGCTCGTCGTGATATCCAGGCCGGTGACCACGGCGCCGGTACGATCAGCCAGCATGATCGCCACGCCCGCTGTGCCCGTGGCCACGTCGAGTACCCGTTGCGGCGGGGCATCCATGGCGGTTACGGCATCAACCATGGCCGATCGCCATCGGCCGTTCTGCCCGAACGACAGCAGCTCCGCCAGCAGGTCGTACCGGGGCGGTAGCCCGTCGAACAGTTCCCGGGCAAACGCGTTGGGTTGGCTCCGTGACCGCGGCACGGCTCGTGTCATATCCGTAGTCTGCCGCGCGCCGGTGTTCCGTGCAGCGGTGTGACGTCGTCGTAGTCGGAGCCGGCCCGGCGGGCGCGGTCACCGCGTTGTGCCTCGCGCGCGCCGGAGCACGCGTCGCCTTGGTGGACAAGCGCAACTTTCCGCGGGACAAGGCCTGCGGCGACCTGATCGGTCCGCGGGGTGTCCGGTTGCTCGCCGACCTCGACCTCGAACCGCCTGGGGCACGCCGGCTCGGCGACATGATCGTTATCGCGCCGAACGGATCGCGCGCGCTGCTTCCCGCACTACCCGGCGTCGACTATGCCGGACACGCGCTCGCGATTGCCCGTGAGCGCTTCGATGCCGATCTCCTCGACGCTGCCCTGGCCGCCGGCGCGAGCATGATCCATGACCGGGTCGTCGGCCTTGACGGCAATCGGGTGCGTCTCGCGAGCGGGGGTCACCTGACCGCCGACGTGATCGTGGGGGCCGACGGAGCGATGAGCCAGATCGCCGAAGCCGCCGACTTGGTGGACGACCGGCGCGCACTGTGGGGATTCGCGCTGCGCAGCTACGTCGACGCGCCGGTCGAGCTGCCGTACATCGTGCTCTGGGAGCCTCTGCGGTGGCAGCTGTTTCCCGGGTACGGCTGGGTCTTTCCCACGGCCGACGGCGGGGCGAACGTCGGGCTCGGGCTCGCCGTCGGCGCGCATCGGCAAGCCGCGCGCCGTGCTTCAGAGCACTTCGACAAGTTCCTTCGGCATGCGGCGCACGAGGGGCTGCTGCCGGTCGACGGCGCGGGCGAGCGGCTTGGTGGCTGGCTCAAGATGGGCGCGGTCGGCACCGATCCGGCACGCGGCAACGTCCTGCTCGTCGGTGATGCTGCCGGATTGATTAACCCACTACAGGGCGAGGGAATTGCCCAGGCGATGGCGAGTGGGCGTGCTGCCGCGGCTGCGATCGTCGCCGGGCCGGCCGATGCGGCTGAGCGGTATCGGGCGGCGCTCTCGACGATGACCGACCACCATCGGGTCAATGCTCCCGTCCAGGTCGGCATGATCGCCCACCCGGTGTTGGTCTCGGTCGTGGCGCGGATGCTCACGGCGCGGTTGGTTCGCAACGCCGTTGCCGGTGCCTGGTCGCTGTACTGGAACGATCTCGTGTCAGGTGCCGCGCCGTCGCGTCACCGCACGCGCGCGGAGTACGCGGGGCGTCTTGTCGCCGCGGCGACTCGTAGCCGTGGCAGTCGAGGTCGGCAGCCACGCTGAGGGCTCACGGTCGAGTCAGCGGCACGCCGTTGAAGACGCCGATCTCCTCGTTGTAGAGCTCAATGCCGGCACCGTTCGGGTCGCGCAGATAGACGCTGTCCTGCACGCCGCGGTCCGGACCGAGGTACTCGATCTTGCGCTCGTCGAGGCGCTGCTTGGCGGCGTCGAACTGCTGCTTGTCGACCGAGATCGCGATGTGCTGTATGCCGCCGATCGTCTCGGTGAAGTCAGGGTGCTTGTGCCCGGGGAAGTCGAAGAAGCCGAGCAGGTTGCCGTGCCCCACGTCGAAGAAGAAGTGCGTGGAGCCCGCGTAGTCGCGGTTTTCCACCATCTCCACCAGCGGGAACCCAAGCAGTCCCTGGTAGAAGTCGATCGTCTCCTGGACATCGCGGCAGATCAGTGCGACATGGTGCACGCCACGCGCTGTCGTGGGTGGCTCGGGTTCGTGCAGGTACTTCTGGCGCAATTGCTGGCGGCGCTCCCGGATCCGGGAGAGCTCCGCATCACGAGGTTCAGGCATGCTCGATCCCTTCGACGCCGTCCAGGCTAGGTGCAATCGCGGATCGCGGGCATCACGCGGCCAGTCGGTACCACCGTGCAGCCGTGGCGCCGAAGATCTGCTGACGCTCGGCCTCGGTGAGTCCTGCCATGAGCGCTGTCGCCGTAGCGACCCACACCTCGTACGAAGTGGCAAGCAGGCAGACCGGCCAGTCCGAACCGAACATGATCCGATCGGGTCCGAATGCCTCGATCAATACGTCGGCGTACGGTCGCAACTGCTCGACGGTCCAGGCATCGTGATCGGCTTCGGTGACCAGTCCGGACAGTTTGACGGCGACGTTGGGCATGAGCGAGAGGTCGGCGATGTCCGACGCCCATGGCTCCAGTCCACCCGCGGCGATGTCGGGCTTGCCTCCGTGGTCAAGCACGAATCGCAGCTGCGATAGTTCGGCAGCCGTCTCCACCGCCGCGGGCAGCTGGTGCGGCCGGATGAGCAGGTCGAACGCGAGTCCGGCGTCGGCGACGGCCGCGAGTCCGCGGCGGACGTCCCGGCGGCACAGCCAGCGCGGATCCGGCTCGTCCTGGACCAGATGCCGGATGCCGACGAGCGACGTCCCGCCGAGTGCTGCGGCAAGCCCCGCCAGCCGGGTGCGCAGATCCGGGGCGGTGACGTCTGCCCAGCCGACCACGCCGGCGACGACCGGCTCCCGCGCGGCCAGCGCGAGCAGCTCGGTTGTCTCCTCCGGTACGGCAAGGGTCTGGACCACGATCACCGCATCGAAGCGGTCGACGGTGAGCGCAGGCTGGATCTCCGCCAGGGAGAACGACCGCTGCAGCTCGGGCGTGCTGACCGTCCAGGGTTGCGGGCGTACCGCGAGATCCCAGACGTGCAGGTGCGCGTCCACTCGTCGTCCGCCGAACTCAGCCATCGCGCATAGTCTGCCGCTGCCGGCCGAGGCCGTCGATCTCCAGCTCGACGACGTCCCCGGCGCGCAGGTACGGCTTGTCGGGACGTCCGAGCGCGACGCCCGCCGGAGTCCCGGTGTTGATCACATCACCGGGACGCAGTACGAGGAACTGACTCAGGTACCACACGAGATAGCGCACACCGAAGATCATCTGTTCGGCGCTGCCGTCCTGACGCGGCACGCCGTTCACCGACAGCCGCAGGCCGAGGGCCTGGGGGTCGGGCACCTCGTCTGCAGTAAGGATCCACGGACCGAGTGGGTTGAATGTCTCGCAGTTCTTGCCCTTGTCCCACTGCCCGCCCCGTTCGAGCTGGAACTCCCGCTCGGATACGTCGTTGCTAAGCACATAGCCCGCGACGCACGGCATTGCCTCGTCCGGCGAGCCGAGGTAGCGAGCCTGACTGCCGATGACCACGCCGAGTTCGACCTCCCAGTCCGTCTTGGTCGAGCCGCGCGGGATGACCACGTCGTCGTCCGGGCCGACGACGGTGTCCGCGGTCTTGAGGAACAAGATCGGCTCGGCCGGAATGTCCGCGCCGGTCTCGGCGGCGTGGTCGCGGTAGTTGAGCCCAATGCAGACGATCTTTCCAGGGACGATCGGCGGGCCGAACCGTCCCACCTCGGACACCACCGGAAGCCCAGTGACGTCGAAAGTCAGGGCACCGAGGACCGCCCCGGTGATGTCCTGCGCGATGGGTGTGAGGTCGCGCCAGGCGCCGTCGGGGCCGCTGACGATCGGACGTTCCGCGCCGGGCGCGCCGTGCCGGGCTAGCCGCATGAGCCGATCCTCCGTGGTTTGCGCTTAGAGACCAAGTATCACGTCGAGGGTGCGCGGACCGTGCACTCCTTCGACCCGGTTCAGCTCGATGTCGCTGGTCGCGCTCGGCCCGCTGATCCAGGTCTGGGGTCGTACCGGGTCGAGGGCCGCGACCGCGTCCGGCACGATCGCCCGCACCTGCTCGGCGCGCACCACAACAAGCAGGTAGTCGGGCACGAGGCTCAGCGCGCGCGGGCCCTGGCCGGGGCCGTGGTCGAGGATTATCGTTCCGGTCTCGGCGACGGCGACCGCGCACGTGGCGAGCGCCCCGTCGAGCTCGTCGAGGTCGGCGCTGGTGAGCGGTTCGTGGGCGACCTCGAGCCCTGCGGGCAACCACTCGGCCGGGAAGCCGTCTGGGACCGCGAGGCGCCGCCGTCCGGCCAGCTCCGCGATGCGGCCGGCGATCTCGCCGGCCGGGCAGCGGTACACGTTTGCTCGGTAGTCAGCGACGCGCTCGACGAACAGGTCCAGGTCGGCGGTAATGCTGCCGGTACGCCGGTAGTTGCGGGGGATCGGTGCCGGGGCAGGCCGATCAGCCAGCGCCGCCCGGATCCGCGACAAGATCTCATCGCGAGCGCTCACTGTTTCACCCCGCCGAGCGCGAACCGGCGTCCCCACCGCTCGCTTCGCTCGGGTGGACCCACCGGCCCGCTCCGCGCCACAGGCGCGGGCCGCGTCGCGGCGGCGGGGCTCTTCGCGCCAGCGCTCATCGCTGGTTCGCCCACCAGTCGCGGAACGTGTGACGCGGCGGTTCCGGCAGGTCACGCGAGCGCACCCACGCCGAAAGGGGCGGTGGCAAGGCGCGACGCCCGCCCAGCAGCCGGCCGAGCCGGGCGGACCGCAGGGCACGGCTCCAGCGTGTGGAGTCGGCCATCGTCCAGGCGGCGGCAGCCATGGCCGCGCGTTCCGGGGTGCGGCCCTTTGCCTCGACCGCCTCGGCCCGCAGGTGCACCAGCATCGACGGGATGTCGATGGCCACCGGACAGACGTCGTAGCAGGCGCCGCACAACGACGACGCGAACGGCAGCGATGTGTTGTGCGCGACGCCGGTGAGCTGTGGCGACAGCACAGCGCCGATGGGGCCGGGGTAGACCGACCCGTAGGCGTGGCCGCCGGTCCGCTCGTACACCGGGCAGACGTTCAGGCAGGCTGAGCATCTGATGCAGCGCAGCGCGGACCGGCCGCGCGGGTCCGCGAGCGTCGCGGTGCGGCCGTTGTCGAGCAGCACGAGGTGGAATTCCTGGCCTTCGATGGCGCCGGCCCACATCGATGTGTACGGGTTCATCCGCTCGCCGGTGGACGAGCGCGGCAGCAACTGCAGGAACACCTCCAGATCGCGCCACGTCGGTATCAGTTTCTCGATGCCCATGACCGTGATGAGCGTGCGCGGCAGGGTCAGGCACATCCGCCCGTTTCCCTCGCTCTCGACGACAGCGAGCGTGCCCGTCTCGGCCACCGCGAAGTTCGCACCGGATATAGCAACCGATGCGGACAGGAACTGCCGTCGGAGGTACCGGCGGGCAGCCTCGGCCAGTGCGGCCGGCTCGTCCGTGAGCGACCGGTCGACGTCGCGCATCTCGCGAAGGAAGATTTCCCTTATCTCAGCGCGGTTCCGGTGAATGGCCGGCACTAGGATATGCGACGGCGTGTCGTGTCCGAGCTGCAGGATCAACTCCGCGAGGTCGGTCTCGTATGCGGCGATCCCGGCATGGGCCAGTGCCTCGTTCAGGCCGATCTCATGCGTTGCCATCGACTTGACCTTGACGACACTCGTCTCGCCGGTGCGCCGCACCAGCCGGGTGACGATCCGGTTGGCCTCGTCGGCGTCGCGCGCCCAGTGCACCGTACCGCCGCGTACGGCAACTTGCTCCTCCAGTTGCACGAGGTAGCGGTCGAGGTTTGCGAGCACATCGTCCTTGATGGCGGCTCCGGCCTCTCGCAGCGCGGCCCAGTCCGGCAGCTCCTCGACGACGGCAGCGCTCTTGGCGCGGATGGTCGAGGTCGCCCTGGCCAGATTCCGGCGCAGCTGCGTGTCTGCAAGCGCCTTGCGGGCAGCCTCCGGGAACGGCGCGCCACTCAGAGGCCCGGTCATGACGCCAAGATCTCGGCCAGGTGGACGGTGCGCACCCCGGTGTTCAGGCGGGACAGCCCACCGCCGATGTGCATCAGGCACGACGAGTCGCAGGCGGTGCACACCTCGGCGCGGGTGGCCAGGACACCCGCCATCTTGTCCGCGAGCATCGCCGTGGACACGTCGGCGTTCTTGATCGCGAACGTGCCGCCGAATCCGCAGCAGGACGTCGCATCCGGCAGCTCGGCGAGCTCCAATCCGCGCACCTGGCGTAGCAGTTGTAGCGGACGGTCGCCGACCCGCAACAGCCGCAGCGAATGGCACGTCGGGTGGTAGGTCACCCGGTGCGGGAAGTACGCGCCCACGTCGGTCACGCCCAGCACGTCCACCAGGAATTCCGATAGTTCGTAGGTATGCCGCGCCACCAACTCCGCGCCCTCGACCAGCACGCCGTCGCCGTACTCCCGCGCAATGTCGGCGTGCTGGTGCCGAATGGCGGCCGCACAGGAGCCGCTCGGCAGGACGATCGCGTCATATTCGAGGAACGCCTCGACGTGGTTACGCACCAGCGGGAGGGCCTCGCGCGGATAACCGCCGTTGACGTGCATCTGCCCGCAGCACGTCTGGCGCAGCGGCACCTCCACGTCTTGGTCCAGGCGGCGCAGCAGCCGCACCACGGCCTTGCCCACGTCCGGGAACAGCGCGTCGACGAGGCAAGTGGCAAAGACCGCGACACGCACTCCGATAGGCTAACCGGCTGAACCCGGACGGGGTCGGCTTCGTGGTGCCAAGTGTGCCCGCGGAGGCGCGGGCGCTGCCTACGTCTGAGGAGGCGTTGCAATGGTAAGCAAACGGGGCCTCATTGCTGCGGCGGTGACCGCGGCTCAACCACGCAGCGGAACGCGGATGCGATCGGCGATGGGACGCAGGGCCTGGCAGGCGGGCGTGATTGTGACGGTTGGGGCGCTGTCCGCGCTGGGCGTGTCGGTGGCGTCGGTCGGCGCGGCACCGCCCGGTGGGTATCAGCAGATCAATATGGTGTCCGACCAGCCGGGCGTTGCTCCGTTGACCGATCCGGATCTGGTCAATGCTTGGGGCATGTCCGCGTCGCCGGGAACTGATACGGCGCCGGGTTCGCCGACGTGGGTGTCCGACAACGGCACGGACAAGACAACGCTCTATCGGGGAACCAGCCCGACCACTGTGGCGAAGGTCAATCCGCCGGTCGTCTGCGTCACGTCTGGTGCTCCCACCGGTCAGGTATTCAATACCGACTCGACGGGCTTCTTCGTGCACGACGCGGCTGGTCACTCCGCGCGGGCGCTGTTCATCTTCGCTTCGGAGAACGGCGGGATCGACGGCTGGAATCCAGGCGTTGGTGGCCCTCCGCCCGCCGGGTGCACTTCAGAGACCCAGGTCGCAGTAAACAACGGTGCCAACGCGGTCTACAAGGGCCTTGCGATCGCGAAGGGGTCGGACGGGCACACCTATCTGTACGCGACGAATTTCCGGTCGGGGCGGGTGGAGGCCTACGACGACACGTTCACTCCGGTCGCACTGCCCGGCGGGTTCTTCGTAGACCCGAAGATCCCCGTGGGCTTCGCGCCGTTCAACGTGCAGGAGCTGGCTGGACAGCTCTATGTCACCTACGCCGAGCAGGACGCCTTCTTGCATGACGACGTGGCCGGTCAAGCTAACGGTTTCGTGGACGTGTTCACCAATGACGGGGCATTCGTGAAGCGGCTGGTCACGCGTGGCCAGCTCAACTCGCCGTGGGGGCTCGCGCTCGCACCGGCCAGCTTCGGGCAGTTCGGCGGTGCGCTGCTCGTCGGCAACTTCGGTGACGGGAGCATCAACGCCTACAACATCAACAACGGGGCACGTCTGGGTCAGCTGCGAGGCGCCAACGGGCCGATCGTCATCGACGGGCTTTGGGGGCTGATGTTCGGCAACGGGAACGCCGCCAAGAACAACGAACTTCTCTTCAGCGCCGGACCTGACGGAGAATCTCACGGCCTGCTCGGAAAGATCGTCGCAGTCAGCTGATCGAGGTCGACACTCGCCGCTAGCTGAGTCACAGACAGATCGGCGGGTGACTGAGTCGACCTCGGTCACCCGCCGGGCCTGATCTTCGAAAGCCCTCCAGCCCTTCGCTACGTCGTGCGCCAACGGCCGCGCTGGTTGAACGGGAGCGAGAGCGTGGCCATCCCGCGGCTGTCGCTGTCATGAGTCTGGTCGGTGTGGTCGCCAGCCTCGTCAGTTGCACCGAGCACGGGCTTTACTCGAGTAGTTGCCGGACCCCGTGCGCGATGTCGTCCTCGGTAAGGAGGACGGTGTTTGCGGCATCGCCCAGCGGGATGTAGCTGTCGACACCGCTGACCCGGGCGATGCGCCCGGCGAAGCGGTGTTCGACCAGGGCGCTG
>DATFRC010000118.1:0-11598 GCA_035263725.1 Jatrophihabitantaceae bacterium | reverse complement strand
CAGGGTGACCTCGGCGCGCAGGCACGCACGCTCGGCACGGCGGCGCGGGCGGCGCTTGCCGGTGCGTCGTCGGTTGACGTCGTCGGCTACTCGGCGGGCGGCGTCGTGGCGCGGCTCTGGGTACGTGACTACGGCGGGGCGACATTTGCTCGCCGGATCGTCACCCTTGGCTCGCCGCAGCACGGCACGCAGCTGGCCGCACTGGGCGCACTGATACCGAGCGTCTGCCCGACGGCATGCCGGCAGCTCACCCCGGACAGTGCGCTGCTCGCCGGGCTCAACGCGGGCGACGAGACGCCGGCCGGGCCGACGTTCGTGTCGATCTGGTCCACCGACGACGACGTCGTGCTGCCGCCGGACTCGGCCCGCCTGGCGGGCGCGCTGAACATCGCGGTGCAGAGCGTCTGCGCCGACGCGCACGTGCAGCACAGCGACCTGCCGACGAACGGCATCGTCGAGAGCATGGTCGCTCTCGAGCTCGGTGCCGGTCCCCCGGTGCCATTAGCGCCGGCAGACTGCCAACGGCTCAGCTCTTGATGTCCTTGGTGGTGAAGTTCGCCCACGCCGCACCGAGCAGCACCAGGACATAGACCGCCTGCAGCGCGACGCCCCGCTCGACGTTGCGCCACAGGATCGGATCCCGGAACAGGTCGATGAACGACAGCCAATACCTGGTCGGCAGATACGGGATAAGTGCGCGAGCGGCGCCCAGGGTCAGCAGCAGCGAGGAGCCGATCAGGAACGCCAGCGCGCCGATGCTCGCCGACAGCGGCGAGTCAGTCAGCGTCGAGAGGAACAGCGCCATGGCGGCAACGCCGAGCATCGAGAACGCGACGTAGCCGATCGTGATGATCGTCCGCCACACGATCTGCCCTGGTGTCAGCGAGCTCCCCGACACGCTCGTCACCGCGGCCGACAGGGACGCCTGCGAGCCGTGTCCGAGCAGCAGCCTGCCCACGATGTAGCCCGTACCCGAAACGATCACCACGGCAACCGCGACGAACGTGAACGCTGCGATGAGCTTTGCGACCAGCAGCCGGGTCCGCCCGACCGGACGGATCAGCAGATACCGCAGGGTGCCCTGCTGCGCCTCGCCGGCGACGGCGTCGCCCGCGATCACCGCAACGGCGACGGGCAGGAACAACGGCAGCACGATCGCCAGCGCCGCGACCGCGAACAGCGACCCGTTCGCCAGCACCGCCGAGAGGAACGCAGGCCCCTCCCCGGGCCGCGGCCCGACGTGGGTGAGGGCGAGCAGGATCGCGACGACTGTCGGCAGCAGGTCCAGCAGGGCGATGGTCAGCCACGTGCGCGGGCGCCGGAACAACTTGCGCAGCTCGATCCGGATCATCGCCGCACCGCCGGACCAGCCCCGCGATCGCGCAAGATTTCCTCGTCTGACGCGAGCGAATCTTGCGCAATCGGGGGAGCTGGCTCGATCGCGATCACCGCGCTGCCTCCGGGCTTGTCACTTCGAGGATGACGTCTTCGAGGGTGCGCCGCTCGAGAGCAAGCTCCGTAACCCGCAACCCCGCGGCTACCAGTCGGGCGTTGAGGCTTGCCGGGTCGCTGCCTCGTACGACCAGCCGATCGCCGTCCCTTAGCTCGACGTGCCCGTCCAGGAGCGCGACTGCGCGCGTGGCGTCGGGGGTGCGGACGACGATGCGGCCGGTCGGCCGGCGCAGCGCGTCCAGTTGGTCCTGCAGCACGAGCCGCCCGCGGTCGAGGACGCCGACCCTGGTGCACATCTGCTCCACCTCGGCCAGCAGGTGACTGGACAGGAAGATCGTGGCGCCGTCTTGGGAAAGCCGCAGGATCAGCTCACGGATCTCGCGGATGCCCTGCGGGTCGAGGCCGTTTGTGGGCTCGTCCAGCACGAGGAGTTCGGCCTCTGCGAGCAACGCAGCTGCCAGGCCCAGCCGCTGGCGCATGCCGAGCGAGTACGCCTTCACCGGGCGCCGGCCCACGTCACCCAGCCCGACCGTGTGGAGCACCGCGTCGACGCGGGCCGCCCGGGTACGGCGCGACCGGCCCGGCGCGGACGCGTCGTACAGCATCAGGTTGGCCGTGCCGGACAGGTGCCCGTACGCGGCAGGCCCCTCGACGAGCGCACCAATGCGCGGCAGCACCCGGCGGCCCGCCTTCGGCATCCGCTCGCTGAATATCTCGATCTCGCCGGACGTGGCAAGCACCAGCCCGAGCAGCAACCGGACCGTGGTCGTCTTGCCCGATCCGTTCGCGCCGAGGAACCCGTATATGTCGCCGGGCCGGACGTCCAGGTCGACGCCATCGACCGCCAGCACGGAGCCGAACCGTTTCGTGAGACCCCGTGTCGTGATCATCTCGGCGCCAGGTCGCTCGCTGCCCGGCTGAGCAGTGCGGGCGTCACGGTGCCGGTCAGCAGCCAAGCGCCGCCGGACACGTTGAAACTCGTCAGCAGCAAGCCCAGCGGCCCGACCGAGAGCGTCAGGCCGTACTTGCCCGTCTGGGCGGCGTCCTCGAGCTGGCGGTACAGCGAGAACGCGACGCCGTCCGGCAGCGGCACCGCCACGAGCTCGGTGACCCCCGAGCCGTACACGCCGATTGCCCCGAAACCGGGCAGCGCCGGGTTGCGCGGCAGCCCGGCCAGCGACGGCGGCACCCTGTCGCCGGAAAACTTATCGATCTCGGCCGCGATGTCCGGCTCGTCGCGAGTCTGAACCTGTGCCGTCGCAGGCGGCACGAAGACGGTGTCAGACGGGGACGGACGGTCTGTCGAGAAGTCGAGGAACCGGGTGCTCAGCACGATCGTGCCCGAGCCGTGGATGTCGACGCGCAACGGCAGCCCGGTGCGCTCGTCGGCCCACACGTCGACGCGGTCTATCGTCGAGCCCGGCTCGTGCGGGACGAGCAGCAGGCCCGGAGCGCTGCGTCCCGCGATGCGCTTTGCGGGCAGACGAGTCACTTGGCCCGCGGTCGCCTCGCTGAGCAGCCGCCGACCGAGGTTGGTCGGCAGCAGATCGGCCGCGACAGGCAGCCGTGCGTCGGGCGGGCTGACCCCGCCGGTCCAGGTGGCGCGGTTGCTCTCATAGTCCCAGGTCCAGGTGCCGTCCGGGCCGGCGTCCACGTCCGACTCACCGGCGACGGTGATGGTGTCGACGCGCCAATCATGGGGACCGCTGTACCAGGCCCGCAGCTGGGTCGTCTCGCCGAAGAGGTCGGCAACGTCCTTGAATTGCTGGGTCACCGGCAACGCCAGCCCGCCGGTCGACTCGGCATATCCCTGGTACGGCGTGGCAGCCGAGGCACGGATCCGGGCGAGCAGCTGGTCTGCGCCGATGGCGCTCTGGTGGATCGGCAGCACGCCCATCGCCGCGGGTAGCGCAGCGAGGACGGCGACACCGCCGACCACGACAGCCCACCGACGGACGCTGAGCATTCTTCACGGTAACCCGGCGCAGACGAGTCCTCCCCCGCTTCACCGGGAGAGGACTCGTCACTGCGGCGCGTGCGGCTGCCCGGTCAGTCGGCTGGGCCGGTCGCCAGCGTGATGGTCGCGGTGTGCGACTGGCCGGAGCTGTCGGTCCAGCTGAGCGTGATCTTGTCGCCAGGGTGGTGGCCGGCGATAGTCGTCGCAAGGTCTTGTGCGGACGAGACGGACTTACCGTCGACGGAGGTGATGACGTCGCCGGCCTGCAGGCCCGCCGAGGCTGCCGGCGTGCCGTTGCCGACGGATGCAACGACCGGTCCGCTTTGGGAATCCTGGAGCGACACCCCGAGGAACGCCGGGTTGCCGATGTGGATCGTGCTCGAGGCCTGCCCGGACTCGATCTTGTCGGCGATGCTCAGCGCCTTGCTGATCGGAATGGCATACGCCGCGGTCTGCCCGCCGCCGTAGCCGAACTGGCTCGACGCCGCGGTGTCCATGCCGACGACGTCGTCGTGCGAGTCGTAGAGCGGGCCGCCCGAGTCGCCGGCGACAACCGCTGCGTTGATCTCGATCATGCCGGTGAGCGTCTCCGCGTTGCTGCCGTTCTCATTGCTGGCGGTCAGCGTCTGGTTGAGCGCGACAACGCTGCCCTTGGCTGCGCTCGGCGTGCCGCCGACGCCGCCCGCATTGCCCACTGCGGTGACCGCATCGCCGACGTTCACGCCCGCCGAGTTGCCGATCTTCGCGGTCTGCAATCCAGAAGCGCCCTGTAGCTGCAGCACCGCGACGTCGTCGGACGGGTCGGTGCCGACCACCTTGGCGGTGTACGAAGCTCCGGTGCTCACGACGGTGACCTTGATGCTCGTCGCCCCGTCGATCACATGGTTGTTTGTGAGCACTTCGCCGGAAGAGGTCAGGATCATGCCGGTTCCGGCGGCCTCAGCTCCCTGGTATTGCAGCACCGTGTCGATGTCGACGATGCCGACCTGCTGCGCCGCGGTGGCGCTGCCGGTGGAGGTGTTAGCGGCCGACGGCGGACTCGACTGCGATGCGCTGCCCTGACCGGAGACCACGCTGCTGCCGCTGGTTGCGGCGCTGATGCCGAGCCCGACGGCTACGGCCACCGCCGTCACGCCGACACCCGCCGCGACCAGTGCCGCGCGGCGCGGCCGTCGCGGCGGTTCCGGCTGCGGGTATGGGTACGGGTACCAGTACTGATTGGGCCACGGCGGCTGGTACTGGCCCTCGGGCGGCGTCTGATCCATCGCTCTCAACTCCCACGGGTTCGTGTTCCTCCCATCCAGTGGGCACCGCCGAACTAGCCCGTGTCTGTGCGCACGTTGTGGACTGCCTGAGCGTGCGGTTCCCGCGCTCTTCCCGCACTCGATGGCGCAAAGCTAGCGGATGAGTTCACGTGCATGCGCAGCCGCGGCGAGGGCGTCGGGGTTGCCGGTGCGCTCGTACACCTCGACGGCGGTGTCCGTGAACTTGATCACATGCTCGTCCCCGTGTGCGACGGCTTGCTCGACGGCGTCGTGCGGGCTGGCCGGTGCGGGTGTACGCACATCGCGCGCAGCCGCGGGCGCATAGCCCGCCGTGATTGCCGCGCTCGCCGCCCACACGGCGCCGAGGCTGGGCGCCCACATCTCGCTGGGCAGCATCGGCAGCACGTGCAGCACCGCGTTCGGGGCAGTGGCGGTGTGCACGAGCAGCACCGGGCTGCCGTAGCCGTAGCTCAGGTAGCGCAGCGTGGCGGCATCGACCAGATCGAGCACCCGGGCCTGGGCGGCAGCGGCGTCCGCGACGCCGGAGAGCGCCGCGACCGACTCCGGCCAGCCGGCGAGTTCGCCGAGGCGGGCGAGCCGGCCCGCGATGGGCCCGCTCTGGTCGGCCAGGTGCGGGACACCGGCGAGCGCGGTTCCGGGGTCGAGTCGGCCGTCCGGTTCACACACGCCCGGCACCGTCGTCGACCGGGCCGCCCAGTACCCGAGGGCATAGCCGAGCTCAGCCACGGCGGCGTCCGACTCGTCGCCCGAACTCAGCGTGCGGACGGCGTGCCCGGCGCGGATCACACCATGCGTAGCCCCGGCGGCGATACCCGGCAACAGGCGCGGCCACCAGGTGACGAGCACGTCGCGCCACGGGTGGTCGGCGACCTGGCGGGCAAGGTAAGCCGTCCAGTCGCCGATACGCGTGCCGTCGCCGAGCGCGCGCTGCCAGGTCGCATCCGTGATCGCTTCACGCGCCGCCGGCAGCTCGTCGAGGCGGCGCAGGTACGCGTCGACCCATCGCGGGACGTCGGCGGCGTGCCCGCGGCGGGCGAGCACCTCCGCGGCCATCGGCCCGTGGTTGGACAGGTTGCCGCCCCATTCCGGCCCTGTGGCGTGCAACCGTTCGTACGCTTCGTCCAGCGTGGTGCCCATTTCCGCAGCGTAATGCGATATCAGGCTCGACTGAGTGAGTCCGGGGTTAGCTCGGATGGGCTGCGGTGGCCGGACAGCGCCATCGTCAGGTCGAGGTCAGCGAGCAGGCTGCGCAGTACGTGACGCACACCGTCCTGGCCGCCGAGTGCCAGTCCGTACGCGTAGGGCCGGCCGAGCAGCACCGCCCGAGCGCCGAGCGCCAGCGCCTTCAGCACGTCCGGACCGGTACGCACGCCGGAGTCGAACAGCACCGTGAGCCGGTCGCCGACCACCCCTGCGATGCCCGGCAACGCGTCCAGTGCTGCGACGGCTCCGTCGACCTGGCGTCCGCCGTGGTTGGACACCACGATGCCGTCCATCCCGGCGTCAGCGGCCCGGCGCGCGTCGTCGGGGTGCAGGACGCCCTTGAGCACGATGGGGCCGTCCCAGTGCGACCGGAGGAACGGCAACCGGTCCCACGACTTGTCGACGCCGATCGCGACGGGCAACCAGCGCAGCACCGCGGACTGCAGGTCGTCCTCGGGCGGCTTCGCCAGTCCGGCGCGGAACGCCGGGTCAGAGAAGTACACAGCCAGCCCCGTCCCGCGGATGAAAGGCAGGTAGGACTGGTCGAGGTCGTGTGGCCGCCAGCCGAGCAGCCACGTGTCGAGCGTGACGACCAGCGTGGTGAACCCTGCGGCGCGCGCCCGGCCGAGGATGCTCGCGCACACGTCGTCGTCGTTCGGCCAGTACAGCTGGAACCAGCGCGGGCCATCGCCGCTCGCGGCCGCGATCTCGTCGATCGAGTACGAGGCCGCTGTCGACATGATCATCGGTACGCCGAGGTCAGCGGCGGCCCGGGCCGTCGCCAGCTCGCCGTCGGGATGCACGATTGACTGGACGCCGATCGGCGCCAGCAGCACCGGCGCCGGCATCTCGGTGCCGAGCACGGTGGTGGCGAGGGAGCGGTTCGTCGCGTCGCGCAGCATGCGGGGTACTAGCCGCCACTTGTCGAACGCCGCGCGGTTGGCCCGCGCCGTCGCTCCGGAGCTCGCAGCGCCGGCCACGTACCAGAACGGTCCCGGCTCCATTGCCGCCCGCGCGGACTGCTCCAGCGCGGATGTGTCGGTGCTGAACGCCGGACGCACCCCGGCGAGGCCCTGCAGGTAGATCTCGTTCGCATAGTTCGAGAGCGGCGCGGTCATGAGCAGGCAGTCTGCCGGACGGTGGCCGGCTCGGATTGCCGGGTCACTCTGGACGGAGGTCCGCCAGCACGGCCGCGAGCGACCGGTCACCGGCCGCCTGCTCAGGCGTGTGCTGGGCCAACGCGGTCTCGGAGACCATCTCCCACATCCGAGCCATCGCGTCGAACAGCTCCGGCCGCGCTCCGGCTGCCGCCTGTGTGGCGGCGATCTCGCGCATCTCGCCGACCCACCGGCCGGACTTGCTCGCGGCCATCGCCAGTCGCCGGCCGGTCCAGTCCTCGATGCCGCGATACACGTCGGCAAGATCGGCCAGGACGACGTCGACGCAGTCGTGCGCGTCGGCCGTGAGCATCGCCTGCACCAGCAGGCCGGTGAAACCCTTGTAGACGGAGGCGGTACACATCTTCACCGCAGACGCCTGCCCGGGCCGGTCCCCGACCACCCGGGGGTCCACCTCCGGAGCGTCGAGGTCGGCGATGCGTCGTGCGGAGCGGCCGGCGAGGTAGATGATCGTGCGGCCGGAACTGCTCGGCGGCGGCCCACTGATCGCGCCGTCGACCAGTTCGATGCCCGCTGGTGCGAGCACGTCAGTCGCGATGCGCGAGACCGTCATCGGCGAGATCGCGTTCAGGTCGGCGACCAGCGGAGTGACGCCGGCGCGCCGCGCGCTCGCGGCGATGGTGCCGGCGATCTCGACCGCTCGGTCCGGCGGACCGACGCTCACCACGATCTGTGCCGCCGCCACAACCGCGTCGAGGTCGGGCAGTAGTTCCAGCCCGGCGGCCTCCGCGAGCCGGACGGTTCGGGCACTGCGCCCGGCAACAGCCGCGACTACGCGCGCTCCGCCGCGGCGCCACGCCCGTCCCAGGCCACTGCCCATCGCGCCCGGGCTGACTACTCCGATGCAGATGCTCACGGCGACAGTCTGCAACCCACCAGGCGATGAGCGCTGGCGCGAAGACGGTGGCCTTACGTCGGCGGGCCGAAGCCGCCACCGCCCGGCGTCTCGACGACCAGGATGTCGCCCGGCCCGACTTCGGCGAAGGCGCTGCCGGGCAGCTCGTCGACCGTGCCGTCCGCGCGCTCGATCGCGTTGCGGCCCAGCGCGCCGGGTGCCCCACCGGCCATACCGTACGGCGGCCGGCGCCGGTGCCCGGACAGGGTGCTCACCGTCATCGGCTCGCGGAACCGGATGCGTCTGACCGCGCCGTCGCCGCCGCGCCAGCGCCCTGACCCGCCGCTGCCCCGGCGGACGGCGAAGCTCTCGACCAGTACGGGGAACCGCGACTCGAGCACTTCGGGGTCGGTCAGCCGGGAGTTGGTCATATGCGTCTGGACGACGTCCGTGCCGGGGAAACCCGCGCCGGCGCCCGACCCGGACGCGACGGTCTCGTAGTACTGGTGCCGCTCGTTCCCGAACGTCACGTTGTTCATCGTCCCGGAGCCCTCAGCTTGTGCACCTAGCGCGGCGCAGAGCGCGCCGACGATCGCCTGCGAGGTCTCGACGTTGCCGGCGACGACGGCAGCGGGATAGGTCGGCGCCAGCATCGAGCCTTCGGGGATGATCAGCCGCAGCGGTCGCAGGCAGCCGTCGTTGAGCGGGATGTCGTCGGCGACGAGCGTGCGGAAGACGTACAGCACAGCTGCTGTGGCCACCGACGACGGGGCGTTGAAGTTGGTATCTAGCTGAGGCGACGTCCCGCTGAAGTCGATGGTGGCGCCGCGGGCCGTCCGGTCGACGCTGACCCGCACCGCGATCACGGCGCCTGAGTCCATCTCGTAGCGGTACGCGCCCTCGTCAAGCGCGTCGATCACCCGCCGCACCGCCTCCTCGGCGTTGTCCTGTACGTGCCGCATGTACGCCTGCACGACGGAAAGCCCGAAGTGCTCGATCATGGCTCGCACTTCGGCGACGCCTCTCTGGTTGGCGGCGATCTGCGCGCGCAGGTCGGCCAGGTTCGTCGCCGGGTTGCGCGACGGGTGCTGCGCCCGGGTAAGCAGAGCAAAGGTCTCAGGCTCGCGGAACCGCCCGTCAGAAACGAGCAGCCAGTTGTCGAACAGCACGCCCTCCTCGTGCACGTCACGGCTGGCCGCCGGCATCGATCCGGGCGTTAACCCGCCGATCTCGGCGTGGTGTCCGCGGGACGCGACGTAGAAGAGGATCTGCCCGTCGTCGAAAACCGGCGTGATCACGGTGATGTCGGGGAGGTGGGTGCCACCGTGGTACGGGTCGTTGACCGCGTACACCTCGCCCGGGCGCATCGTGCCGGCGCGACGGCGGATCACCTCCTTGACGCTCGTCCCCATGGAGCCCAAGTGCACCGGCATGTGAGGGGCGTTGGCGATCAGGTTGCCGTCCGGGTCGAACAGCGCGCAGGAGAAGTCAAGCCGCTCCTTGATGTTGACGGATTGCGCGGTCGACTCCAACGCCGCGCCCATCTGCTCGGCGATGGACATGAACACGTTGTTGAAGATCTCCAGCAGCACGGGATCGACCCGAGTCGTCACTGCGCCAGCGGCGCGCGGGGCCACCCGCTCGATCACCAGCTGGTTACCGGGGCGCATGGTCGCCCGCCAGCCGTCGTCCACGACCGTCGTGGAGCCGTCCTCGACGATGATCGCCGGGCCGGCGACCTCGTCGCCGGTGCGCAGGCTGGCCCGGTGCCGCAGCGCAGCGGACCGCCAGACAGCCTGGCTGTACATCTCGACGGTGCCCGGCGCCTGGCCGCCGCGATTCTCGACAGTGAGCGTGACGGGTTCGGTAACCGCGCTCACCTCTACCGAAACGGCCTCTACGACGAGAGGACGGTCCATCAGGAACGAGTACATCTCGCGGTAGGTCGTCTCGAACGCCAGCGTCATGCCGCCGACCTCGGCGAGATTGACGGGGATCGCGGTGTCGGTGCCCTCGTAGCGGAGGTGGGCCCGCCGGACGACGCGCGTCGCATCGGGCACGTCGGCGCGTGCCGCCTCCTCCAGAGCGTCCGCGACCTCGCCCAGCCGGGAGAGCAGGGCCGCTTCGAGAGGCGTTTCGACCGACTGTCCGCGGATCGCCGTCGTGTCGGCCAGCCCGATTCCCAGTGCTGAGAGCACGCCGGCCATCGGCGGCACCAGCACGGTCCGGATTCCCAGGGCGTCGGCAACTGCGCAGGCGTGCTGTCCACCTGCGCCGCCGAACGTGGTGAGCACGTACTCGGTGACGTCCCGGCCGCGTTGGACGGAGATGCGTTTGACCGCGTTGGCCATGTTGGCGACAGCGATCTGCACGAATCCCTCGGCCACCTGTTCCGGTGTGCGGCCGTCGCCGATGGCCTGCGCCAAGTCGGCGAAGCCGCGGCGCACGACAGCGACGTCCAGCGGCTGATCGCCGCCCGGGCCGAAGACGGCCGGGAAGTGCTCCGCCTGGATCCGCCCGAGCATGACGTTGGCATCGGTGACGGTCAGCGGGCCTCCGTTGCGGTAACACGCAGGCCCTGGGTCGGCGCCGGCGGAATCGGGGCCCACGCGATACCGGCTTCCGTCGAAGCGCAGGATCGATCCGCCGCCCGCCGCCACCGTATGAATGGCGATCATCGGCGCCCGCAGCCGGACGCCGGCCACCTCGGCCTGGAACACCCGTTCGTACTCTCCGGCGAAATGCGACACATCGGTCGACGTGCCGCCCATGTCGAAGCCGATTGCCTTGTCGAAGCCCGCTAGCTGCGACATACGTGCCATGCCGACGATGCCGCCCGCCGGTCCGGACAGAATCGCGTCCTTGCCGCGAAAGTGTCCCGCCTCGGCAAGGCCGCCGCCGGACTGCATGAACATCAGTCGCGTCCCGGGCAGCTGCGTCGCCACCCCGTCGACGTAGCGGCGCAGCACCGGCGACAGGTACGCGTCGACCACGGCGGTGTCACCGCGCGGCACCAGCTTGAGCAGCGGGCTCGCCTCACTCGACAGAGACACCTGCCCGAACCCGAACTCCGCGGCGAGCGCGGCGATCGCCTGTTCGTGCTCCGGATGCAGGTGGCTGTGCAGGCAGGCGACGGCCAGCGCGTCGACGCCGTCGTGCCTGGCGGCGCCCAGTTCGGCACGCAGCGCATCCAGGTCGGGCGGGCGTAGCACGGTGCCGTCGGCGGTGATGCGCTCGTCCACCTCGATGACCCGCTCGTACAGCGGCTCGGGCAGCACGATGTGCCGGTCGAAGATCCGCGGGCGGTTCTGATATCCGATACGCAGCGCATCGCCGAAGCCGCGGGTGATCACCAGCGCAGTGCGTTCGCCGCGGCGTTCGAGCAGCGCGTTCGTGGCGACGGTAGTTCCCATGCGGACGTCATCGGTTCGGCCACTGCCGAGCAGCTCGCGGATACCTGCGACGGCCGCATCTGCGTACCGGCCGGGACTCTCCGACAGCAGCTTGCGGGTGAGCAGGCTCCCGTCGGGACGGCGTGCCACGATGTCGGTGAACGTGCCGCCCCGGTCAATCCAGAACTGCCAGCCCATGAGCACTCGCCGCGCGGCTACTCGCAGTCTGCTGTCAAGCTGAGCTACGCCCGCGAAGAATGCGGAAGAGGAGCAGTCCGAGGAGGGCGGCCGCGGT
>DATFRC010000117.1:0-8709 GCA_035263725.1 Jatrophihabitantaceae bacterium | reverse complement strand
CTGCCTCAGCACACCGCGCTAGTGCCCGGGATGAGGCACGTCTCGCGCTGCTACCCACCCAGTACGTGGGGCCGACCGCGCCGGCCCCTGGCACGAGGTTTGACGACACCCCGGCACCAGGGGCCGAACCGCAGTCGCAATCCCGCTGATCAAGCGACAGACGCGGGTACGTGGGCGCGCGGGCCGGCGACGTAGAGCACCCGGTCCAGGCCGGTAATGCGCAGTAGCCGCTGGATGCGGGGACCCGCGCCGGTGAGCGTCAGCGAGCCGTGCCGGTCGAGGAACTGCTTGTTTAGATCAGCGAGAACGCGTAGTGCGGTGGCGTCGACGAACGTCACATCCGAGGTGTCGACGCGCACATGACGGTGGCCGGCCCTGCGCTGCTGGTCGAGCAGGCGACGCAGGGGTTCGGCCGCAGCCAGGTCGAGCTCGCCGCTGGCGGCCACCGTGACGGAGTAGGGGCCGCCGTCGTGGTGGACTGTGAGCGAATACGGCTGGATGGACATCGATGCCATCTCAGACTTCTCCTCGGTTTGGCGGGTCCCGCATCAGGCCGAGGCCAAAAAGAAACGGCCGACCTGCCAATGCGCGTACCCACGAGGTGCGGCTGGCTGTCCAACCGGGATCCAGGATACCGCCACCCGGCGCCGGAGCACCAGCCCGCGCGGCGCCGCCGGGCGGTCAGGTCGGGTCGGGAGCGGTCGTGGGATGTGACAGTTCCTCGCGCAGCTTGCCAAGACTGCGTGAGATAAGCCGCGACACTTGCATTTGCGACACTCCGACGATCTCGGCGATTTCAGTCTGCGATTTGCCGGCAAGGAAGCGCAGCATCAGGACTTCCCGCTCCCGGCGGGGCAGCGTGTCGAGCGCCGGGCGTAGCACAGCGCGCTGCTCCACCCGGTCCAGCTGCTCGTCCAGCTCGGACAGCAGCGGGTTGTCGACCGCGGCGGAGTCCGTCTCGGCGAGCGCATCGAGCGGGACGCCGGAGTAGGCGCGCGACACGTCCAGAGCCTCGATGACCTCGTCCGGGCTCACCTCCAGCCGCACAGCGAGTTCCGCGACGGTCGGCGCGCGCCGCAGTTCTTGGCTCAGTTCGCCACGGGCTGTGGCCAGCCTCGCCTGAAGCTCTTGGGCCCGCCGCGGCACGTGCAGCAGCCAGCCGGTGTCGCGGAAGTGACGCTTGATCTCCCCGAGGATCGTCGGCGTGGCGTAGGTGGAAAACTCCAGGCCGCGCTCGGGCTCGAACCGGTCGATCGACTTGAGCAAGCCGATGGCGCCCACCTGCACGAGATCCGGGAAGGGCTCGTTGCGGCCGGTGAAGCGCCTGGCCAGGTACTCGACCAGCGGCAGGTGCATCTCGGCGAGCTGGTCCCGCACCCGGCGGTGTCGCTCGCTGCCCTCAGGCAGGGCGCGCATCTCGACGAACAGGCGGCTGGCCTCGGCCCGTGCGGCTGGGTCGCGCGTGCCGTGCTGGCTCACGGTGCCAACGCAACGCGCCGTTTGACGACGGTGACCGACAAGCCGTTGCCGTCGGCTGACGTGCGTAATTCATCACTCAGCGCGCTCAACACCGCCCAGCTCAGCCCGGAGCGATCCGGCCTGGCGCCCGCGGCAGCGGGCACGCTCGCCCGGAACTCGATGCGGCCGACGTCGAGCAGAAACCGTGCGGTCAACGTGCTGTCGACCTCAGCATGCGGCAGCAGCAGCGCGCACGCCTCGTCCACCGCAAGGTGCAGGTCATCGATCTGGTCCAGCGTGAGATCGCACCGGGCGCCCAGTGCGGTCGTGACGGCACGCACGAGCGAGACAAACGCCGGGTCCGCCGGCAGCCGAAGTTCCACCTCGTTCATCTCATGGTCCTCACCCGCCCATCTTGCCCGATCAGTAAGATGACGCGCTCCGGGATGCCTGGATCGCACGATCGAGCAATACCCACCAGACGGTCTCTGATAAACCGGCGAGCGCTGCAAGGATTCAGCCATGGGGGACATGAGATGACTGCTCCCGAGTTTTCTCGCGCGCTAGCCCTCCTCGAAGACTGCCGTAACCGGATCGCTTCGCTGAGCCATGGCGCGGCTGCGCCGCTCGGTGCCGAACTGTCCGAGGTACGCGGCCAGCTCGACGCGGCAGTCAGCGAACTGCGTGCTTTGCGGCCGGCACAGCGCCGCTCCGCGCCGACCCCAGCCACACTGCGCAGGCTGCTGACACTCGCGCGGGCGGATCTGGCAGAGCAGCTGCCCGCGAGCGCGGCCCCGCTTGAGCAACTCACCACCATCGTGTCGTTGGCTCAGCGGCTGGTGCCCGGTACCCAGCACGCGACCGTGTCGGTGATTCGGGATGTGGACGAGATCGAAACGCTGGTGTCGACCAGCAGCGTGGGCGTTGCAGCGGACGGGGTGCAGGGTGACGTTCAGGACGGGCCCGCATTCCAGGTGGGCGAGGTGCACGGCACGTTGCGGATCATCGACGTCAGGCACGAAACGCGCTGGCCCAAGTACGGGGTACGGCTTCAGGAGCTCGGGCTGCGCTCCGTGCTGGCCTGCGAGCTTCCGCTGACCGGGGAGCCGGGAGGTGTGCTGACGCTGTACTCCGCGCGGCGCCACGCGTTCGGTGATGCCGCCGAACTGGTGGTCCCGGTCTTCGCCGCGCGTGCGTCGATCGCGCTCACCCATGCGGATCGAGTACTCAACCTGCGGCGGGCGATCGGCACCCGCCAAGTGATCGGCGAGGCGGTCGGCATCCTCATGGAACGGCACCGCATCAGCGCCGACGAGGCGTTCGAGCGGCTGGTCAGCGCCTCCCAGACCAGCCATGTGAAGCTGCGCGAACTCGCGATGCGTGTCACCGAGACCGGCGAGGAACCGGTGGACGCCGCTCAGGAAGGCGACCCCGGTCACGGCGCCGGCGGTACGTCCGATGCGGAGGCGCCGCCCACGCCGTAGCGGCGGCTGCGCTGTCAGCCGGATTTGGCCAGCGGAGTTGGGTGGTGGCGGCGCGTCGGGATTCGGGACCGGCTCCGGCGGTTGTGGGAGGCCCTCGTGAGTGCGGCCGTTCTCATGGCGTAGCGGCTACTCCACGATCTCGAACCGGTTGCCGTCGATGTCGTGCACGTGGAACATGGCCGGCACACCGGGCCAGCGCAGCACCTCGCCGACCTGGACGCCGCGATCCGTGAGCGCGGCGTGTGTGGCAGCGGCGTCCGGAGTGCGGAAGCGGATGCCGGTCACGACGCCGGCCGGCGTGTCCTTGCTGGCCGCGACGAGCGCGACTCCGACCGCGGCGCCCGCCGGCGCCACGACGATCCAGCGGCTGCCCTGCTGCGGCAGGGGCACGTCCATCTGCAGCTCGAAGCCGAGCGTTTCGGTGTAGAACCGGAGCGCCCGGTCCTGGTCGGTGACCGGGATGCCGACCAAGCGGATCTCGCGGATATCGGGTTGGGGGCGTTCGGTCATGACCAGTCTCCTTAGGACGCGGCGCCGGGCCGGCGCCTCTTGGCAGGTATGTAGAAACCCGAGTCCCGGTTTCTACGTACCGATAACTTGCAAAGACTCGCGTGGAGGAGGCCGACGTGAAGTTCGCGATCTTGATCTACCACAATCCGCAGTCCCGCGAAATCTGGGACAGGCTCACGCCGGAGCAGCGTGCGGAGGGCCTGCGCGGCTATGCCGGGCTCGACGACGAGCTCGCCGCGTCCGGCGAAATGATCGTCTCCCAGGCGCTGGCCGACCCGTCGCACGGCACACGGGTCTCCGTGAGCAGCAGCCAGGTGGTGACCAGTGACGGGCCGTTCGCGGAGGCGAAGGAGCACCTCGCCGGGTTCTACCTGGTCGACTGCGACGGCATCGAGCGGGCGGTCACACTCGCCGCGCGCATTCCGGAGGCTGCCCATGGCCTCGTCGAGGTGCGACCGACGCTCAGCCTGAGCGACTTCGGAGACCTCGAGACGTGACGATCGACGCGGCACTGCGCGAGCTGGCGCCACGCGTGCTGGCCGTGCTGCTGCGCCGGTACGGGGACTTCGAGACATGCGAGGACGCGACGCAGGAGGCACTGCTCGCCGCCGCGACACAGTGGCCGGCCGACGGAATGCCGGACAACCCGGCCGGCTGGCTGGTCACCGTGGCGTCCCGCCGGTGGACCGAGTCCTGGCGCGCGGATCAGGCACGTCGACGGCGGGAGCGCGTCGTCGCAGTCCTGCCGCGACCGGGGCCGGCGCCGGAGGCTGACGACACGCTCACCCTGCTGTTGCTCTGCTGCCATCCGTCGCTCACGTCGGCATCCCAGGTTGCGCTGACCCTGCGCGCGGTCGGCGGGCTCACCACGGCGGAGATCGCCCGCGCGCTGCTCGTCCCCGACGCGACCATCGGGCAGCGCATCAGCCGTGCGAAGCAGACGATCAAGGCCAGTGGCGCGCGGTTTCGGATGCCGCCGCCGGCGCAGCTGGCGACGCAACTGCGCGCGGTGCTCACGGTGCTGTACTTGATCTTCAACGAGGGCTACACCGCCAGCGCCGGGCCTTCGCTGTACCGCGTGGAGCTCACGGCGGAAGCGATCCGCCTGACCCGGCAGCTGCACCGACGGCTGCCCGACGACGGTGAGGTCACTGGGCTGCTCGCTCTCATGCTGCTCACCGACGCCCGCCGCCCAGCGCGCACGGGACCGGACGGTGCCCTCATCCCACTCGCCGAGCAGGACCGCAGCCTCTGGGACGCCGCTGCCGTCGCCGAGGGCACCGCGTTGATCACCCGGTCGCTCGCCACCACCCGGGCCGGCCCTTACCAGCTGCAGGCGGCGATTGCCGCGGTGCACGATCAGGCGCGCCGGCCCGAAGACACCGACTGGCCGCAGATCCTCACCCTCTACAACCTGTTGCGGGTGCTGGCGCCCAGCCCGATCGTCACGCTCAACCGCATCGTCGCCCTCGCCATGGTGCAGGGCCCCGACACGGCGCTGGCCGAACTTGCCACCGCGGAAGGCGATCCGGCGCTGGCCGGTCATCACCGCAGCGACGCCGTGCGCGCGCACCTGCTCGAGCTCGCCGGCGACCGGGACGCCGCCCGAAGGTGCTACCTACGAGCGGCCCGGCGCACGCTCAGCGTCCCCGAGCAGCGCTATCTCATTGGACGAGCCGAACGCGACTAACCTGTCCGCAGGCGTCCTGTCAGGCTACCCTGACAGCATGGGCAAGTGGCGTGAGAGCAAGCGGGCCCTGGAGCGTCTCTCGAACTGGCAGCAGAGCAGGCCTGCGGGCGATGGCGCGCTGAGCGCGCTCGCTGACGTCGGCCTGCTGCGCCGGGTACTCGACCAGGCCGAGATGGCGGCGGTCCGGGTGGCCCGCCGGCACGGCAAGTCCTGGACCGAGATCGCCACGATCATGGGTGTGACCCGGCAGTCGGCGTGGGAGCGCTGGCGCGACCTGGACGAGCCAGCACCGCAACCGGAGCCGGGATCGCAACATGAGACGGCACCGCAACGTGAGACGCCGCCGCATCGCACGCCGGGACGGCTTGCCCAGATGCCGGTCGATTTAGTCGAGCGGGCCAGTGCCGGGCTGCTCCGCAGAGGCGCGTCGATCGTCGTACCGCTGGTGATCGGGATGTCGTGGGAGGATGCCCGCCAGGCCTTGCTGGACAAGGGTCTGACGGCCGTCGGCCCCGACCCGGACGCGCCCCCGCTACTGCCGCTCGACTGGTCGCGCGTCGTCGTTACGGACCAGAGCCCGGAATCCGGCGCCAGGGTGCCGGCCGGTTCAGCAGTGACGCTGTGGACCGAGCGCGGCGGCGGTTCGGGGGTACGCGAGCCGCTGCGGCCCGCCCCGACGCCGAAGCAGGCGCGGGGCATGCGTGACGAGGTCACCGGCGAGGCGATCGGCTGAGTCAGGTCACAGGGTGCGCAGCGCGTCGGCCGGGGCGAGGCGAGCCGCACGCGTCGCGGGGTAGAGCCCGGCGACGGCGCCGACGAGAAGTGCGGCGGCCAGGCCGGCGAGTGGAGCAGAGGCCGGCATGCTGAACGGGTTGCCGCCGGCCCGCGCCACGATGGCGGTTGCGAGGCTGCCCAGGGCCACACCGGCGATGCCACCTAGGACCGCCAGGGCAGCCGATTCCAGCAGGAATTGAGCGGCGACGTGCCGGGCCCGGGCACCCAAGGCGCGCCGCAGCCCGATCTCGCCGCGGCGTTCGAGCACTGAGATCACCATGATGTTCGCGATGCCCACGCCGCCGACGAGGAGCGCCACCGCGCCGAGCCCGAGGAACAGGCCCACAAACGTGGTCTTGGCGGCGATGCGGGCGCGCAGGACGTCCGACGGACGGCGCACCTCCACCGCTTCGGGCGCCGCCGGTGAGGCCGTGAACGGCAACACGGCGGCCACGGCGGCCACCTGGTCCGGGTCAGCGCGCAGGTAGATGCGGGTAGGCCGCCCGTCGAGGCCTAGGCCGGCCGCCATCGGGAAGCTGACCAGCGCCGCGTCGTCGATCTCCGGCGCGACAGACACCGGTGCCAGCACGCCGACGACCATGTAGTACGTCCCGCCCAGGTACACCTGAGTCTGCGGGCCGAGCACGTTGATGCCCAGATTCTGCGCGGCGCTGTAGCCGAGCACGGTTTCCGGGTAGTGCTGTGCCAACGCGCCGAGGAAGCGCCCGGTCAGCAGCCGCGCGGAGAGCGTCCGGAGCAGCGATGGCTGGGCAGCAAGCACGGAAATGCCGTTGGTCTGGATGGCAGGCACGGCCGCGCTGCGTCGCACGGTCGCACTGGGGACGTTGCCGACGGCGGTGACCTCGCGCACCGGCGGGACCGCGGCAATCATCGACTCCGCGGTGGTGGGCAGCGGCGTCGGGTTGCCGGTGAACGTCTGCCCGGCCGCAACCGTGAGCAGGTTGGCTTCTTCGCCGAGTTGGCCGAGCAGGTCCGCCTTCGACGACGCGGCGATGCCGAGCACGGCGACGAGCGCGGCAATCGCGATAGCGACGCCGAGCGCCGAGAGCGCGGAACGCATTCGGCGGGCCCGCAGCCCGACGACGCCGAGCGCCAGGCCGTCGGCGAGCCGCAGCCTGCCTCGTGGCGCGCTCACGACGGAGCCGAGTCGTAAACGATCCGTCCGTCGCGCAGCGCCACCTGCCGATGCATGCGGGCGGCGATGGACGGGTCGTGGGTGATGACGACGACGGTCGTGTCGGGAGATGCCAACCCCGCGAGGAGCGTGATGATTTCGCCGCCGGTCGTCGTATCGAGGTTGCCGGTGGGTTCGTCGGCGAGCACGACGGCGGGCCGGCCGGCGACCGCGCGGGCGATGGCCGTGCGCTGGCGTTCGCCTCCGGACAGCTGCGCCGGGCGGTGCCGCCCGCGCGCGCCGAGCCCGACCTGCTCGATCGCGATCGCCGCGGCGGCACGACGGCGGCGAGCGTCGAGGCCGCGATAGAGCAGCCCGGTGGCCACGTTGTCGAGGACGGTGAGGTGCTCGAGCAGGTGGAACTGCTGGAACACAAAGCCGATGCGCGTGGCTCGGATGCCGGACAGTTGCCGGTCGGTCATCGCGGACGTATCCGCGCCGGCGACGCGGATGACGCCGCTCGTGGGTCGTTCCAGGGTGCCCAGGAGGTTCAGCAGCGTGGACTTGCCGGAGCCGGACGGCCCGGTAATCGCGACCGTCTGGCCGACGCGGACGCGCAGGTCCACGTCGCGTAGCGCTGTGACGGCAGTAGGCGGCGGATAGGACTTCGCGACGCCGCGCAACTCGAGCACCGTACTCACTGCTGTGGCACCTCCACCTTGTCGCCGACGCGCAGGCCCGGTCCCGTCACCTGGACGAGGGTGGTTGCGAACAGGCCCGGCGTCACGCCGACGAGGCGCCGCGCGGTCGGCCCGTCCGCACCGTCGACCCAGACGCCGTATCCGCCGCCGGCCAGCGCGACCAGGGCAGTGATCGGCACCGCAAGCACGTCGTGAACCGATCGGTCGGTGACGTTGATGGTGACGGGTGCCTGATCGAGATGTTCGGCCGCGGCGGGATGGTTCAACCGCACCAGTGCGGACACACTGGCCGGCTGCTGTGAGTCGGACGATTGGCCCGGCGGTTGTCCCTGGGACTGACCGCTCGAATTCGCGTCGCTCGTCGCGACCGACGAGATCGACTCGACGCGTCCCGGTGTCGTGGTGCCGTCGGGCAGGGTGACGGTGACGGCGTCGTGAGCGTGCACGAGGTAGGTCTGCGTCGACGGCACGTCCACGGTGACGACCGGCGTGGTCGACGTGGCGGTCAGCACCGGCTCGGCGGGCTGCGCCGCGGTGCCCAGCGTGGCGTTGACCGCGACGACACGCAGCGGGCCCGGTTGGTAGGACAGCACACCTAGTGCGACCTGCCCGGTCACGGTCTGTCCGGTGCCCGTCTGCCAGCGCCGTACCGCCCAGTACGTTGCGTTGGTGAACGTGTCGTCGACGGTCAGATTCTGCGAATCGGCATAGCCCAGCGCGGTGAGATTCTGCTCGAGCTGCCGGACGTCCGGGCCGGCTGTGACGCCGAGCGCAAGGCTGCGCCATTCCGGACGCGTGCCGTAGAACAGGTACACCGGAGCGGCGTCCACCTCGTAGACGACCTGCCCGCGCCGCAGCACCTGCCCGGGCTGTGGCACCGCGGTGATCGTCCCGCCGGGCCCCTGCGCGGCCACCGAGTACGAACCGGAATAGCCCAGCGTGCCGGAGAGCTGCGTG
>DATFRC010000116.1:0-25489 GCA_035263725.1 Jatrophihabitantaceae bacterium | reverse complement strand
ACCCGAGGAGGTTAGCTGTTCACCGGGGACCGGTGGCATCCAGTCTGCCGGAGGTGCTGTGATGGGAACCGACGACAGGAGGGCGCCCACATGGTCGAAGCAGCAACGCCGTTGCCTGAACGAAGCGCCTGGAAGGAGCTTTCCGATCACTGCGCGCAGGTGCGCGACGTCCACCTGCGCGATCTGTTCGCCGACGACCCCGGACGCGGCGAGCGGCTGGCCCTCGAGGCCTGCGGCATCTACCTCGACTACTCGAAGAACCGCATCACCGACGAGACGGTGCGCCTGCTGGTGCGACTCGCCGACGAGTCAGGCCTGCGCGCACGTATCGATGCGATGTTCGCCGGTGAGAAAATCAACGTCACAGAGGACCGCGCCGTGCTGCACGTCGCGCTACGGGCACCGCGGGGCGAGCGCATCGCCGTCGACGGTGTCGATGTGGTGCCCGCGGTGCACGAGGTGCTCGACCGGATGGGTGAGTTCGCGACTCGGGTGCGCGCCGGCCAGTGGCGCGGCTACACCGGCACGCCGATCCGGAACATCGTCAACATCGGTATCGGTGGCTCCGATCTCGGCCCGGTCATGGCGTACGAGGCGCTGCGGCACTACAGCGCTCGTGATCTGACCTTCCGGTTCGTCTCCAACGTGGACGGTACGGACTTCGCCGAGGCCACCCGCGACCTCGACCCGGCAGAAACGCTGTTCATCGTGTCGTCAAAGACGTTCACCACGCTGGAGACGATGACGAACGCGCACACGGCGCGATCATGGCTGCTGGACGCGCTGCACGACGACTCCGCGATCGCGAAACACTTCGTCGCCGTCTCGACGAACACCGCGGAGGTCGAGAAGTTCGGCATCGACGTCATGAACATGTTCGGCTTCTGGGACTGGGTCGGTGGGCGTTACTCGATGGACTCCGCGATCGGCCTGTCGACGATGATCGCGATCGGACCGGATGCGTTCCGGGAGATGCTCAGCGGGTTCCATGAGATAGACGAGCACTTCCGCACGGCACCGTTCTCTCAGAACCTGCCGGTCATCCTGGGCCTGCTCACCGTCTGGTACTCCGACTTCTTCGGCGCGCAGACGCAGGCGGTCCTTCCGTACGACCAGTACCTGAAGCGGTTTCCGGCGTACCTGCAACAGCTGACGATGGAGTCGAACGGCAAGTCGGTCACGCTGGACGGCACCCGGGTCGACTACGACACGTCTCCGGTGTACTGGGGCGAGCCCGGCACGAACGGACAGCACAGCTTCTACCAGCTGATCCACCAGGGCACCCGGCTCATCCCGGCCGATTTCATCGGGTTCCTGCACACGCTCAACCCACTCGGCAGACACCACGACCTGCTCACTGCCAACGTCTTCGCGCAGTCCGAGGCGCTGGCGTTCGGCAAGACGGCCGCGGCCGTCGCCGCGGAAGGGACCCCCGACTGGCTGGTGCCGCATCGGGTGTTCGAGGGCAACCGCCCGTCCAACACGATGTTGCTCGAACGGCTCACGCCTGCCGCGCTGGGCAAGCTCGTAGCGCTGTACGAGCACAGCGTGTTCGTGCAGGGCACGGTGTGGAGCGTCAACTCCTTCGACCAGTGGGGCGTCGAGCTGGGCAAGGTGCTCGCCAAGAAGGTGGCCGACGAGTTGGAGTCCGAATCCGAGCTGGCCCACGACAGCTCGACCAATGCTTTGATCCGGCGGTACCGCTCCGCTAGGAGGTCCTGATGCAACTAGGAATGGTCGGCCTCGGCCGCATGGGCGCCAACATCGTGCGGCGCATCATGAACGACGGCCACACCGCCGTCGTGTACGACCGCAGCCCCGACAGCGTCAAGGCGCTCGCGGGGGAGGGAGCAGTAGGCGGCGACAGCATGGAGGACTTCGTCGCCAAGCTGGACAAGCCGCGGGCAGTGTGGGTGATGATCCCCGCGGCTGTCACCGGGTCGGTGGTCGAACAGCTGGCCGGGCTGTTGGAGCCCGGGGACATCATCATCGACGGTGGCAACACCAACTACCGCGAGGACATCGAGCGCGCGGCCGCCCTGGCGACGCGCCAGCTGCATTACGTCGATGTCGGAACGAGCGGCGGTGTCTATGGGCTGCGCCGCGGCTACTGCCTCATGATCGGCGGCGAGACGTCGGTGGTGGAGCACCTGGACCCGTTGTTCGCGAGCATCGCGCCCGGCGTCGATGCGGCGCCGCGCACGCCGGGTCGAACAGGCGACCCCAGCCCTGCCGAGAAGGGCTACCTGCACTGCGGCCCGAACGGGGCCGGGCACTTCGTCAAGATGGTCCATAACGGCATCGAGTACGGGCTCATGGCCGCGTACGCCGAAGGGCTGAACGTGCTGGCCCATGCCGACGTCGGCAGTAAGTCGGCCGAGCACTCGGCCGAGATCGCCCCGATCGAGCAACCGCAGTACTACAAGTACGACCTCGACATCGGCGCGGTGACCGAGGTGTGGCGGCGCGGGTCGGTCATCGCGTCCTGGCTGCTTGACCTGACCGCCGGCGCGTTAGCCGCCAACCCCACCCTCGAAGGGCTCGCCGGCCGGGTGTCGGACTCCGGCGAGGGGCGCTGGACCGTCAAGGCCGCGATCGACGAGGGCGTGCCGGTGCCGGTGCTGTCCGCATCGTTGTTCGCGCGGTTCTCAAGCAGGGGCGAGGCGTTGTACGCCGACAAGCTGCTCTCGGCGATGCGTCAGGCCTTCGGCGGCCACGTGGAGCTCCCCGCCGGGGAGTGACAGGCGACCCGAGAGAACGGGACCACCGCGCGATGAGCGCTCGTGCGAAGAGCTCGCCGGCCGCGACGCGGCCCGCGCCGGAGGCGCGGCGTGGCTCGAGGCGCGCCGAGAGGCTCATCCGGCGTGTTCAGTACCGTCGCCGGCCCAGTCGGTGTGGAACGAGCCCTCACGGTCGACGCGTCGGTACGTGTGCGCCCCGAAGTTGTCGCGTAGCCCCTGGATGAGCGCCGCCGGGAGCCGGTCACGGCGCAGTCCGTCGTAGTACGCCAGCGATGACGCGAACGCCGGCGTGGGGATGCCCGCCGACGTCGCCGCCGCCACCACGCGCCGCCACGACTCGACACCGGAGCGCACCGCCCCGGCGAAGTACGGTGCCACGAGCAGCGACGGCAACTGCGGATCACCGTCGTACGCCTCTCGGATGCGGTTGAGGAAGCGGGCCCGGATGATGCAGCCGCCGCGCCATATCGTCGCCATCGCGCCACGGTCGATGCCCCAGGTGTACTCGGCGCTGCCGGCCGCAATGTGGTCGAAACCTTGCGCGTACGCGACGACCTTCGAGGCGTACAGGGCGCGGCGCACGTCGTCGACGTCGAGCTCGAGCTTGCTCACCGCGCTGCCGAAGGCGTCCCGGGCCGCCGCGCGCTGGTCCGCGTGCCCGGACAGCGAGCGGGCGAACGTCGCCTCCGCGATGCCGGTGATGGGGATGCCGAGGTCGAGTGCGCTCTGCACGGTCCAGCGACCGGTGCCCTTCTGCTCGGCCTGATCGAGCACCACGTCGATGAACGGCCCGCCGGTTTCCGCGTCCGTGTGTGCGAGCACATCGGCGGTGATCTCGATCAGGAACGACTCAAGATCGCCCTCGTTCCATGACTTGAAGATCGCGGCGAGCTCAGCCGGTTCGGGCGACACGCCTGCGCGCAGCAGGTCGTACGCCTCGGCGATCAGCTGCATGTCGGCGTATTCGATGCCGTTGTGCACCATCTTGACGAAGTGGCCGGCACCGTCCGGGCCGACGTGGACGCAGCACGGCGTGCCGTCTACCTGCGCCGCGATCGACTCGAACATCGGCCCAAGGCGCGCGTACGACTCGGCCGAGCCACCCGGCATGATCGACGGACCGTGCAGTGCGCCCTCCTCGCCTCCGGACACGCCGCATCCGACGAAGTGCAGCCCACGATCACGAAGCGAGGCCTCGCGTCGCCGGGTGTCCATGTAGTGGGCGTTGCCGCAGTCGACGATGACGTCGCCGTCGTCGAGCAGCGGGACAAGCTCTTCGATCACAGCGTCGGTGCCCGCGCCCGCTTGCACCATGATGATGATCACCCGGGGACGCTCGAGCGAGGCCACGAAGTCGACCACCGATTCGCTCGGCACGAATCGTCCCTCGTCGCCGTGCTCGGACATGAGCGATTGGGTGCGCGCGTAGGTGCGGTTGTGCAAGGCTACGACGAGCCCGTGCTGAGCCAGGTTGCGGGCGAGGTTGCGGCCCATGACCGCCAATCCGGTAACGCCGACCTGTGCTGTCTCCATCCGCGTCACCGTACGCTCACCCGCATGCGCGCATACCGAACGAGCCTTGCCGCGTGACGGCACTCGCCGCGATCTCCGTGGCGGCCTGGCTGTGGCTCGCCCTGGTGTGGGGACGCTTCTGGCGCACCGACCAACGGCTGCCTCCGCGTGTCCGGCCGGACAGCTGGCCGGCCGTCGCCGTCGTCGTGCCGGCGCGCGACGAGGCGGCGATGCTGCCCCGCACGCTGCCCACGCTGCTCGCCCAGGACTACGCCGGCTCGGTTCGAGTGATCGTCGTCGACGACGGCAGCGCGGACGCGACGGCGACGATCGCCCGGTCACTCGGCGCCGAGGTCGTCGACGCCGGCGATCCGCCGCCCGGCTGGACCGGGAAGGTTAACGCGCTGCACCGGGGTGTCCAGGAGGTGCCCGACGCGGAGTTCGTGCTGTTCACCGACGCCGACATCGCGCACGCGCCTTCGTCGTTGACCGCCCTGGTGTCGGGGTCCGCCGGCGTTGATCTCCTCTCGCAGATGGCACGCCTGCGTGTGGATACCGTGTGGGAGCGGCTCATCGTCCCGGCGTTCGTGTACTTCTTCGCGATGCTCTACCCGTTCCGGTGGGTGAACCGGCCCGGGTCGAGAACCGCGGCCGCGGCCGGTGGCTGCTCGCTGGTCCGGCGCCTGACCCTGGAGCGGGCGGGCGGACTCGAAGCGGTGCGCGGTGCGGTGATCGACGACGTCGCGATCGCCCGGCTGATCAAGCGCTCGGGCGGGCGAATCTGGCTGGGCCTGGGGGACTTCGTCGACAGCGTGCGGCCTTACCCGCGACTCGGTGACCTCTGGCGGATGGTGGCCCGCAGCGCGTTTTCGCAGCTGCGCTACTCAGCCGCGGTACTGATCGGGACGGTGCTTGCGCTGGCGGTTGTCTTCGTCGTTCCCGTCGCTGCGCTCGCCGGGGGTGCGCTTGCCGCAATACTCGGCGGGAGCGCCTGGCTGATCATGGCGCTGACGTTCGTGCCGATGCTGCGCTACTACCGCCAGCCCGCTGTACTCGCAGTGTTGTTGCCGTTCACAGCCGTGCTGTACACCTTGATGACCCTCGATTCCGCGCGCCGGCACTGGGCGGGCAAAGGAGCGGCGTGGAAGGGCCGTACCTATTCACTTGGTAACCATTAGTCTTCATTCGGTAACCACTAATCGCGGCAAAGTGCCACTGACGCTTGTGTGCCACGAGCCCTCGAGGCACAAACCGTCGGCCCGCCGCGGCGACCACACGGCGATGAGGATCGGGGGCCACCACGGCGGTCCGGACACCCGCGGTAGCCACTTCGGAGGCTGGAATCCCCCCAAGACTCCAGAAATCCGGCGGGCTACGCTGCTGTCGAGCACCGAAACGCCTGCTCGACGGATGGCTTGACTAAAGCGTCATCCCCAGCCCTTGCCCTTCATGGAGATCACCTCCTCCCGTTACTCAGGTGGTTTGACCGCTTACCGGGCAGTGGCAGCAGTTCGGAAGGTGCGATAGCTTTTCGAATGCAGTGTGGCTCGATCTGATGAACCCCTGGCAACAGGACGGGATCTGATGAAGCATGTTCGGCCCGCGTCGCCTGGGCGATGGGAGTTATGGACCGCTCCGCGGCGGGTCATCGCATTAGTCCTTGCAGTCGATGTGGTCGCGCTGTCGGTCACCGTACTAGCGGCCGTCCATCAGAAGGTCGACGCGACCGATCTCTGGCGCTTCGCCGGCCTCGCCACCTTGGCGCTCGGATACACGGCCTTCTCCAGCCGGGTCGAGCGCACCTGGCTTGTGCTGGTGCTTTCGCGTGGCACAAAGTACGTCGACTTCCTATCCGTTTGGACATTTGCTGCAGCCGTGCTGTTGCCGAGCCACCTGATGGCTCCGCTAGTTGTCGTCGTCTATCTCCAGGCGTGGCTGCGTGCATCTGTGCGACCCGCCGGTCGCCCGAAACTCTACCGGCACATGTATACCCTTGCGGCAAAGCTGATTGCGGCTTACTGCACCGCTGAGATCGTCATGCGGATCGACCCGAGCGGGCTTACCCATAGCCCAGCTGTAACCGTATCGGCACTGGCCGTAGGGATTGCCGTCTTCCTCGTTGTCGACACTGCGGTCGTCGCACTGGCACTCTGCGCGAGCGGCGCCGGCCGGAAGCCCTCGGAACTGCTGGGCACGTGGTCTGAAAACGGCATCGACCTGGCAACGCTGGTTCTCGGTGCGACGACGGTCGTGTGTGTGCTGTACGCACCTTGGGCCGCGGTGCTGGTGCTACCGCCGGTGTTTCTGCTGCAACACCAGGCATTGCTGCGACAACTGGTCGAGGCGGCCACGACGGACGTCAAGACCGAGCTACTCAACGCGATGGCCTGGAGGCAGGTCGCGCAGCGTGAGATCACCAGGGCGACCCAGCGCGGCGGCAGCGTGGCGATCCTCGTGCTGGACATGGACCACTTCAAGCGCATCAACGACGAGCACGGGCACCTGGTCGGCGACGCCGCGCTGAAGTGCGTCGGCGCTGCGCTGGCTGACGAGCTGCGCGGGTACGACGCCCTAGGTCGCTTCGGCGGCGAGGAGTTCGTCGCACTGCTTCCGAACGTCGACGCGTCCGGCGCGAGGCATGCCGCCGAGCGACTGCGCAGGCGCATCGAGTCGATAGCGGTGCCGCTGCCGGAAGGCGACCAGACGGTGAGCATCAGCGCCTCGATCGGGGTGGCACTCTGCCCCGACAACGGCGCTTCTCTGGACGACGTGCTGCACGCCGCCGACGACGCCATGTACCAGGCGAAGCGATCGGGGCGCAACACCGTGCGGGTAGCACCAGCAGCAGCGTGGTTGCCCGCCGCGGCATCATGACCCGGTGACGCACACCCACCGACTCGACCTGGACGATCCGACGCTGCGGGAGTGGAACGCAGTCGTCGTCGGCATCGACGAACGCGGCATCGTCCTGGACCGCTCGGCCTTCTACCCGGGAGGCGGCGGCCAGCCACCAGATGCGGGCGTGCTGTTGTGGGGAGGCGTGCGTACCCGCATAACCGGCACTGTCAAGGGCGACGACCTCTACCTGGTACCGGCCGAAGGTGATCCGGTGCCGCCGCCCGGCACCGCTGTCCGCGGCGCCCTTGACGACGAGCGGCGCACCGCTTTGATGCGCACCCACTCCGGGCTGCACGTGCTGTGCGGCGTGGTCTACCGCGACTTCGGGGCGCTCGTCACCGGGGGCAACATGGAACCCCTGTCCGCGCGGATGGACTTCGATCTGGCCGAGGTGCCGCCCGACTTCAAGGAACGGGTCGCCGAGGCGTGCAATCGCGAGATCGCGCTCGACCGGAGCATCGAGGTCAAGACGCTGCCCCGCGACGAGGCATTCGCCATCCCCGACATCATCCGCACCGCGACCAACCTGCTGCCGCCTGACATCGAGGTAGTGCGCATCGTCGACATCGTCGGCCTGGACACCCAGGCTGATGGGGGGACGCATGTCGCATCGACCGCGATGATCGGCCGGCTCGACATTGCCAAGATGGAGAACAAGGGCCGCGGCTTCCGCCGGCTGCGCGTCCGCATCGGCTAGGGCACCCGGTCCGCGAGCGTTACGTGAGCTCCAGTCCCGGATACAGCGGGTGGGCTTGCAGTAGCTCGGCGGCGACCGCGTGGGCCTTCTCAGCGACGTCTTCCGGCAGGTCGTACTTCGCCTTGGAGGTCCGCCCGTCGGCAGCCGGCGCCGGGGAGGTTGCCGACAGCACCTCGATGATGAGTTCGGCGACGCGGTCGAACTCATCCGGGCCGAAACCGCGGGTCGTCAGGGCCGGCGTGCCGAGGCGGATGCCGGACGTGTACCAGGCGCCGTTGGGATCGCGCGGGATCGAGTTGCGGTTGGTGACGATGCCCGCGTCGAGCAGCGCCGACTCGGCCTGCCGTCCGGTGATGCCGTACGTCGAAACGTCCAGCAACACAAGGTGATTCTCCGTACCGCCGGTGACGAGCCGCGCGCCGCGGCGCAACAGGCCCTCCGCGAGGGTGACCGCGTTGGCGGCGACGTTGGTTGCGTAGACGGCGAAGCCGGGCTGGCGCGCCTCGGCAAAGGCGACCGCCTTGGCAGCCATGACGTGCGCAAGAGGGCCGCCTAGCACCATCGGGCAGCCGCGGTCGACCGAGTCGGCGAACTCCGGCTGGCACAGCACCATTCCGCCGCGCGGCCCACGCAGCGACTTGTGCGTGGTGGTCGTGGTGACGTGTGCGAACGGCACCGGGTCGTAGTCGCCGGTGAAGACCTTGCCCGCGACCAATCCCGCGAAGTGGGCCATGTCGACGATGAGCGTGGCTCCGACCTCGTCCGCGATCTGCCGCATCGTGGCGAAGTTGATGCGCCGCGGGTATGCCGAGTAGCCGGCCATCAGAATCAGCGGCTTGAACTCGCGGGCCAGCCGGGCCACCTCGTCGTAGTCGAGCAGGCCCGTAACCGGAGCGGTGCCGTACGAGCGTTGGTGGAACATCTTCCCCGAGATGTTCGGACGGAATCCGTGCGTCAGATGCCCACCTGCGTCGAGCGCCATGCCGATCATCCGTTGGTCGCCGAACGTCTTGCGCAGCTGCTCCCAGTCGGCCTCGGACAGATCGTTGACGTGGCGCGCGCCGGCCGTGGCGAGAGCCGGCGACTCGATGCGTTGCGCCAACACCGCCCAGAATGCGACGAGGTTGGCGTCGATGCCCGAGTGCGGCTGTACGTAGGCGTGGGGGGCGCCGAACAGTGCTTTGGCGTGGTCAGCGGCGGCGCGCTCGACGGTGTCGACGTTCTGGCAGCCGGCGTAGAAGCGATGCCCGATCGTGCCCTCGGCGTATTTGTCGGAGAGGAAGTTGCCCATCGCGAGCAGCACGGCCGGCGACGCATAGTTCTCGCTGGCAATGAGCTTCAGCGACGCGCGCTGGTCGGCCAGCTCCTGGGCGATCGCGCCGGCGACCGTCGGCTCGACGGCGCCGATGACGCGCAGCGCGTTCTGATACGCGGCCGACGCCGCCGCTGCGTCGAAGTGGGTGAGGTCGTCGGTCTGGGTCATGGGCGCGCCCTTCTACGTCGGAAGGCCCAGGCGCGCGGCAGGTCCGTAAGCCGCTCCCCGGTGGTGGACTCCACCTTACGAACACGCCAGTCACGGCTGTGCGGAACCTTACCCGCCGGAGCGGATCCCGTCTCCACCACTCGCTGCGCTCGGGTGGAACCGGGTCTCCGCACGCGCCTTCGGCGCGACCGCGTCGCGGCGGCGGGGCTCTTCGCGCGAGCGCTCATCGCAGCGCTAATCAGTACGGCCGGTCGCGGCGACGCTGACGCCGAGCCCAATCATGACGAGACCGCCGGCGCCGCCCACCAACGCCAGCCGGCGCGGCGAGCGGGTGAGCCACTGCCGAGCGGTGCCGGCCGCCATCGCCCACAGACTGTCGAGCACGAGCGCGATGAGCGGACCTAGCGCGCCCAGGATCAGCATTTGCCCAGTGCCGTTAGCGAAGTGCGGCAAGACCACGACGAAGAACACGATCGTCTTGGGGTTGCTCGCCCCGACGACGAACCCGTCACGGATGGCCCGCAGCGGACGCACCGGCGGTATCCGGGCGGCCAGCGCCTCGGCCATCGACCGCCGGTGCCGCACGGCCTGCACGCCCAGGTAGACCAGGTAGGCAGCACCTACCCACTTCACGACCGTGAGGATCTCCGCCCAGCGCTCCAGCACCGCGCCCGCGCCGAGCGCAACAGCGGTTGCCTGGACGCACAGGCCCAGCTCGTTCCCGGCGACCGTGAGCAGCGCGCCCCGCCGCCCGACGGTCAGCGCCCTGCTGATTGTGAACAGCACACTCGGGCCCGGGATCACGATGAGCACGCTGACGATGCCGGCGTACACCAGCAGGTGACTTACCGGGATCACGCCGCGAATCTAACCGACGCTTGGACGTCCTACGATCGAGTTATGAGCGCCCCTGATTTCGGTGCGTACCGCCTCTCTGACGAGCACGTGATGCTGCGCGAAGCGGTGCGGCAGCTCACCGAGGACAAGATCGCACCGTATGCCGCCGAGGTGGACGAGGACGCCCGGTTCCCGCAGGAGGCGCACGACGCACTTGTCCAGGCCGGCTTCCACGCCGTCCACATCCCCGAGCAATACGGCGGGGCCGGCGCCGACGCGATTGCCGCAGCGATCGTGATCGAGGAGGTGGCCCGGGCGTGCGCTTCGTCGTCGCTGATCCCGGCGGTGAACAAGCTCGGCACGATGCCGCTGCTGCTGTCGGCGTCCGAGGAGCTCAAGAAGCAGATGCTGCCACCGGTGGCTACCGGCGAGGCGATGTTCAGCTACGCGCTGTCCGAGCGGGAGGCCGGTTCCGACGCGGCAGCGATGCGCAGCCGGGCTGTACAAGACGGCGACCACTGGGTGCTCAACGGCACCAAATGCTGGATCACCAATGCCGGCGTCTCGACGCACTACACGGTCATGGCGGTGACCGACCCGGGCCAGGGGCCACGTGGGATCTCGGCGTTCGTGGTCCATCGCGACGACCCCGGCTTCAGCGTCGGGCCCAAGGAGCGCAAGCTCGGCATCAAGGGCAGCCCCACCTGCGAGATCTACTTCGAGGACTGCACGATCCCCGCCGACCGGATCATCGGCGAGCCGGGCACCGGCTTCAAGACCGCACTTGCCACCCTGGACCACACCCGGCTCACGATCGGAGCCCAGGCGCTAGGCATCGCGCAGGGCGCGATCGACGCGTCCATCGCGTACGTCAAGGAGCGCCGGCAATTCGGCCGGCCGATCGGGGACTTCCAGGGCGTGCAGTTCATGCTCGCCGACATGGCGATGCGCACGGAGGCAGCTCGGCAGCTCATCTACGCCGCCGCCGCCCGCGCGGAGCGGGGCGAGCCGGATCTGACGTTCCACTCGGCGGCGGCCAAGTGCTTCGCGTCCGACACCGCGATGGCGGTGACCACCGACGCCGTGCAGCTGTTCGGCGGGTACGGCTACACACGCGACTTCCCGGTCGAGCGCATGATGCGAGACGCCAAGATCACCCAGATCTATGAGGGCACCAACCAGATCAACCGGATGGTCATGGCGCGCCAGCTGCTGAAGTAGCAGCGCTAGATCCAGCCCCGGCGCACCGCATACGCGACGGCCTGCGTGCGGTTGCGCAGCTGGAGCCGGGTGGTGAACTCCTGCAGGACATTCTTGATCGTCCGCTCGGAGTAGGCGAGGCGCTGGGCGACCTCGCGGGTCGAGTGCCCCTCGGCGAGCAGCGCGAGGACCTGACGTTCACGGCGGGTAACCCGGGCCTCCGGGGTCGGCAGATGCCATCGGCTGACCGGCCGTGGAGACGGAATCGGGTCCGCTGCGGACAGACGGCGTGCCCCGTACCCTGACGTGACGCGCTGCACCGCCAGTACCGAATTGTTCACCGTCTGCCTCCCACCCGAGATCAGCGAACCCTGATCATGCGGAGCGGGTCAGCTCGGACTTTGATACACCTGCGCCGATCGCTACGTGCCGGCCGGCAGTTCCATCTCGCGCAGGTCGTACGCGTCGACGAGCGGCGGCTCGGTCGCGGCCCGCACCGCCTGTAGGGAGACACCGGGTGCGAGCTCGCGCAGTATCAGCCCGTCTTCGGTCACGTCGATCACCGCGAGATCCGTGATGATCTGCTGCACGCAGTGCTTTCCCGTCAGCGGCAGGGAGCACTCATTGACGATCTTGGAGCTGCCGTCGCGCGCAACGTGTTCCATCATCACGATGACCTTCTTGGCCCCGTGGACCAGGTCCATCGCGCCACCCATCCCCTTGATCATCTTGCCGGGGATGGTCCAGTTCGCGAGATCGCCGTTGGTCGACACCTGCATGGCGCCCAGGATGGCGACGTCGATGTGCCCGCCGCGGATCATGCCGAACGACGTGGCCGAGTCGAAGTACGACGCCCCGGGCAGCACCGTCACGGTCTCCTTGCCGGCGTTGATCAGGTCCGCGTCGACCTCGTCGTCGTACGGATACGGGCCGACCCCGAGCACGCCGTTCTCCGACTGCAGCACCACGTGCACACCGTCCGGGACGTAGTTGGGCACCAGCGTCGGCAGCCCGATGCCGAGGTTGACGTACTGCCCGTCACGCAGCTCGGCGGCTACCCGGGCGGCCAGCTGAGGGCGAGTCAGCGCCATTTCACACCCCGCCCGCGCCGATCCGAGTCTGCACCGCTCGCTGACGCTCGGGTACATCCTCGGCTCGACCCCGCGCCTTCGGCGCGGGCCGCGTCGCGGCGGCGGGGCTCTTCGCGCGAGCGCTCATCGCTTTCACACCCTTTCCCGAACGGTGCGCTTTTCGATCTGCTTACCCTCCGTGCCCACTTCGACGACGCGCTGCACGAACACGCCGGGGGTGTCGACCTCGTGCGGATCGATCTCGCCGGGCTCGACCAGCCGCTCGACCTCGGCGATCGTGATCCGTCCCGACATCGCGCACAGCGGGTTGAAGTTGCGCGCCGACTTGGCGTAGACGAGGTTGCCGTGGCGATCGCCCACGGCGGCGCGCACCAGACCGAAGTCGCAGACGATGCCACGTTCGAGCACGTACTCGTCCCCGTCGAACTCGCGTACCTCTTTCGGGGCGGACGCCAGCGCCACCGTGCCGTCGGGCGCATAGCGCCACGGCAGCCCGCCGTCGGCGACCCAGGTGCCGACGCCGGCAGGGGTGTAGAACGCCGGGATGCCCGAGCCACCCGCCCGCAGCCGCTCCGCCAACGTCCCCTGCGGGCACAGCTCCACCTCGAGCTCCCCGGACAGGTACTGCCGGGCGAACTCCCGGTTCTCCCCGACGTAGGACGACACGGTGCGCCGGATGCGCCGCTTGTCCAGCAGCAAGCCGAGCCCGGCGCCGTCCACGCCGCAGTTGTTGGACACGGTCTCGAAGTCCGTGCCGCCCTGCTCGAGCAAGGCCTCGATCAGCCGTATCGGCACGCCGCACAGCCCGAAACCGCCTACGGCCAGCGACGCACCGTCGGGGATGTCCCGAACTGCGGCGGCGACCGAACTGACTGTCTTGTCCATATATGCGCTCCCGGCATCCTCGCCCGCTCCGCACCCTACCCAGGCTGCGGCAGGTAGGGTGCGGGGGCGCGGGAGGTCAGGACAGGAGGCGCCCATGACCGCAGTCGCGCCCGCGGCTGCAACGGTCCAGGCGCACGCGACCTCGTCCCGGCTCGGTGTCCGCATCGTGCATTCCGTACCCGACCTGGTGACGAGCGCGCTTGCCGGCTTCGCGTTGCCCGCGATGGTGCTGCTGCTGGCCGGGCGCTTCAGCCCGGGCTGGGTGCTGCCGGCAGGCGTCGCCGGTGCCGCCGTCGCGGTCGCGGTCGCGGTCTCCGGCGCGGGGTCCGAGCAGGTCGACCGCAGAGCGTTGCGCTACACGCTGATCGCTATCGGGTTGGCATTCGCATGGTGCGTCGTCAACTCCTTCTTCTCCGCCGAGAACCTGTTCGCACACCGCGACCCGGCGACGTACAACCTCACTGGCCGCTGGCTGATGGACCACCCGGGGCTGGGCATACCGGCTCAGCCCGAGATCTTCGGCTCGCCCTCAAGCGGTTCCGGCTCGTCGGCCGGCTTCGGGGTCAGCGGCCCGACGCAGTTGTATGCGCAGGGCAACCACCTGCTGCCGGCGCTCTTGGCGGTGGCGGGATGGCTCTTCGGCGTCACCGCGCTGCTCAAGGCGAATGTGACGTTCGGGGCGTTGGCGCTGCTCGCGTTCTTCGGCCTGGCGCGACGGGTGGTGGATGCCCCGCTGGCACTCGTGGCGATGGTGGCCTTCGCGGTCTCGATGCCGCTGATCTTCGTCAGCCGCGATACGTACTCCGAGCCTCTGGCCCTGCTGTTCCTCGTGGGCGGGCTCGGCCTGCTGCACCGGGCAGTGGAGTCCGGGCGGGTGCGTGACTTCGCCCTTGCCGGGTTCGTGCTGGGGACGTCGGCCATGGCGCGCATCGACAGCGACGTCAGCCTGCTGGCAGTGCTGGTGACCGCAGCCGTCTTCCCGATATTCGCGGCGCGCACCGCGCGGACTACGGCGGTGTGGCAGGCGTGCGCGCTTGTCGGCGGAACGGTCGTCCCGGTGCTGGTCGGCTGGCTGGACGTGGCCCACCTGTCCTACGGGTACTACCGCGACGAGCGGCACCACATTCTCCCGATCTTCGACGCCGGATACGTGCTGCTCGTCGTCCTGCCGCTGCTGGTCTGGGCGAGCTGGCATCCTGCGGTGCGCCGGGTGCTGCGCTCACCACAATTGCCGCGGCGCGCCACGATCGCCGCGGGCGTGCTGATCGGCGGCGCAAGCGTGTTCTTGGCCAGCCGTCCACTGTGGATGGTCGCGCACGACAGGAACAACCCGTTCGTCGCTGATCTGCAGGCGCGTGCCGGCGATGCCGTGGACGGCACGCGCAGCTACGACGAACAGACCGTCCACTGGCTCGCCCAGTACCTGGGCTGGCCGCTCGTGATCCTCGGCGTAGTCGGATACATCCTGTTGGTGCGCCGGTGCATCCGCACCAGGTCGCTCGCCACGGTGGGGATGATCACCGTGGGGCTCGCGATGTCGCTGCTGTACCTGCGGGCATCGACGATTACGCCGGACCAGCCCTGGGCGATGCGGCGCTACGTCCCGGTCGTGCTGCCCATCTTGATCATCGCGGCCGCGTACACCGTCTGCGTTCTGCTGCGCCAGTCGGCCGCGCCGGTGCGGGCGGCCGCCGTGCTGCTGGCCGCGTCGATGATCGCAATCCCCGCCGCCGTGACCGCCCCCATGGCCGGCGCTCGGGAAGAGGTGCCGCAGCTCGTCCAGGTGCAGCGCATCTGTGCTGCGTTTGGTTCCCGCGGTGCGGTGCTCGAGGTCGATCCGCCGGCGCAGACGAGCTACGCCCAAACGATCCGGTCGTACTGCAATGTGCCGTCATACGCGTTGATCGACGCGCAGCCGGCGCAACTCGCCCCGGTGCGGGTGGCAGTCGCCGCGCACCACCGTGTGCTGTACCTGTTGTCCACCGACCCCACGAAGATCCACTTCGCGGGGTCGCCGCCCGCCGCGCCGTTCTCGGAGGTCACGACGATGCGGTGGCCCAGCGTGTTGCACGGACCGCCCACCACCGTCGATCACGAGAGCGTTGCGGTGTATCTCGCGAAGGTGCGAGCCGACGGGCTGGCCGAGGCGGTCACAGCACCCGGCTGACCCGCTCCTGCTCGGCGCGTCGAGCCACGACGTCTGCTTCCGCGTTGCGGACGATCACCAGTGAGCCGCCTATCGCCAGCGGCACGAGTAATGCATCGAGCCAGTCGTCGCGCGTCGTGAGGATTCGCGCGCCTGCGCTCAGCCCGAGCTCACCGGCACGGGCTTGCGCCCGCGCCACCACGTCAGCGCGCGACACGCCGTCCAGTGCCGGGTCGTCCGGGGATGCCGGCGGGTGCACCGTCGCCCAGGCATCCTGCTGCGGCCGCACGGCGGCGACGTAGTCGGACGTGCCGGATGGTGGCGCACCCGCGAAGCCGCGTGCGGCCGAATCGAGTGCGACGGCGTACGTGTCGGCGGGGCCGGACGCACCTGGGCCGGCCACGAACGCCACCGCGGCACCATCCGGATCCGTGGCCACGTCAAGCCCGGCTGTCCAGCACCCGAGCAGCACCGGCACCGCGATCCAGTGCACCGGCAGATCGACGTAGGCCGGGGCGCCGATCCCGAGGCCAAGCTCGTCGGTGAGCAGGAAGTGCGTCTTGGCCACCCAGTTCGCAAGGGAACGCACGGACAGTTCCGTGCGCTCGCCGGTGCCATCGTCGTAGAACGTGACGAACGGCCGTGAGGGTGCGGTAGCGACCAGCGCCGCGAACAGCGCCTCGGGGGAGGCCGGCATCAGTTGATGCAACCGGCGGTGTCAGCGGCGGTCATGCCGTTCGACGACGACGCCGACGATGGTGACGACGACGGTGACGCCGCGGCCAGCGGGCGATGGGTGGCGTCGTGGGGTGTGTGCTGGGCGCTCGAGCTACCCACGAGCTGATCGACGAACTGTTGGACCTTGCCCGGCTTCACGATCTCGACGCTGCCCGCATCGTTCGTGGTGAAGCCTTCGATCGGGATCGTCTTGAAGACCAAGTTGCCGGCGCTGAGGTCTTGGAACTGCTCAGCCAACTTGAGCGGGTCCATCGAGTTGTCCATCTGAAGGGACGTGCTCACCGCCTTGAGCAGCTTCTGGAGCTTGAACGGGTTGAGCAGCGTGCCGGCGCTGGACACCTTGCGGAACGCTGCGGACAGGAAGTATTGCTGCCGTTTGATGCGGTCCAGGTCGCCGCCAGGTAGGCCGTAGCGCTGCCGGACAAACGCGAGCGCCTGCGTACCCTTGATCGTCGAAACGCCCTTCGGCAGGTCGATGCCCGAGTTCGCCTCGTGCTGCGCCTGGCACAGGTTCACCCTTACGCCGCCTATGGCGTTGCTGATGCGGTAGAACCCGAGCAGGTCGACCTGGACGAAGTGGTCGATGGTGAGGCCGGTGAGGTTCTCGATGGTCTGGACCAGCAGCCGGGCGCCCGCGGCCTTGTCGCCGTTATGGTCCCGCATGCCGTCGACGTACGCCGAGTTCAGCTTCGCCATGCCGTGCCCGGGAATTGCCACATAGGAATCGCGTGGGAACGAGATGACCGTCGCTTTCTGCCCGTTGGCCGGCAGGTGCATGAGCATCATCGTGTCGGTGTTGTAGCTGCCGCCGTCGCGCGTCGTGCCGAGCTGACGCAGTTCGGCATCCGTCGCCGTGTCCCGGTCGTCGTTGCCGACCACCAGGATGTTCTGGTCCTTGCCGTCAAGGTCGTGGGTCGGCTTGCCGGCGCCGCCAATCGCGTCCACCCGCCGGATGTCGGACGTGAAGCCGTTGTAGGTCGACCAGGCCCAGCCGCTGACGGCCACGATCCCGACCGAGAGCACGGTGGCGACGATCGCAATGCCGACGATGAGCCCGCGCTTGACCTCGCGGCGCGCGCTTACCGGCGACTCGCCCGGCGGCGGCGGTTCGGGTGCCCGGCGCTCCCGCCCGGCACGCCGCAGGCCGCGCGGGTCGAGCTCGGGTGGGAGTGCGGAGCCACCGTCGTCGGAGGGCACCCGCCCGAGGGTACCTGCTCAGTTGATGCAGTCCGGCTGATCGAGCGGCGCCGGGTGCTGCGAAACGGGCGTTTCGCCGCGCCCGAGCTCCTTGGCCTGCACGCCGTTGCCGCCCAGTACAAGCGTCACCTTCTGTACCGAGCCGGTCTCGGTTAGTGCGGCCCCGGGCACTTGGGCGGCCACCGCCAAGGCTTGCGACTGCGCGCCGTTCGGGTACTCGATCGTGGTCGCCTCCGTCGGCTCGGTCGAGTCGATCACGTCGACGTGGAAGCCTGCTGCCCGCAGCGCGTTCGCGTTCCGGCCGGCGAGCCGGCTCATCATCGTGCCGTTGAGCACGTCAAGCGTGACGTCGCCAGGTGTTGCGCGGCGTGCGCCGGGCAGCTCCGGATCCGCCGGCTTGCCGGAGAGCCGATTGACGAACCCCGGCATGGCGGCGGTGTCCACGGCGACGATCGAGGTCGCGACACCGTCCGGATAGATGAGCTGCACACCGTCATTGGGGATGGTCGCGTACTTGATGTTGCCTCGGGACAGCTCCTGGAACTGCCGGGCCAGCGAGATCGGGTTGAGCGCCGGATCGGTCAGCAGTGACGAACCGACGGCGGAAAGCAGGCTGTGCAGCTTGAACGGATTGAGCAGCACGCCGCCGGAGAGCACCTTGTCGAACGCAGCGGACAGGAAGTACTGCTGCCGGCGGATCCGGTCAAGATCGCCACCGGGCAGCCCGTGCCGTTGCCGCACGAACGCTAGCGCCTGCGAGCCTTTGATGATCGAGTGTCCGGCCGGCAGGTCGATGCCGGAGTAGTGATCTCGCTGTGCCTGCCGAAGGCACACATCCACGCCACCGATCGCGTTGCTGATCCGATAGAAGCCGAGCAGATCGACCTGGAGATAGTGATCGATGTGCAGGCCGGTCAGCGCGCTGATCGTCCTGCTCAGCAAGCGGATTCCCGCGCTCTCCCGCTGGACCTCGTTCTTGCCGGCCGCCTTCGCGGATGCGTACCCGTCCCCGTACGCAGAGTTGATCTTGCCCTTGCCGTTGTCCGGGATGCTCACCCACGAATCACGCGGGAACGACACCACCGTCGCGTTGCCGCCGTCGGCCGGAACGTGCAGCAGCATCATCGTGTCGGTGTTGACGCTGTCCCCATCGTCCTGCGTCGAAAGGGCGCGCAACTCGGCCGGTGTCGCGTCCGCGCGGCTATCGTTGCCGAGCAGCAGGATGTCCTGGTCGCTGCCGTCGATGTCGTGCTGGCCACTGCCCAGCGCCGGCACCGGATCGCCGTGCCGGATGCCCGCAGCGAAGTTCTGGTACGTGGCCCACGCCAGACCGCTACCTACGAGCGTGACCAGCGATACGACCGCGATCGCGAGCCGCGCCGCGACGCGTGCCCGGTACGAGCCCCACACCCGTCCCCGCACAAGATCGTCAGCCACCACCCGAGGCTAACGGTGGCTCGCCGCGTGGTGCGGCAGGCGCTTATCCCGGCGAGTCCCGCGCGGCGTGGGGCCTGCGCGCTTCGGTTACTCCAATGCGCCGTTGAAGAAGTACGGCGCCATGGACCAGGCGACCCACACGGCGGCGCCCAGCGGAACGACGAGCAGCCACACCGGAAGCCTGCGAAGCAACGGAACGCAGACGACCACGAAGGCCTCGGACCGGTAGGTGCTGGCCGAGCCGCCAGCGATGTAGGGGACCAGCCAGACGCCAACGGCCATCAGCACGAACGTCAGGTCGAACGCCGAGATTCGGCTCACGATCGCCGTTGGCGAGTCCGGCTTCCGCGCCTCGGGAGCGTCGCGCCCGCGCGCTGCGCCGACGATCGTGACCAGGCAGACGAGGCCCACGAAGGAAAGCGTGAGCAGTGTCTGCGCAGCCTTGTAGTTCAGTACGGGGCTCGCTTGCGATGTCCAGAGTGGACGCAAACGGTTGATCAACGTGTCAAGCGGACTGTGCGCACCGACGTTGAACTTCTTCGCGCTGATGAAATAGGCGTTCCAGATTCCAACGGCTATCTGCATCGTGAGCAGGACGGCGCCGAAGCCCGCGGCGGCTCCGGCAGCCGGGATGATGAACTGGAACCGTCTGCGCCCGCGTACGACCAGCAGGCCGACGATCAGCAGGGTCGGTGCCAGCACGATCGCCGTTATGTAGGTGTACGCGGCGACGAATCCCACGGCGAATCCGGCCCACGCGAGAACGGGCCGCGACGTAAGGAGCGCGAAGTACAGGCAGCCGAGGATCCCGGCGATGCACATAGAGATCGGGAAGATCGCAGCGAAGTAGATCTGCCCGGGGAAAAAGGCCGCGATCAGCAGGCACATCCAACGACTTGTGCTCGAACGGGCATCGGCGAGCAGCCGCCACATGATTACCAGGACGAGGTACCAGCACACCCAGGCCAGCGCGAGTCCGGTGGCTTCGAGCGGCAGCGCCGTGATGGTCGACAGGCCGCGCATCGCGTACGGATACCCCGGAAACCAGCCGATCTTGCCGCACAGATAGTTGCCCGGCGGCAGGCCACGCGGCAGCACCTGCGCGGGACAGTGCCAGGCTGCGTTGTAGCCGTGGCGCGCGATGCCCAGGTATTGTCCGGTGTCCCAGCGGTTGTAACTCGACGGAGCGAGCAGGCTCCACCCACGGTAAGGCGACCGCCAGGCGATCGTGGCCCACGCGACGACGAGCGCCACCAGAGGCGGAACGAGCGTCTCCCGGTAGCGGTGCCAGCGGGGATGCGAATCGGTGCCGGACTCGGCCGCGTCCGGCGCGATCTCCGTACTTGTCAGGTCAGGCAACTCGCGGCGTCTCTCCGTGGTGTTCGGTTGGGCAGCGTCTCGCAGGCCCGGCGTCCCGCCTCTGCGATACTGACTCGTCGAGCATGAGCGTCTCACATACCGATTCGGAGGGTCTTGCGCATGCGCGTCCTGGTTACCGGCGGTGCCGGATTCATCGGCGCCAACTTCGTGCACCGGACCGTCGCGACCCGTCCCGACGTGCAGGTCACGGTCCTGGATGCGCTGACCTACGCGGGCACCGAAGTGAACCTGGCGCCCGTTGCGGACCGGATCGACTTCGTGCCGGGCGACATCGCCGACGCCGGCGTCGTCGACAAGTTGGTCGCCGCGGCCGATGTCGTCGTCCACTTCGCAGCCGAGTCGCACAACGACAACTCGCTGTCCGACCCGACGCCGTTCGTGCACACGAATCTGGTCGGGACGTTCACCCTGCTCGAGGCGGTGCGCCGCCATGACGTGCGCTTCCACCACATCTCCACTGACGAGGTGTACGGCGACCTGCCGCTCGACGATCCGCGCAAGTTCACCGCCGGGTCGCCGTACAACCCGTCAAGCCCGTACAGCTCGACCAAGGCCGGCTCCGACCTGCTGGTGCGCGCCTGGGTGCGCTCGTTCGGCGTGCGCGCCACCATCTCGAACTGCTCGAACAACTACGGGCCCTACCAGCACATCGAGAAGTTCATCCCGCGGCAGATCACCAATGTGCTGAGCGGTGTTCGACCGAAGCTTTACGGCGCTGGTGCGAACGTGCGCGACTGGATCCACGTCCACGACCACAACGACGCGGTGTGGGTGATCATCGAGCGCGGCCGCCTAGGCGAGACGTACCTGATCGGTGCCGACGGTGAGCGCAGCAACAGGCAGGTGCTGGAGCTGATCCTCGAGCTGATGGGACGGCCCGCCGACTGGTACGACCTCGTCACAGACCGCCCGGGACACGACCTGCGCTATGCCATCGACGCGTCCACGCTGCGCTCCGAACTGGGCTGGACGCCGGCATTCACCGACATGCGCGCCGGGCTCGCGGACACGATCCACTGGTACACCGATAACGAACCGTGGTGGCGACCCGGGAAGGATGCGATCGAGGCCCGCTACGCGGCGCGTGGTCAGTGAGCGATCCGACGCGCTGGCTGATCACAGGGGCCGGTGGCCAGCTCGGGACGGACCTCCGTGCCGCCTTGGCCGGCGAGGATGTGCATCCGCTGCGCCGCGCCGACCTCGACATCGCCGACGCGGCGGCGGTCGCCGGCGTGATCGCGCACGTCCGGCCGGACGTCGTTGTCAACGCGGCCGCCTACACCGCGGTAGACGCGGCGGAATCCGACGAGGACGCCGCCTATCGGGTCAACGCCACGGGGCCGGCCGTTCTCGCTGCGGCGCTTTCCGGCACGGCGGCCCGGCTGATCCACGTGTCGACCGATTACGTCTTCGGGGGTGACGCCTCGCGGCCGTACGAGGTCGACGACTCGACCGGCCCGAAGTCCGCGTACGGCCGTACCAAGCTCGCCGGTGAGATCGCTGTCGCGGAGTTGCTGCCCGAGGCGTCTTACGTGGTGCGCACAGCATGGGTCTACGGGGCCACCGGCGGCAACTTCGTCAAGACGATGGCGCGCCTGGAGCGCTCGCGGGACACGGTCGACGTCGTCGACGACCAGCGGGGCTCGCCCACCTGGTCGGCCGACCTGGCCCGCGCGCTCGTAGAGCTCGGCCGCTCGGCGGCTCGCCCGGGTCTCTATCACTGCACCAATTGGGGCGACACGACGTGGTTCGGCCTCGCCCAGGCGATTTTCGAAGAGGTGGGCGCCGACCCGGGTCGGGTGCGGCCGACGACGACCGAGGCATTCCCGCGTCCGGCGCCCCGCCCGGCCTACTCGGTGCTTTCCGACGCCGCCTGGCGGGCGGCCGGCCTCACTCCGTTGCCGCCGTGGCGGGATGCTCTTCGACGGGCGTTCGCGACTGCCGGTGCTGGCTTACGCGCTGGGTAGAGCGCCTCAGTTTGGGGACGAGGCCGCCGGCGAGCAATGGCATCGCCAGTGAAGCGATGATGGACGGCACGAGCAGCACCCGGGTCGCAGACGAGGCGAAGTGCCCGCGTAACTCGACCGGGATCGGCACGACATTCTGGTACCGACCCGCCGAGATCACGTACTGCGCCCACATACCGACGGCGGCGATCAGCCACGCTAGGCACAAATACGCAGTGAGGCGGCGCAGACGCGGCACCGTCACGGCTAGGACGACGGCAAGCACGCCGCCCGCGATGCCCCACCAGCCGTAACCCGGCCAGTAGCGCACGATCAGCCGAACAACCAGCCAGGAGTAGCCGGCAACCTGTCGCAGATGGTGCGGGGTCAAGGTCTGGCTGTTGATCAGGTCGGACTCGATCCCATGCGCGCGCGTCCATATCAGCCACGGCAGCATCGAGGCGATCATTGTCGCCGCCGCGAACAGCACCTGCCGGCGAGCGTGCCGAACCTGCGCCGGCACGACGAGTGCGGCCAGCAACCCGGCGAGCGCGAACACCACACCCTCGTCCTTCACCGCGGCAGTACCGACTGCAAGCGCCGCGGCGACGGCGAGCATTCGCCCGTCGCCGTGGACGATCCACATCGCCAGCACGAGCAGGAGCGCCACCGCGAACGCCGCCAGCGGCACGTCGGCGAATACTCGCAGCCCGTACGGTGCCAGCAGGCGCGGCGTGCCTGCGATCAGCAGCACGGAACATACGCCTGCGTACGGTCCGGCGAGGCGGTTCGCGGCCCACCCAACAACCGCGAGCATGCCAAGCGTCAGCACGATCAGCAGTACGTGTGCGGCCGAATCGTCGGGGTGACCGGCGATGCCGTCACCCCACGCGATGAGCGAGGGGACGAGTAGCGGGTAGTCCAGATGCTGATATTGCGCTGCAGCGCCCTGGAAGACAACCGGGTCGAGGTGGCCGGCCAGCGACAGTGTCCGGCCGCGGATCGCCCAGATCGCCCACTCGTCGTTGCTGAAGACGACGAGCTTGCTGCTACCCGTCAGGAGCACTGCACCGAGGGCGACGATCGCGCCGCCGACGAAGCCATCGGCAAGCCACATGTGGTGCGCGGCGGGTTGCGAATCCTCGGGAGGCAGGCGCAACGCGGCAAACACCCGCGATGGCAATAAACCGAAAACCGCCAGCACGAGCACAACCGGCCCGACGACCGACCAGACTCGAGTTGGCAGTCCCAAGACAGCAGCGTAGGTCGTGACGAGCCCGATGAGGGCGGCGCCCAGCAGCACCGACAGTCCCACCGTCGCCAGCACTCCGTAGGCGCGCAAAGGCACACGACGCACCAGAAGACGCAGCACGCAGTGGCCGGCCAGGGCCATCAGGACAACCGCGATGATCGTCACAGCCGAACCACCGCGTAGTTGCTGGTGAAGCGGTAGACCGTGCCGCCCGGCGGCGGAGCCACGCCGAAGTACACCACCCAGCGTGCCGACGAGTCGCAGACCGAGGCGCGCGGTGCGATGCCATACACGAGCACCCAGTACCGCGCCACCAGCGGCATCCGGCCGCAGATCGTCCGCTGGTCGGCTACCTGCGTAGGGGGCGCCATGACTATGCGGACCCGGTCGTGTGCGGGCACACGGTCGACGACGAACTGGACGAAGCGCGTCTGCTCAGTGTTGTGAAAGACGTCGACACGACCGTCCACGCGGGGGAGCGCGGCCTGTGTGGCGATCTCGGTGCGCGCATTGCGGGCACCGTGAATCGATGCGACGAGACCGGCAATGAGCGCGGCCAGGACGAGTGCTGCCGCCGTACCGGATCGAAGCGCAACCTTCATCGCGCCACCTCGCGATACACGTCGTTGGTGAGCGCGGCACAGCGCTGCCAGGTGAAGCGGCGCGCGTGGCTACGTCCGGCGTCCCGGCACTCGGCGGACGGGGGGCGCTCCAGCGTGTCGCGGAGCGCCGCGGTCAATGCGCGGGCATCGCCCGGCGCTGCGAAGCGGGCGTGGTCCGCCAGCACTTCGCGAAGTACGGGCAGGTCGCTCGCCACGACCGGGGTTCCGGCGGCCAGCGCCTCCAGCGGCGGGAGGCCGAAGCCCTCGTACCGCGACGGGAAAACCAGCACGGCCGCGCCGGCGACGAGGCCGCGTAGCGTCGCGGTAGCGACGTAGCCGGGCAGAATCACCCGGTCGCGCAGGCCTGCCGTGTCCAGCTGTGGCCCCCAGCCGGGCGGGCCGGCCAGCACGAGCGGCGGCACGTCAGGAAGGTCGGCCAGGAGCGCCCGGTAGGCATCCAGCAGGACGGAGAGCCCCTTGCGCGGTTCGCGGGTCCCCACCGCCAGCACGTACTCGGCGGGAATCCCGGCCGGCCGCGCCGGCGTGGCCTCGAACCAGGTCGGGTCGACGCCGAGCGGCGTCACCCGCAGCTTCCCCTCCGCGGCTCTGTATGCCTCGGCGAGTTCGCCCGCTACCGCTTGCGTCGGTGTCAGCACGGCGGCGGCGTCGCGGATAGCCCGCGGGACGAGCTCGCGGTAGCGCCGCGATGCGGCATCGACCCATTGCGGATAGTGCAGGAAAGCCAGATCGTGCACGGTCACCACACCTGCCGCACGGCGCGGCGGTGGCAACACGAAGTTGGTGCCGTGCACGACGTCGACCCGGCCGGTGAGCCATTCGGCGGCAGGGTGGTCGGTGCGCAGCCAGGCTCGCTGCAGCAGCCGGGCAGGGGCAGGGCGATGCACCGCACGGACAGCCGGCGGCAGCGCCCGAAGCGCCGAGCGGCCGCGGACGCTGAATGCCGCCACGCGGATCTGCAAGCCGTCCATTCCGGCCAGTTCGCTCGCCAGGTGTTCGACGTAGCGGCCGATCCCGGTGCGGACGCCCAGCAGAGGTGTGCCGTCGAGCGCCACCTGGAGCGCCGTCAGGCTGCGGGTTTCACGCACTGCCAGGCGATGAACTGCAGGTCGGGCTCGAAGCCATAGCGCCGCGCCTCGCTCTCGTCCGCGATCGGCGTCAATGTGGCCGCGTCGGCGTGGCTGAGCAGGTCCACTTCGTTGATATGCGGATCGACGTAACCGGTGTCGTAGTCGCCCCGGCTTACCCGGTCGACGAGTGGCTGGGTCACCAGACACGTGACGTCGAAATCGGCGTCGGCGAGCTTCTCCCGCAGATCCCATCCGAAGCGCCAGTACACCAGTGTGTTGTCGCCGTGATACTCCGGTTCCGCGGGCGGCGCCGTCACGCCCTGCGGCATCGGGATCATAAGAATGACGGAACCGCCCGG
>DATFRC010000115.1:0-8794 GCA_035263725.1 Jatrophihabitantaceae bacterium | reverse complement strand
GGCATCGGAGCGCTCCCTCCAGCAGTGGCGAGTTCGGGAGCCGAGGCTCCCTTATGCCGTGCAGGAGCGCGCAGCGCCGCGGGTGATACCGGCGCTGCGCAAGGACCGGGCCGGCACGGCACCGCCTGTCCGGCGCCTGGTCGTGGTCGGCACCACGACGGCATGCCCGGCTGGTGGGGGCTGGTGTGACTTGTAGGCTTTGTGGGGCGGGTGGGATTCGAACCGGGCCGAAGGAATTAATCAGCGCGGGCACCTCTTGCCCAGATTTCTTCAACCGGCTGCGATTTATCGCGCCGTTCAGAGGGCGTCGTGGGCGACGGCGACGTGGTACCGATCTGGTGTGTGACGACTAGGCGGATCGCACCGGGACGGCGATACGCAAGGCCGTGTTGCCCGGCGTCGCATCGATGGTCATCGTGCCGCTGTGACGCTCGACCACGATGCGCCGTGCGATGTCCAGGCCCAAGCCGCCGCCTCGAACGCGCGGGCCACGACATCCGGCGGCAATCGGACTTTGGTCGTAAAGCCAGCTGCTCAAAGCGAGCAGCGGTGCAATTCCGCCAGCGTCAAGCAGCGGCCTGGTTATGGCGGAGCGGCGGTCAACGTGGTGGTGTCGCCGACAGACCCGCGCACAGGCGGGCCTGCTGCCACGCGGCGTCGATGCGGGCAGCCTGCGCGCCGGTCGCCGGAACGGGCACCCCACGCTCGTCTAGGTGCGCCGGGTGGAACCGCGCCGCGACGACCCGGTCGCGACGAAACGTCAGCGTCAAAACGCCATTGTCGTCCTGGGCGTTGCCGAACGACCGCCACCAGAGGTAGTTGCCGAGTCCGTAGGCTACATACGTGCCGTCCGGGCGCCAGCCGGATCCCTGCAGGACGTGCACGTGGGCGCCCACAATCGCGGACGCTCCCGCCTTGGCGAGTGCGTCCGCCAGGCTGCGCTGGTCGGTGCTCGGGCAACTATCGAATTCGATGCCCCAGTGGAGGTACACGATCACGACGTCGCCCGCGGCTCGGGCGGCTCGGACGGACTCGAGCAGCCGATCACTGTCGGCGCTGGCAATGCCTGGCGAGTCCGCACCGGCTGCGTAATTGGCAAGAGTCTCGTCGCGCACCTGGCTGGCCGCGATGATCGCCACCCTCGTGTCACCAACGGTGCGCACCCATGGAGCGAATGCGGCGGCCGCGTCCGCGCCGATGCCCACAACGGGGAAGCGGCTTGACCCGATCGCGGCGAGCGTGTCATGCAAGCCGATGGCGCCGTAGTCGGCCGCGTGGTTGTTGGCCATCGTGGCAACATCGATGCCGGCGTCGCGCAGCGCCGTGAAGGCCGTGGCTGGCGCGCGGAAGTGGAAGTCTTTGGGCGCAGGATCGCCTCGGGTCGTGATCGCGGTTTCCAGGTTGACCATGGTCAGATCCGCGCTGGCCAGCACGGACGCTGCCTGACCGAAGACGGTGGCCGGGTTGTTAGCCAGCCGGATCGCGGTACGCCCCATGAAGTGGACGTCGCCGGCGAACGCGACCGTGAAGTCGTCCGAACGCACCCGCGGTGCCGACGTGGTAGCCGGCGCGCGCGCTGGCTTGCTGGACGCTGCTGACGTACCCAGCTGCGGATTGGTCGTGCCGGTCGTCGGGGACACCGATCGCCCCGCACTTACGCTCGTGCAGGCACAGATCGACAGCCCGATTGCAGCGAGGATGCCCCCGAGGCTGCCCACACGCCAGCGGCGCTCGTCCAGCACGGGCCCAAGCATGCCCTACAGCACCGCGAGCACTGCGACCCACACCGCGAGCAAGCAATCCAGCTCATCGCAAACGTGCAACCGCTACGCACGCGAGCACCGGCTACTAATTTCATTGACCGCAGATCGGGCCTTGGCCAAGGTTCGGTTCAGGTGTGCGGGGTGGACGCTGGGTCGGCGTGAAACGGGCTCCTAACCGCATAGGGATGACCGTGTGACTCGCCTTCGAGGTGCACGTCTTCGGCGTCGGCACGTTGGGCGAGGTGCGTGGTCGGCACCACTCGGCCAACCGCACCGGGATCGGCGACAACCTGCCAGACCGCGTCGCTGCTCGCGTTGAACATTCGGATCCGTCGACCTGCGTCATCGCCGGCGACCTCCTGTAGAGCGGCATGCGGACGGAGTGGCTCTCACCCGGATAGTCATTCCCAGCACGGCTGGGATTGGCAGTGAGTCTTCGCGCATGGTGGCATCTCTGCGGCCGGTAGCCGGATCGGCGTGCGATGGCTAAGGTCTGCCGGACGGGTGGTCGATCGAGGGGCGGTCTCATGCGACGCTGGACGATTCTCGCGGCGGCAGGCGCGGTTGTGGTTGCCGGAGCCGTTGGGGTGTCGGGCACGCCAGGTGCTGCGGCTGCGGCGAAGGGACCGCTTGGTGATTATTCGCATCTGGTGGTGATCTACGAGGAGAACCACAGCTTCGACAACCTGTACGGGCTGTGGGGTGCGGTCGGTCACCAGAAGGTGAATGGCCTGCCTAGTGCGGAAGCCGGGACGACCCAGGTGGATCAGTCGGGCGCGCCGATCGGGTGCCTGCTGCAAAACGACAACAACCTTGTCCCGACCACTGCCAGCGTCAAGTGGCTCGACGGGACGGCGCACCCTGGCCTGCTGTCGCCGGAATGCTCGGGTACGACGCCTCGTGGCATGGCGTTCGATAGTCATTTCACCGCCAGCTCGCCGTTCTCGATCAACAATTTCGTCGCGCCGGCAGACAGGACGTGCCCGCCGCCGACGGTGTTTGCCGCTAACGGCGTCGAGAAGGGCGATCCGGCCGGGTTGCCGGGCGGGTGCACCCGCGACATAGTGCACCGGTTCTACCAGGAGCAGTACCAGCTCGACGGGGGTAAGCAGGATCGCTACTCGACCGGCAGCGACGCGGCGGGACTGACGCAGGGCTATTACGACACGACGCAACTGCCGGTTTACCAGTACCTGCACGCCGCTGGCGCACCGAACTACGTGATTGCCGACAACTTCTTCCAGGCGGCGTTCGGCGGGTCGTTCCTCAACCATCAGTACCTGGTCGCGGCTCAGGCGCCGAAGTGGGACACCTCGCAGCGGGCCGTGCCAGTGGGCAAGAACAGCGTCCTGGACGGCGCCGGATTCCCGAACAGCGGCTACCCGCTGTACAAGCCGGACCCAGCGGTCTCGTACGTCGATGGTCCGCTCACACAAGCATGCGGGCTGCCGAGCACGATCGCCGGCTACGCCTGCGGCAACTACGCGGTAAACACGATGCAGCCGTCCTGGCAGCCGAGCGCCTTCGGGTCAAATGTGCTGCCCGGCATCAACGACGTCGACCCGTCCAAACCGTTCTACGAGACCAACATCGGTGACGAGTTGTCGGCCAAGAACATCTCCTGGAACTGGTACGCGGGCGGGTGGAATGACGCCGTCGCCGGTCACCCGGATCCGCTATTCCAATACCACCACCAGCCGCTCAACTACTTCCAGAACTACGCGCCCGGCATGCCAGGCAGGGCGCACCTGCGGGACGAGACCGAATTCGTCGCCGCCGCACAGGGGGGCACGCTGCCTGCGGTCTCGTTCGTCAAGCCGGTCGGCGAGGAGAACGAGCACCCCGGCTACGCCAGCACCGATCACGGCGACAGCCACCTGGTCGAACTGCTCAAGACGATCCTCGGCGGACCGGACGGCAAGAACACGCTTGTCGTCGTCACATACGACGAGTTCGGCGGCCAATGGGACCACGTAGCCGCGCCCGGGCAGGGCCCAACCGCAGCGGACGGGCCATCGGATCAGTTCGGCCCGAGTACCCGCATCCCGGCGCTGATCATCGGCGGCACCTTCACGCAGTCCGGCGTCGACCACCAGGCGCATGACACCACCTCGATCCTGGCCACGCTCGAACGTCAATACGGCCTCGCGCCGCTAGGGCCCCGCGACAAACAAGTCACGGACCTCCGCCACGCGTTGATCGTCGGCGGTAACCGGTAGCCGTCGATCGACAGGGAAGAGGCTGAGTCCTCGACCGTCGAGGACCGCTCCATGGGTGGGAGGCCTATTCGGTGTGGCCGTTCTGGCGATCGTGTTCGCCGCGACCGGAAGCATCGCGTCCCCGGCAGCGTTCTCAGAGCCTCTCCCCGCTGATCAGGGCGGCACTCATGAAATCGAGATTCGCGGAGGAGGCTGGGAGGGTGTCGTGCCGTCGCGGGGCTCAGTCGCCGAGCATCCGCTGGTGGGTGTCGCTGCCGAACACGCGCTGCGGGTCGATGGCGTCGCGCAGCTTGAGGAAGCGGTCGAAGTTCGGGTATAGCGCACGTAGTTCGGCGGCGTCGTGGTCGAATTGTTTGCCCCAGTGCGGGCGTGCGCCGAGTGGGCGCATGACCTGCCAGAAGCGCTCGAAGTAGTCGCGGCGGTCCGGGCCGTCGGTGCTGTAGGCCCCGATCTGGCAGGTGTCGGCGCCCTGCGCGGGGCTCATCCACATGTCGTCGCCGCGGACGAAGCGGACCTCAAGGGGGAAGTTCGCCGCCGGCCGGCCGCCGTGAAACAGGTCGAGGACACCCTCGAGCGCCTTGCCGGCCTTACCCAGCGCGACGGCGGCCTCGGTCTCGCAATGACGCATGGGCATGGGCGTATTCAGCATGAGCGTGTCTTGTCCCACCTGCGAGGCGGCGCCGAGGTAGACCCGTGACAGGCGCGCGTTGATACCCGCGGTGAGCGTGGGCCGCCGGTGTTGCAGCGCGACCATTGCCGGGAACACCCAGCGGTGCATGATCCGTTCGTCGACCCAGCGCCGGGTCACTGCACTGGGCCGACGAGTCGCTGGCTCGGTGGTCCGCGTGTACCGCACGACTTGCGCGAGTGGGGCGTGCGGCAGCCACCAGACCTTGACGTATTCGGCGCTCGACGCGAGGGACGCCAGTACGCCGGGGACCTCCTCGATCGGGATGTGCTCGATCGACTGGTGCAGCCGGCCGGCAGGGGTGATCCGAAGCGTCACCTCAGTCACGGCGCCGAGCGCGCCTAGGTGGACGCGGGCGCCGTCGAGGCGATCGTCACCGTCGCCGATCACGAGCTCGTCACCGGTGCCGGTGACCATCCGCAGGCCGGTCACCAGGCTGGCGATATTGCCATGCTGCATGCTTGAGCCGTGGGTGCCGGTGGCGATCGCCCCCGCGATCGACTGGGCCTGGATCGACCCGACGATCGGGAGCGACAACCCCTCGCGTAGCAGCACGGCGCTCAGGTCACGCAACCGCATGCCGGCCGGGGCTGTGACCACGCCTCGCTCGCGATCGATCACCGCTGCGCCGGCCCACGCATCCAATGAGACGGCATCAGTGTCCGGGACCGCGATGCGTGAGAACGAGTGCCCTGCACCGACAATCCGCAGCCGGCGCCCGCGATTGGCTGCATGCTCGACGACGCGACGCAGCTCGGCTTCGCCTGTCGGCAGGTGCCACCTCACCGGCGACGAGCTAGCCGTCCGCGCCCAGTTGACGAACCTGCCCGCGCCGTCGCGGGGCGGCGCAGCGGCGCGCCGCGACGGCAAGGTTGCATGACCAGGCACGGGGCGCACCGTAAGGCCGGCCACGATCGAGGTCAATCAGCCTGCGGCTGTTCGCCGCTGCCCGCGCGACTTTCTCCAGTCGCGACGCTGCGGTTCGCGTCCTTCCCGTGCCTCGGTCGTGCAATCAGCTTCCGGCGTCCGCAGAAACGGGGTCCTGGTGGCGACGAGGGCATCGGTTGGGTCGTCGGTCAGTTCGGGCCGTCGCGCCTGACCGCGACCAGGGCGGGTGTGCCCGCCACGGCGGCCGATGACGCCGAGTCGGGGGACGCGTGACCATGGGCCATGCACCACGGGTTATGTCCGGGCACACCGACGCACGGGTCGGGCATCGTCAGCTGCGGTGCCAGCGGCGGCATCACTACCTGTTCCTGGCGCGGGTAGTTGTTCGGCACACCGGGCGGGCACGGGCCGAACGCCTCGGTCGCGCACAGCACCTCGGCGCCGAGTACGGCGTTGCTCGCCGGGTCGGGATAGACCTGCGCTCCGCAGGTGCCCTGGGTGGACTGCAGGTCGAATGGCCAGCTGGACGCGGGACCGCCGCCGACCTCGGTGTTGTCGTGGAAGCAGTCACCCGCCGCGCCCGGCGCCTCGGCCGGCGGGGTGGACAGGTCGGCGAGGTCGCCGTTGGTCGGGTTGCCGAACCAGCCGTTGTTCTGGAATGTGTTGCCGGCGATCTCGTTGCCGAAGACATTGAACAGGCACGGGACGGTCAGGCCTAGGAAGCTGCCGTCCGGCACGCCACCGCGGCAGTTAGGGACGTTCGCCGGGGAGGCCGGGCCGGCGTCCGGGAACACGCTCGTCAGGATCGCCCACGAACCGTTGTTGACGAACCGGTTGTTAATCACCGTGTCGTGGCGGGCGCCGGCGAGTGAGATGCCGGTGCCGACCGGGCCGTGGGCCGCGTCGCCGCTCTGCGGCACGTCAGCGTTGTTGTTGTCGTGCACGTAGTTGTGCTCGAAGACCCAGCATGAGTGGGTTCCGGTCTGGCCGATGCCGCCGCCGGGGCAGGCTCCGTCCTGCGGGCTGGGTGCGTCCGCGCTGTTCTGGCTGTTGGTGTCGAAACCGTCCTTGTTGTGGTCGAACTCAGAGTTTTCGATGACCAGGCGTCCGCCGGAGTTCGTCCCCGAATAACCCAGCGCGTTGTACTGGGCGTGCGCGTGGTTGATCACGGCGTCGCAGTCCGGGCAGGCCCCGATGTAATAGCCGCCGTCGGAGAAGTTGCTCGCGTAGGTCTGCTCTAGTAGGCCGGGGCCGCTGGCGTTTGACGCGAACAACCCGTACTGCGCGGCCGTGCCGGGAGCAGCGGGGTCGTAGAACGTCGAGGTCGCCGACAGATACGAGCCCCGCCAAGCGCCCATGCCGATGGCGCCGGAGTCGTCGCCGCCGTTCCACCAGATCTCGTTACCGCTGCCCGCGCTGCCGGACAGGAAGTTGCACACGGTGAGATTCTCGACGCTGACCCCGTTGACCTTGAACGCCTCCACGCCGTTGCGCCCTGACGGGGATCCCGACGCATCGGGCACGCCGTAGTCCTGATCAAGCGGGCTCGCCGAGCACGCAGCCGATCCCGCCTTGGTGCCGTCGATGACGACGCCGTTTCTGTCCATGCCGCGCAGATGCACGTCGGGTGTCGTGATGAGCACCCCGGCCGGATGCTCGCTGGTGAGCTGCGCCGCTGTGTAGTCCATACGCGGGTGGTAGTCGCCCGGCCCGACGAGAATCCAGTCGCCCGGGCGGGCCGAAGCGACCGCCGCCTCGATGCTCGACCGGTTACCGGGGATGCCGTGCCAGCTGCCGACCCGCCACACGTGCACCGAACGCGCCTGGGCGGGCGGCGCCGCCGCGAACGCAGCCACCAAGGCGCCGACCGCGAACGCGACACCGGTCACTGCCCGGACTCTCCGGTACTGATCGGGTACCTGCAGGCTCGCCATCAGACGCCTCCAAATGCGATCCGGCGCGTCCGGGCCGGACACGCACAACGGTCCGACGTCGCTGCGCGTATCACCGAGCACGCAAATCGCTGCCCCAGCGGCGGGAAGACAGACCGGCCTCGCAGCGTAGTCCCACGCGGCCCACATCGGGAGGCTCCTGAAGGCCGCAGTGAGGTACCCCGGCGACGCAGCACAGCACCGGTGACGAGCGCCGGCCGGAACGACCGTCCTGTCAGTATCCGGTGGGGTCGCGCGGCGTGTAGTGCTGCCGGAGCTGCGCGATCTCGTGGTCGGTGACGGTGAGGTCGAGGGCCGCAACGGCGTCGGCGAGGTGGCGTGGTTTGGTCACGCCGACGATGGGCGCGCTCACCACAGGGTTGTGCAGCACCCACGCGAGCGCGACCTGTGCCATGGACACGCCGCGATTGTCGGCGAGCTGTTGGACGGCGTCGGCAATCGGCTTGTCGTCGTGTGGCAGCACCCAACGTGCCGTGGCGTCGGTGGAGCTGCGGTCCGTCTGCTCGCCCCGGGGCCGAGCGAGCCGGCCCCTGGCCAGCGGGCTCCACGGGATCGAGCCGACACCCTGATCGGCCAGCAGGCCGAACATCTCGCGCTCGTCCTCGCGCTGCATGAGGCTGTACTGGTTCTGCATCGAGACGAACCGCGTCCAGCCGGAAAGCTGCGCCAGATACTGCATCTTCGAGAACTGCCATGCCCACATCGACGACGCACCGAGGTAGCGAACCTTGCCCGAGCGCACCGCGTCATGCAGCGCCTGCATCGTCTCCTCGACCGGGGTCTCGGGGTCGAAGCGGTGAATCTGGTACAGGTCGATGTAGTCGACGTCGAGGCGCCGCAGCGAGTCGTCGAGCTGTTCGAGGATGGCGCTGCGGGATAGGCCCGAACCGCCCGGGCCGTCGTGCATCGGATCGGGGTTGCGCGTCGAGCAGGCCACAGCCCAGTTGCTGCGTGACGAGCGTGATCCTGCAGCAGATGCGCGAGGCGACTACCCGACTGTGTCGCCGGCGACGACGGGAGCAGCTCGGGGGGTGGTTGGTGGAACGACGACGCCGGGGTCGCTCCGGCCACTCGGCACGGCCTGCCCCCGCAGGCCCTCGCTCCACAGCTCTGAGGTCTGCCAGCCCCAGAACACGGCGAACAGGGCGATGAGGGTCGCTTCGATCCAGATGATCCAGTGTGACCAGTTGAATACGAGCCCGGCAATGCCCCAACCGATTGCGTCAGCGATCATTACCAGCGCGATGACCGCGTAAGGATTCCGCCAAGACAAGAACGTCGCCT
>DATFRC010000114.1:0-7643 GCA_035263725.1 Jatrophihabitantaceae bacterium | reverse complement strand
CCGAACAGCACGCAAAGCGTCCCGCCATCCAGGTCACCGTCCAACTCAGCACCCTGCTCGGCTGCGACAACCAACCCGCCCACCTCGACGGCTACGGGCCCATCACCGCCGCCCTCGCCCGCCGCCTCGCCGCCGACCAGTCCGGCACCTGGCGCAGGCTGGTCACCGACGACACCGGTCAACTCCTCGACTACGGCCGCAAAACCTACCGGCCACCCGCCAACCTCGCCGACCACGTCATCGCCCGCGACCGAACCTGCACCTTCCCCGGATGCCGACGTACAGCCAAGCTGTGCGACCTCGACCACGTCGAAGCCTGGACCGACGGCGGCCACACAAACCCCGCGAACCTCGCCGCCCCCTGCGCCAGACACCACAACGCCAACCACCACGCCGGCCGGCAAGTCAAACACCGACAAGACGGCACCAAAACCTGGACCAGCCCAACCGGACATACCTACGCGAGGCCACCGGACGACGGATAACGAGTACCAAGAATGTGCCGGAGCCGACCACAGGGATTGTCCAACCGGCGCGCCACTCAGTGCGTCGGGAGGCCGTCGATGAGCCAGCGCAGCGCGTTGACGATCAGTTCGTCTGGGACGCGCTCGGGGTCGATGCGGCGCTGCCGCAGCAGCCCTTGGACCAGCGCCAGCACGACGAGCGTGACGTCGCGGGGGGAGACGTTCGGGTCGGCGTGACGGTTGGTGAGCAGATCGGCGAAGATCGGTTCGAGCGCGTCGAGTCGCGCGCCGATCTGCTCAGCGAGCACGGCCCGCGTCTCCGGGTTGCGCACCGCATAAAGCCAGAACTCGGTCTGAAGCGCGCTGTCGGCGGTCTCATTCCGGGCGAAGTCGGCGAGCAGGCTCGGTAGCGATGCCAGTGGGTCGTCGCCTTCGACCGCCGCGGTACGCAGGGCGTCGACGATCCGGCCGGTCCGGCGGGCGCGGCGGGCGGAGAGTAGTTCCAGGAACAGCTGTTGCTTGCTGCTGAAGTGGGCGTAGAGCGCGCCGATGGTGTACCCGGCGGTCGCGGCGATCTCCTCTACCGACGCGGCGGCATATCCCTTGCGGGCAAAGGCGTCCTCGGCCGCCGCGAGCAACCGCTCTCGCGTGGCGGCCTTGGTTTCTGCCCGGGTGCGGCGACGCGGGTGCGCGTGGTTCGCGTCGGCGTCACGCGCAGGCACAGCTACTCCACATAGTGACCACTATTCTAGTAGGCGACACTATGTGAGTGGTGGAGGTCGGTAGATGCAAGCGGATATGAGCATCGCGATCGGACGAGTGATCTCGCGGGGCGGTCACCACGGGCTGCGGCTGCTCGCCGGATTGCTGATCATCGTCGCCATCGGCGCCGTGGTCGTGCTGCTGCTACGGGCGGCCCGGCGCCGCCGAGGTCGGCCACCGGCCGACAGGTCGCCACAGGCACAGCCACCACCGCCGACGGTTCCGCAGCCGCCGCCGCCGCCACAGGCACCGCCGACGGTTCCGCAGCCGCAGCCGCAGCCACAAGCACAGCCGACGGTTCCCAGAGTGAGCGGCCCGAGGCCGGACGGCGAGACGATCAGCATCCGGTCGCTGTCCAAGCACTACGGGGCCAAGGTCGCCGTCGACGAGTTGACCTTCGACGTGCTACCCGGCCGCGTGACCGGGTTCCTGGGCCCGAACGGCGCGGGCAAGTCCACCACCATGCGGGTGATCACGGGCCTGGACGCGCCGACCGCCGGCACCGCCACGGTTAACGGCCGCCGCTACCACGACCTGTCCTGGCCGTTGCGCGAGGTAGGCGCGTTGCTCGAGGCGCGGGCCATCCACCCCGGCCGCAGCGCCCACGCGCACTTGTGGATGCTGGCCCAGACCAACGACATTCCGCGTCGCCGAGTGGACGAGGTACTCGGCGTGGTCGGCCTCTCCGACGTGGCGCACCAGCGGGCCGGGCAGTTCTCACTCGGCATGGGCCAGCGGCTGGGCATCGCCGCGGCGCTGCTGGGTGACCCCGGCGTGCTGCTGTTCGACGAGCCCGTGAACGGCCTGGACACCGACGGCATTCGATGGGTGCGCCAACTGCTCCGCGAACTCGCCGATGAGGGCCGGACCGTGCTCGTGTCCAGCCACCTCATGAACGAGATGGCTATGACGGCCGATCACGTCGTCGTGATCGCACGGGGCCGGTTGGTGGCCGACCTGCCGACCAGCGACTTCACCGCGCAGTACACCCGCAGCGCAGTTCGGGTGCGCAGCCGCCACCTGGACCGCCTCGTTCCAGTCCTTACCGCCGCCGGGGCGAGCACCCGGCCCGGGGCCGACGGCGCGGTGACTGTGTCAGGACTCGATCCCGAGGAGGTCGGCGAGCTCGCATGCCGGGAATCGATCGCGCTTTCCGAGCTGTCCCCACAGACCGCCACCCTCGAGGAGGCGTTCGTCGAGTCCACCGAGAGCGCGCTGGAGTTCCGCGGCAGCCGGCCGCTGGCAGGCGCCGCGCCGGGTTCAGCCTTGTCAGATAGGGAGCCATCATGATGACGAGCGCCGCGACTCTCACTGCAAGCCGGCGAGGTCACTACGGGCTGCGCGAAATCGTCGCTTCGGAATGGACGAAATTGCGCTCGGTGCGTTCCACCGTGTGGACCCTGCTGATCACGGTCGTGGCCGGGATCGGCATCAGCGCGCTCATCACGTCCGCCACCGCGTCCCGCTGGGCGGATCGCTCCCCGGCCGACCAAGCGAGCTTCGACCCGACCCGATCGAGCCTCGCCGGGCTGCTGTTCGCTCAGCTCGCCGTCGGCGTGCTCGCCGTTCTTGTCGTCAGCGCGGAGTACAGCACCGGCACGATCAGGGCCACGCTCGCCGCCGTTCCGCGGCGCCCGCTCGTGCTGGTGGCCAAGGTCGTGGTGTTCGGCGCGCTGGTCCTGGTGACGGGCGAGCTCACCTCGTTCGCCGCATTCGCGATCGGGCAGCGGGTCCTGTCCGGCCACACTCCGACCGCGTCACTGTCCGACCCGGATGCGGTGCGGGCTGTGGTGAGCGGCGGGCTCTATCTCACCGCGCTCGGCCTGCTCGGCCTGGGTTTGGCGGCGATCGTCCGGCACACCGCCGCCGCGATCAGCATTTTCGTCGGCGTGCTGTTTATCCTGCCGGTAATCACTGCGGTGTTGCCCAGTTCGCTCGTCGACGACGTGAGCCGGTTTCTGCCGGCCGCCATCGGCACCGTGATGATCTCCGCCCACCACCACGACGCGAACGCCTTCGGCCCTTGGCCGAGCTTTGCGCTCCTAGCCGGCTACGCCGCCGCGGCCCTCGTGGCCGGAGGCATACTCCTGACTCGGCGGGACGCTTAGCCTCGGTACGGGTAGCTGCGCGTCGGCCGCGTAGTGCAGTTGGAAGTCGAATTCGGTGACGGCGACCGCCACGGCCGTCCGGCCGACGATCACCTCGCGGATGTGGAGCAGCCAGTCGTACTGCCGCACTATGTCGCCCGGGTGGAGGTCACGCGCCTTCACTCGTCGTTCGGCTATGAGGTTCTCCATGACTGTCTCCCGACCGGGCCGAAGTCCACTTTCCTAATAGAGCGTCGATGTCACCGATCTGATGCATTACCCGGGGTGATCAACCCCGATTCGTAGGCGATGACCACCGCCTGGGTGCGATCGCGCAGCCCGAGCTTGTTGAGCACGCGACTGACGTGGGTCTTGACGGTTTCTTCGGTGACGACAAGGCGCATGGCGATCTCGCCGTTGGAGAGGCCCGCGGCAATCAGGCGAAGCACTTGCGTCTCGCGCGGGGTGAGCGCAGCGAGCGCGCCGGTTGCGGGGAAGTCCGGTGTGGTGCGCCGGTGGGCGAATTCGGTGATCAGCCGGCGCGTGACCGTCGGGGCGAGTAACGCCTGTCCCGCGGCGACAACCCGGACGGCCTCGAACAGTCGCTCGGCCGTGACGTCCTTGAGAAGGAAGCCGCTGGCACCTGCGCGCAGCGCGTCGTAGACGTATTCGTCGAGGTCGAACGTGGTCAGGATGAGCACGCGCGGGTAGCCCTGCGTGGCACTGGTAATCGCCCGTGTTGCTTGAATGCCGTCGGTGCCGGGCATGCGGATGTCCATGAGCACGACGTCAGGGCCGAGTTCGCGGCACGCCCGCACCGCTTCGGCGCCGTCGGCGGCGGTGGCGACGACGGTGAAGTCGGGTTGGGTATCGAGCAGGTCGGCGAAGCCGGCGCGGACCACCTGGTGGTCGTCCGCGACAACGATGCGGATCATTAGGCGATCTCCGCCTTGGTCGGCAGCAGCGCGTCGACGATAAAGCCGCCGGCTTGGCCGGGCCCGGTGTGCAGGTCGCCCCCGACGGCTGCCGCGCGTTCCCGCATGCCGAGCAGCCCGTGCCCGGCCGCCGCGGCGGCCGGCGGGCCGGGGCCGTTGTCGCGGATCCGCAGGTGCAGGCCGTCCTCGGTGTAATGCAGTTCGACGTCGACAGCGGCGCCCGCAGCGTGGCGGCGCGCATTGGTGAGTGCCTCCTGGACGATGCGATAGGCGGCCAGCTCAACACCTGGGTCCAGCGCGGCCGGCAGGCCATGAAGGATCAGCCGGGTCCCGGCCCCGGTCGCCTCGCGGGCATCGTCGAGCAGGTCGTTCAACTGGGCCAAGCCGGGTTGTGGCTGCCGCTCGGCGGTACGCCCGGTGTCCTCGCGCAGCACGCCGAGCAACCGCCGCATCTCGGTGAGCCCGGCACGCGCGGTGTCCCCGATCGCGGACAGTTTCTGCGCACCGGCAGCCGGAAGCCCGGGCGTGGTCAGTCGAGCGGTCTCGGCCTGCACGGCGATCACCGAGATGTGGTGCGCGACCACGTCATGCAGCTCCCGCGCGATGCGCGCTCGTTCCCCGCGCGCGGTGTGGTCGAGCAGGGAGGTGGCGACCGCCTGCCGAGCGGCGTCGCGCTCGGCAGCGTCGCGATGTGCCCGGTAGGCGATGCCGGCCCACGCGGCCGCCGGCGCCAGGGCGGCTAGTAGGACGGTGAGGACGCCCGCCTCGGATGTCGTGGGCCGTGGGCCGGCGAGTGCGAGCACCAGGAACGGTGTCGCGAGAACCGCCGCCGGTAGCTGCGCGCCGGTCCGGCCCAGTCCGCATAGGGCGATCAGGAGCGCGACCAGCGCCGCCACGGTGAGTGTGTGGAACGCCACCAGCGAGATCACGGTTGCCGCGCAGATTGCTGCCGCAGCAGCGGTGGGGCCAAGCACAGCCAGCGGCACCGTGGCGGCAAGCGCGAGCAGGCACGCCCCTAGCGCCGCCTGCGGACTCAGGCCGACCACCGCGGCGCGCACACTCGCCTCGATCACCGCAGCAAGCCCGAGCACCGCCGCTAGGACCCATGCGCGAGGCCACGACCCCATGCCGATCATTGTCGTCGTCCGACGCGGCGCCGGCGTCCCTCCCACGAGGGACGCCGAAGATGGCTCCGCGGAGTGACGACTCGGCATGCGTCGCTGCCTAGCGTCTGACGACATGAGCGTGAGCATCGAGGTCAGCGAGCTGGGCAGGGCTCGGCGTGCTGGCCTGCTGGGCCACCGGAGCGATGCTCGTCGGGGCATTCATCCTGCAGCTGCGCGATGCCTGAGGCCCGAGACAGCCCCGCCAGATTTTCGAGACGCACTGTCCGGCTACGAGACGAATCGTTCTGACGACGTCGGCACGTATGCTGAGCGGGTGCCGAAGCTGTGGGAAGCGACCATCGAGGCGCATCGGCAGGAAGTGCGCGATGCGATCTTGGATACCACCGTGGCGTTGGTGAACGAACACGGGTTGTTGTCGGTGACTATGTCGCAGGTCGCCGAGCAGACCGGTATCGGGCGAGCGACGCTCTACAAGTATTTCCCGGACGTGGAAGCGATCCTGCTCGCCTGGCACGAGCGCAACACCACCACGCACCTCGAGTACCTGCGCCGGCTCGCCGACCAGGCAGGCGATGGCCCCCGGAGTCAGCTCGTAGCAGTGCTCGAGGCGTACGCGCTCATCCGCTACCACCACCCACACGACACCGAACTCGCAGCGTTCGTCCACCGACCCGAGCACCTGGTCCGTCCCCAGCAGCGGGTGAGCGAGTTCGTTGGCACTCTCATCGCTGCGGCGGCGAAGGCCGGCGAGGCCCGGGACGACGTCGGTCCGGACGAGCTCGCCCACTACTGCGTATACGCCCTCGGTGCCGCGCCGGCATTGCGCAGCAAGGCTGCGGTGCACCGCCTGGTCGATGTCGTTCTGGACGGCGTGCAGCCTTAGCGACCAGCGCGGTGCATTGAACGACCCTGCTGCACGCGACGACTCGTTCCTAGACAGCGTGTAGGTTATCGAGACACCGTGTATCGTACGATGCCAGGTGTTCCCGTCACCACACCTAGGAGACCACGCGATGCCCAGCGCCGAAGCCCGCGTCGACACGGATCGTTCCAGCCGCTACCTCGTACAACTGTGCAAGCACGCTTCCGCCATGCGCCGGGGCCGGCACGGGGCACGGGTACACGCCGGAGCGTCAACCGCAGGCCATGACCTACCGGTCCAGGCCGAATGGACCGATACGCGCGGCCGACTCACCTTCGCCGAGTGGGGAGAATGCACGCTCACTGCGGACGCCGATGCGCTGCGGCTGCGCATCGACGCCCGCGACGAGGCCGGTCTTCACAACATCCGTGACGTCATCACCAAGGACGTTGGGCGGGTTGGCCGGCGCGACAAGCTCAGCCTGATCTGGTTGCCCACAGCCGGCTCACGGAGCACATGAGGAGTCGGCCGGCGGTGAGTCGACGCACCGGAAGAGCGTCGGATTGATCTGTGACGGGGGCTGGTGAAGGTTCGAGGCCTGCTCGTAGGCGAAGGCGTATCCGACAAGCGTGGGCTCGCTCCACGCCGTTCCCAGGAACGCGATGTTGAACGGGCGCCGGGTGGTCGACTGGTATCCGGCCGGGACAGTGATCGACGGGTACCCGGCCTTCGCTCCGATACCGGCGCTGCCGGCGTTGGCGAACAGCAACGCGGTCACGTTGTTTGCCTGCATGACCGCATCGATGCGGTCCCGGCTGTCGGCGAGATCCTGTGCGCGGTCGGCGAGATACTTCGCCGTGTCGGCGCTGTCCGGGCTGAGGTCTATCGCCTGTGAGGCGAGTGCCTGCGTCTGCCCGAACTTGAGCGCGATCTGCGCGTGCGCATTGTTGTAGGCGATGATGTCGGCGAGTGACTTCATGGGCGCGTCGGCCGGCAGCCGGGACAGATAGGCGTTCAGGTCGCGCTTGAACTCGTAGGTGAGCACGGTCGACCCGCCCGGAATGCTGCTGCCAAGGTCCAGCGTGACCGGGACGAGGGTGGCTCCCTGCGCCGTGAGGGCGGCGGTGGCGGCGTCCCACAAGGGCCGGTTCGCGCTATTGGCCGAGGGCACCTGGTTGGCGACGACTCCTATCCGAGCGCCGGAAAGCGCGCCGGGGTCGAGGTCCGTCGTGAAGTCGTGGCCGACGAGCGGGTTGTCGTTGGTTGCCGGAGCGAGCGGGTCGGTGCCGTCGAGCGCAGTGAGTTCCGCCGCGGCGTCAGCCACCGTCTTGGTGATCGGCCCGGCGGTGTCCTGGCTGCGATGGGCACGATCCCCGTGCGGGGGATGAGGCCGACCGTCGGCTTAT
>DATFRC010000113.1:0-5960 GCA_035263725.1 Jatrophihabitantaceae bacterium | reverse complement strand
GCCGCCATCGGCGCCGTGGTCGTCCGCACCACCGTCGGCGCCGTGGTCGTCCGCGCCGCCATCGGCGCCGTGGTCGTCCGCACCACCGTCGGCGCCGTGGTCGTCCGCACCGCCATCGGCGCCGTGGTCACCCGCACCACCGTCGGCGCCGTGGTCGTCCGCACCGCCATCGGCGCCGTGGTCACCCGCACCCCCGTCGTCACGGCCGGCGCCGTGCTCATGTCGTCGTCCTCGAAGCTCATGAACGCCCTCTCCTAGATCGGTGATCATTCAGCGGATCGCCCGCCGGAGCACACCGTAGCGACGACCGACCATCGCGGGAAGTGCGCCGCGGCGCGCCGCGGGCGGTACCAATCGTCCGGAACGTGCCGGCCCGATTTGATTCGATCTGACGTCGTCCAGGAGCATGGGCCGGTGGTCCGACCGAGAGCAGCCGCCGTTGCCTGCTGCCTGATGATCTTGACGCTGGCTGCGTGCAGCGATTCCTCTTCAAAATCCGCTCCCCCGTCAGCGCGGACGAGCACCGCGCAGGCGGCTGCCCCGACCTCCTGCGATGGGTACACCAAGGGCCGCCACGGCGTGATCAACGTCTTCTGCGGTGGCAGCGCCAAGGCGACCGGGAGGATCGGCGGGAGCCCGTTCGACCTTGACGGCGGCTCCTGCGTAAACGGCGCGACCTTTGTTTCTGTCAACGTCGGCGTGCTCGTGGGCCCGGATTTCACCGGCGCGCCGCCTGACTACTTCGGACTCGTCCTCAAGCCGACGGGGGGTCCGTTCAACAACGCCTCGGCCACCATCGACACCGCGGGCGAACCGCACGCCGTCACGTTGTCCGGCACGTTGACCGACGACCTCAAGAGCGGCAGGTTCAGTGGCAGCGACGGCAGCGACCAGGTCATCGGGACGTTCAGCTGCTGACCCTGCGTCTCGTTGCTGCCGGCCCGTCACCGATTGCGGGGCAGGGCTTGTTCGCTGTGGCGTCCATCACCGCGGGCACGGCAGTGCTCCGGCTTCCGGCGACACCCAGTTCTTTCGTAGAGCTGGGCACCCTGAACCACTCGTGTGAGCCAAATCTCTGGTGGACGGACGCCCAGACGCTCAGTGCCCGCCGGGATATCGGCACAGGAGATGAGCTGACGTGTGACTACTCGACCTGCATAGCCGACCCCGAGTTTTTGTTGCGCTGCCACTGCGGCAGCTATCGGTGCCGGCAGATGGTCACCGGCGACGACTGGCAGATCCCGCAACTGCAGGTCAGCTACACCGGGCACTGGGCGCCAGCGGTGGAGGCTGCGATCAATGCTCGGAAGAGCCTGCCGGCGGATTAGTCAGCCGGCCCGCTCCGCGCGATGTAGCGCGACGATGCCACCGGTGAGGTTGCGCCAATGGACGTCCACCCAGCCGACGGCAGCAATCTCCCGGGCGAGCTGGAGTTGTCCGGGCCAGCTGCGGATCGACTCGGCGAGGTACGTGTAGGCGTCCGGGTTGGACGAGACGCGGCGGGCCAGCACCGGCAGTCCGCGCATCAGGTAGTTCAGGTACAGCTGCCGGAACGGCGCGAACGTGGGCTGGCTGAACTCGCACACCACCAGCCGCCCGCCCGGACGCACCACACGGGCCATCTCGCGCAGCGCCTGCCCGGTATCGACGATGTTGCGCAGTCCGAACGCGATCGTCACCGCGTCGAAAGCGGCGTCGCGGAACGGCAGTCGCAACGCGTCGCCGGCCACGACAGGAACGTCGCGGCGGTCCTGACGGGCCCTCCCGGTACGCAGCATGCCGAGCGAGAAGTCGCAGCCGACGGCGTACGCCCCGGAGAGCGCCAGCTCGACGGTCGACACCCCGGTGCCCGCGGCCAGGTCGAGCACCCGATCGCCGGAGCGCAATTCGAGCGCTTGCCGCGTGCGGCGCCGCCAGCGGCGGTCCAGGCCGAGGGACATGACGGTGTTGGTTGCGTCGTAACGACGCGCTACGGCGTCGAACATCGCCGCCACGTCGTGCGGCCGCTTCTCCAGCGTTGCGCGGTTCATCGCGCGACATTGTGCCCGAGATCGGTATGAGTCAATCGCTCACACGGTTGTCGCAGCACAGCGAAAGGTATGCGCCGTCATCCGGCACGCAGCGCCGTTGACGCGAAGTGCGAGTGAACGCGCGGGTCCACCGGGTCGTTGGCCGGATCGTCATGTACGACCAGGTGGCGGTACAGCGTGTCGCGCTGTGCCGGGATGCGGCCGGCGCCGCGGATCAGCTCGATCAGCTCGGTGCGATTGGATCGGTGCCGCGCTCCTGCGCTCGACACGACGTTCTCCTCCAGCATCACCGAGCCCAGATCGTCGGCGCCGTAGTGCAGGGTGAGCTGGCCTATGTCCTTGCCCGTGGTCAGCCAGGACCCCTGCAGATGGTTGACGTTGTCGAAGAACAGCCGGGCAAGCGCGATCATGCGCAAGTACTCGAGGCTCGTGGCCTGGGTGCGGCCACGCAGATGGTTGTTCTCGGGCTGGTAGGTCCAGGGAATGAAGCTGCGGAAGCCGCCGGTACGGTCCTGCACGTCGCGGATCATGCGCAGGTGCTCGATGCGCTCCTGGTTGGTCTCGCCGGTGCCCATCATGAACGTCGCAGTGGACTCGACGCCGAGCCCATGAGCGGTCTCCATGACCTCGAGCCACGTCTCGCCAGTCTCTTTCAGCGGCGCGATGGCTTTGCGCGGCCGGCGAACGAGAATCTCGGCGCCCGCGCCGGCGAAGGAGTCCAGCCCGGCGGCGTGCAGGCGGCCGATCACCGTGGCGAAGTCCAGCCCGGACGTCCGGGCGATATGGACCACCTCTGAGCCGCCCAGCGAGTGCAGCACAAGCTGCGGGTACTCGCGCTTGATCGCCGCGAAGATCCGCTCGTACCACTCCATGCCGAGCTCGGGCGAGTGGCCGCCCTGGAGCATGATCTGTGTGGCCCCGAGATCGACGGCCTCACCGCAACGGCGCAGGATCTCCTCGTCACTGTGCGTCCAGCCTTCGTCGTGCTTCGGCGGGCGGTAGAACGCGCAGAACTTGCACGCGGTGACGCAGACGTTGGTGTAGTTGATGTTCCGGTCGATGATGTAGGTCGCGATGTTGTCCGGATAGCGCCGGCGCCGCACGGCGTCCGCGGCCTCGCCCAGCGCGTGCAGCTGTGCGTCGGTATACAGCAGCAACGCCTCATCCGACGTGATGCGCCCGCCATCGGCAGCCCGGGCAAGGACGTCCGCGATCGTCATGCCCAAAGCCTAGCGACGACCAGCCCCAAGGCGATGAGCGCTTGCGCGAAGAGCCCCGCCCCGCGACGCGGCCCGCGCCGTCAGGCGCGGAGCGGGCCCGCGGCTCCCACCCGAGCGCAGCGAGCGGTGGAGACGCGGACCCGCCCAGGCGGGATTTAAACAGTTTCCCAGAGGCCGATGACGTTGCCTGCGACGTCGACGAAGTAGCCGTACGCGCCCATGCCCGGGATCTCTTGCCGATCCACCGCGACCTTGCCGCCCGCCGCGCTCACCTTCTGCAGCGCGTCGCTGACCGACGCCACGGTGATGGTGACAACGGGCGCGCTGAGCTGCCCGGAACGTTCGATGATCGCGCCGTTGATGGCGCCGGGCTCGGTCGGCCGCCCGGTCTGCTGGTCGCTGGCTGTCGTCGTCGCGATCGTGTAGGTAACGCCACCCTGCATCGGGATGTCGGTGATCTGCCAGCCGAAGACGCTGCCGTAGAACTCCTTGGCCTTCTCCTTGTCGTCGACGGGGATCTCGAAGTGATTGACGCTGTCCATGGGTTTCCTCCTCCACACAACCTGGCCAACGAGCACGCTTTCACAAGGCGCTGGGAATCACAAGCGTTAGTTGACACGAACGTTAGTGAGCGCTAACAATTATGTTTGCACAGTCACCGATACGAGAGGAGTACGGCCATGGGAGCAGCAGTTGCGTGGTTCGAGGTGACAAGCGACGACCCAGACCGGACGCAGAAGTTCTACGCGGAGCTGTTCGGCTGGACGATCACGCCCGGCCCCGGAGCGCCTGGCTACGGCATCGTCGACACCGGCGCCGGCGAGGGCGCGATCGGCGGAGGCATCGGTGCGTCCGCGGGTCCGGACGACCCCACCGGAGTGAAGATCTACCTGCGGGTTGACGACCTTCAGGCGTATCTCGCCAAGGCCGAGCAGCTCGGCGGCAAGCGCGTCGGCGAACCGATGGAGCTGCCCGAAGGCTGGGGTACCGTCGCACTCCTGACCGACCCGGACGGAAACCAGGTCGGTCTCTGGAAGTGAGGCAATGGCGTCCACGCCGAGCGGTCCGGATCGCGCGGACGAGGTGCTGCGCGCGCTCGCCGAGCCCAGGCGGCGGGCGATCCTGCGACTGGTCGCAGACGACGAACTGTCGGCCGGCGAGATCGCGGCCGCGTTCGAGGTGACCCGCCCGGCGGTTAGCCAGCATCTGACGGTGCTGAAGAACGCCGGGCTGGTCAGCGAACGACGGGAGGGCACCCGCCGGCTGTACCGCGGCGCGCCGGCGGGACTGCGCGAAGTGCGCGACCTGCTCGACGACCTATGGTCCTCGTCGCTTTCCGTAGCCCGCCGGCTCGCCGAAGCAGAGGCCGCCGACAGCCAGCACCGGGAGGCACGGTGACGGTCACTCCGATGCGGCGCCCACCGATCCGGCAGTCCACGACGGTGCACGCGGGTGTAGCGCAGACCTTCGAGGTCTTCGTCGGCGCGCTAGATCAGTGGTGGCCGCTTCGCACGCACTCCCTGGGCGAGGAGCGCGTGGCCGGTGTGACCGTCGAGCGGCGGGCCGGCGGGCGGGTCTACGAGACATGGGACGACGGGCAGCAACGCACCTGGGGCACGCTGCTCGCGTGGGAGCCGCCCATGCGTTTCGTGCTGACCTGGGACATCGTCACGCCCCGCGTCACTGAAGTGGAGCTGCGCTTCCGCGAGCTTGCGCCATCGCTTACCCGCGTCGACCTCGAACATCGCGGCTGGGACAAGCTCACCGACGCCGACTTCAACGCACTCCGCGAGCGCCGCGACAGCTACAACACCGGCTGGGCGATGATCCTGCGGCTGTTCACCGCGGCGGCGTCCGCACATACGGCGTCGTCGTCGTAATGGGGACGAAGCCGAGCCGTTCCAGGATCGGGCGGCTGGCGGCGGAAGCGTCGACCTGCAGATACTTCACCCCCAACTGCGCGGCGAGTTGCGCCCGGCGCGCGACCAGCGCGCGGTAGATGCCGCGGCCGCGCCAGCCCGGAAGCGTCGAGCCTCCCCACAGCCCGGCGAACTCAGTTCCCCCTTGTAGGCGAGCCAGGCGGCACTCACGACAGCGTCGCCGGCCTCGGCAACCAGCACGGTCACGCCGGACGGGTCGCGGCCCGCGAGATCGGCGGCGAGCCAGGACCACTCTGCGCCCCACACTGCTGATTCCAGATCGGCGATGCGGCGGAAGTCGTCGAGCTGCGTCACTTCACGCAGCACAACGCCTTCTGGCGGCAGTGGATCGCGTGCCAGCAAAGTGGTCTCGCCGATCATGACTGTCTCGACGTCCTCGGGAGCGAACCCGCGCGCACGCAACCGATCGGGCAGGTCGGCCGGCTGGTCGTGTCCGTACGCCTTCCACTCGAACGCCTCGCCGCGCGCCCCGAAGAAGCCGACGGTGCGCGCGATCAGTGCATCGACGTTCTGCTCGCCGGCGAGGCTGCGGTAGCCGACGAAACCGCGATACGCCACGTCGCTGCACCGCAGCAGAGGCCCGTCCCACTCGCACGTCACACCTCGTGGCGGCCGGCGAGCCAGCGCCGTGCGCACCTGGGCGTCGTAAGCAGCGAGCAGGTCCATGGACACAGCTTGCCCATTCGGGCAATCACGAATTGAACAACGATCCGCTCCTGATCGACACTTGAAACCCCACGGAAGGGGCCTACCCGTGCCAGCGGAGCGGT
>DATFRC010000112.1:0-11828 GCA_035263725.1 Jatrophihabitantaceae bacterium | reverse complement strand
CGAGAACCATCCACGGCACCGCACCGCCCACGCCGCGCTGCTCTCGGACATCCTCGACGTGCTCGCCGGCTCCTCCTTGCTCACACACCCGCAGCCGCGTCAGGACCTGAGCGACAGCGAGTTGCGCGTACTCCGCTACCTACCCAGCAACCTCTCCGCCGCCGAGATCGGCAACCAGCTCTACCTGTCCGTCACCACGATCAAGACCCCACATGCGCCACATCTACGCCAAGCTCGGCGTGCATCGCCGCACCGAAGCGGTCGACCGTGCGCGCGAACTGCGCCTACTGGCGCCCTCCGCCCGGCCCTACTGAGCGCAGAGCACGGTTCGACTTTTGGGGGTCGGATCGGGATCAAGCGCCCGCTCGGCGCTCTCAATCCACCGGCTGGAGGCCGCGGGTCGCGAGCTAGCGGTGCAACTTCTTGTTCATGATCTTGGGGGCAGCGGTCGCATCGGGCACGGGCGACGGTGCAGTGACACCGTCCGGGCGCTCGGAGGTTGTCCGGGCGTCAGACCTCGCCGACAACGCGTCTGTCAGTAGGGCGACCAGTGCCTCGTGCTGAACGTCGGCCGATGACCACACCTGCTCGTCCGAGCCGTCCAGCGCTCGGGCAGCCAGCCCGGCCTTCCTGTCGATCAACGCGGCGATCCGGCTGTCGATGGTCTGCGCGGCGAGGATGCGCCATGCAGTGACAGGTTCTGTTTGACCGATGCGGTGGCTGCGGTCGATGGCCTGTGTCTGCTCCGCGTCGGTCCATGACAATTCGGCCAGGACGATGTTGGATGCGACCTGCAGATTGAGCCCGACGCCGGCGGCAGTCAGCGAGCAGACCGCGATGGCGACATCCGGATCGTTCACGAACGCGTCGATGTTCTTCTGCCGGGACGCACGCGTCTGGTCGCCCCGGATCGATGAGAACCGCACCGCCTGCCGGGTGAAAGCCTCTTCTGCGGCGTCCATGACATCGACGTGCTTGGCGAAGAAGACGACTTTGCCGGCACTGTGTGCGAGCTGCGCCGCGTAGTCCGCGGCAAGGCCGGCCTTCGCCTGGCCGATGTGTCGCATCATGCTGAACACGTTCTCGCCTGTCGCCGCCGTCTTCGCGTCTTTCTGCTCCCAACCGGCGACTTTCCGCACTAGATCGTGGTCGATGCCGTCGACGGCGCCGGACCGGCGGTTTGCCAGTGCGGTCTCGTACCGGGCTACCAGCCGCCGCGCCAGGTCGCGCTCAGCTGCGCGAATCGAACGGGCGACCTTCGCATCGAGCTCGACGGGCAAGTCGGCGGTGCGCCGCGCCGGAATGTCGGCAGCCACATCGGCTTTGCGGCGGCGAACAATGCCGAGGTCGATCACACACTGGCGCGCCGCGGAATCGAACCCCGGGTCTGCCGGGGTCAGCCCGGTCCGCTCGAGAGAACCCATCAGCTCGGCGAGTGGCTCCGTCTCGTCGATCCAGCCGAGGAACTGCCAGATGGCCCGGAAGTCGTCGATGTCGTTGATCAGCGGGGTGCCAGTGAGGGCCATCAGCAAGGGATCCGCGGTGCGGGATCGGATGCGCTTGGAGAGGTCGAGGACATGCTTGGACCGTTGCGAGTTCTTGTTCTTGATGAAGTGGGCCTCGTCGACGACCATGCCCCGGAAGCCGAACTCGCCGAACCATCCCACGTGGCGATCGAGCACCTCGTAGTTGACCAGGACGATGTCGGCGAAGCCGTCGACGGTGTCACCGTTCCCGTTCACGATCGTGACCGAGCGGTTCGGCGTCCACATGTTTGCCTCGCGTGCCCAGTTCGTCTTGACGACGCTCGGTACCACCACCAGCAGCGGGTATGCGTTCGCTACCTCCGCAGCGAGCAGCGCCTGAGCCGTCTTGCCCAGGCCCGGCTCGTCGGCAAGCAGGAAGGTCCGGTGGCCGGCCGCCGCCGCGGCGACCAACTTCGCCTGGTGAGGCATCAGCTCCCGGTGCGCCGGCACACTCACCCGGCTCGGTTCAGGCAGGGACATGCATGCGCTCGATCCACTCTCGGCACGTTCGAACGAGCGCAAGAGCGGGTTGAGAAGTTCCCACCCCGCCAGCCGGCGCGGACTCACCGTCCCGGGACGGGCCGACGAGAAGTCGGGGGCGCGGAACGGGTTGGCCAGCTGTCGCGAGATGACCGACTGCGGCACAACGCGACGCTCAGTACTGACCCAGGTGTCGGCGGACCCCGTCGGCGCGGTCTCCTCCGGCGCCGGTTCGACGCCGGCCGCCCGCTGCATGTCACGGCTGAGCGACCGCGCCGCATCAGAAACGATGCCATCGCCCGCAATGAGCCTGAGCAGGGCGGGGTCGCGCACCGCGGTCTTCGCGAGGATGGTCGCGACCCCATCCAGGCGCTTCTGCCGCTCGGCGCGGTGCGCCGGGGTGCTGGCCTGATCCCCCTGGATCCGGGCGTGTTCCGCGCGCACACCCAACGCAACGGCCTGGAACTTCGTGCGCGCTGCAGGCGTCACGCGGCGTCGTTGCACAGCTGCCTCCACCTCACGCACAGCGCGGGCGAGCCCCGAGATGACGTCCTCGGGAGCTCGCGCACGTTCGTCCCGCGAAGCGGCATGCCGAGCGTCCGTCTGACGCCGGCCTCGTCGAGCCAAAGACTCCTCCTCTGACCGCCTGGCACGTTAGCTGGGCGGCATTCCACTGCACGCAGTCATATGACGCGTGTACACACAACACCGTCAGCGCGGCGCTGCTTCGAAACGTCACTGGCCCCAGCGATTTGCGCGCGATACCGCGAGCCGGGGGGGCACTGCGAGCAGCGTGAACCGGTAGGCGGTGAGGCAGACCGGCCGCACATGACAGGTCGTGGCAAGCCGAGCAACGTAACGCCGCGTGGGCGGGGTACGTATTCATTCTAGCGTGTCGTTCGACGATCGCGCGCATCGTCAACTGGCCTCATAACCGATATGTGTCGCCGGAGCGCACACTTCGGCACGTGCAGATGAATCCGTCAGGTGCCGGCTCCCCTGCCCAATTTGAGGACGACGCCCACCCTAGAACCAGAGCCCGGCGGCGGCAGGGGCGTCGAGGTCGGGCATCGAACGGCGTGTCGACCTAGCCGCCCGTGCGGGCTATCCGTCAACCCGGCCCTCCTCATCCCCGGGCCGACGCCGGTGCGCCGACACAGGCAAAGCGGTCGGAAGCCGCCTACCACACGCCGCTTCGCCGTCACGGCTCCCACATCGACGCCTCAGCAGCCTGCGCATGCCTACATCTCAGCTGTGCACCCGGGCAGCCGTCATCAACCAGCGCGGATGACTCCCCGAACGACCGGGCCGCCCGAATCGGCAACAGCCACATCTTCCGGCGGACGCCTGCAAGCGCGCCGGTCATTTGCGTGGAGGCAGCCGTGATCGTCCGGCGGTCGGCATTCAGAGGGCCTAGGGTTCGTGGTCGTGGCGCGGTATTTCGATGTGCATCCCCGCGACCCGCAGCCGCGCTTGGTGGCCCAGGTTGTCGCCATGTTGAGCGACGACGCGTTGATCGCCTATCCCACCGATTCCTGCTACGCGCTGGGGTTCGAGCTGGACAGCCGCACGGGCGGCGATCGGATCCGCCGAATCCGCCACCTCGACGATCGCCACCACTTCACGCTGGTGTGCTCGGACTTCGCGCAGCTCGGTGAGTTCGTCCAACTAAGCAACGCCGAGTTCCGCACCATCAAGGCGGCTACCCCAGGGGCGTATACGTTCATCGTCGCCGCGACCCGCGAGGTGCCCAAGCGCCTCGCTCATCCGCGCAAGCGGACGGTCGGGGTGCGCCTTCCCGATCATCGAGTCGTCCGTGCTCTGCTCCGCCAGCTGGGCAAGCCGCTGGTGTCGAGCACGCTCCTGCTGCCCGGTGAGGACGAGCCGATGAATGACGGCTGGGCGATCAAGGCGCGCTTTGACCACGAGATCGACGCCGTCATCGACGCCGGCGCGTGCGGGACCGTGCCGACCACTGTCGTCGACCTATCGCAGGGATACCCCGAGGTCGTACGCGTCGGCGCCGGTGATCCTTCCCCGTTCGTGTGACGCGTCGCCGATGCGGGCTCGAGGGGTCCGCGGCGCGCGAGGTGGCAGGGTGAACGAGACTGGCGGTCTGGCGGTCCAGCGATGGAGCGGATGGCGTTCGAAACTCCTGAGCAACCCGATCTCCCTGCAGCAGCACTTCGCCTACGCCTACAGCAGGAACCGGCCCGGCTGGCACGACTCGAGCGGCAAACTCCTCCGCCAACGTCGACCAGCAGCCCGCCGCGCGAGGCGTCGGTTAACCGACCAACGTGAGGTCATGGGCCGGGGCGTGATCCCGGGCGTCGTGGTGGGTTAGCGCCGAGGGCCCAGGGCAGGGCTTCATGCAGCGCGGCGGTCCAGACGTGGTAGGTGTGCCCGCCCGGACGGACGCGCCAAGACACCCGCAAGCCCTCGATGGTGAGGGTGAGGGCGAGGGTGGACATTTCGCGGACGATGGTCTTGTCGCTGGCGCCGGAGTCGAGCCACACCCTGGTCGCGGGTCCCGGCGGCAGGCTCGCTGTGTAGGTGGCGGGGCTGTTCGCCGCGACGAGGGCTTGGGCTTGTGGGTTATGCCGGCCGAATAGCACGATCGCGCCGCCGGCGTGAGTGGGGACGGTGTCGCCGGACAGATCGATGATGGTCGCGACGAGGTTTCGGTGACGTAGGCCGAGGTTGAGCGCGCAATAGCCGCCGGCGGACATGCCGGCGAAGATGCGTCCGGCGCGGTCGGCCTGGGTGCGCAGCGTCGCATCGACGGTCGGGATTACCTGCTGGAGTAGGTGCGATTCGACCTTCTCCTTGATGCCGTCGACGCATTCGGGGTCGTCGGTCCACGATCGGCTCATCTGCGCGGCGACAAGGATCGCCGGGCGCCCCGCGTCGGCGACGGTGCGGCCTTCGCGGGCGGCCCGGCCGGCGTGGAACCAGTCCTCGGCTCTGCCTGGAGTGCCGTGGAACAGGTATACAACCGGGAACCGCGCTGTCGCGTCGCTGAAGTACTGTGGCGGCAGATAGGCGATGTTGGTGGTGGCCGCGAACCCGTCCGCCCGGTCTGCCGGCAGATGGATCTTGACGACCATGCCGTCCTGTACGGCCTTTTGATGCACCGCGGGCTTGAGCGCTGACAGTTTCTCGACGGAGCGCCACTGCCGGTCACCGGTGAGGGCTTGCCGGGCGTCGCCGATGGTGGGCCAGTACGCGTAGTGCGCATTGACGGTGTCCGCGGAGGCGATCAGCGCGAGCAGTACCGCGACCAGCCCGGTCGAGATGGCCCACAGCACCCGATGCCGGTGCGTCCGCCAAGCGACGGATACGGTTGCCGCGATTCCGCCGGCGGTGAGCAGCCACAGCCCAACGAGGACCTGAGCGTCGATGACGTCCAGGTTATCCAGCCCAGCCGCCGTGACCGTGCCGCCCGACACGTGGACTCACCCCTTCCTCGCCCTGCTCATCAGGGTAGGCGCCGTAATTAACGTCGTGGCCGTTGCGAGCGGGCGGTCCGCTGCGCGCCGACGTCCTACCCTGGCAGCCTGAGTCCGGCGTCCTACATGCCGCCGTGGCAGTCGCGATCTGCGTGGCGTCCGCCTCGAAGAATCAGCAATCAACTACGGGTCGCGACGATGAGCCCGCTAGCGAAGTGCCACCCTTCCCCCGAGGGTCTGGCCAAGCGTGCACCCGCCGTAATGATCACTGACGTGCTCTGAGGTCGGGGAGTCTTTGGCAGCAGGTATAGGGTCGCCAACGCCAGGATGCTCGCGTGTCGACGAGGCAAACGGACGGTCATGAACACGATCCTCGATTATCTGAATCACTGGGTAGCTGTTCAGCCGGACAAGTGCTTCGCCTCCTTCCTCGATATTCGAGGCAATCCTAAGGAGACCCATAGCTTTCGTTCCTTCGATCTGCGTAGCCGATTCTTGGCCGAGCAGCTTCGTTTCGAATTCGGCATCGGTCCGGCTGATCGGGTCATACTCATATACTCCCCGGGTCTGGAGATGGTCGCTGCGTTCGTCGCTTGTGCGCGAATCGGCGCGATCCCGGTTCCGGTGTCGCCGCCCAGATCCTGGGGGTCTGACCGCGGCGCCTCGCGGCTCGAATCGGTGCTTCGAGACAGTGGTGCAACCGTGGTGCTGACGGACGGCAGGATTCTCGAGTCGCGGCGCGAAGGTTTGGCAACGCCAGAACGACCCACGGGCGGAGGCACGCTGACCGCACAGATCCCCCGATGGATCGCGACCGATCAAGTGTCCGGGGTGGCGAGCGGCGCCGTACTGGACGACCCCGGGGAGATCCTGTTCCTGCAGTACACCTCCGGTTCGACCGGCGTACCGAAGGGAGTGGTTGTCTCACACCATAACGTGATCCACAACTGCCACGCAGCTGCCGATCACCAGCCGATCGGTGTTTGCTGGCTGCCGCAGTTCCATGACATGGGGATGATCGGGTACTACGTCTTCCAGCTCGTCATCGGGGGAACGACGTACGGCTTCTCGCCGATGGACTTCCTTCGGCGCCCGGTGTTGTGGCTGGAGACACTCAGCCGATTCCAGGGCACATTCACGTCCGCGCCGAACTTCGGCTTCGAGTATTGCCTGTCGGAGGAGCGGGTTCCCGATGCGGAACTCACGGACCTGGATCTCGGTTCCGTCCGGGTACTGATGAACGCGTCGGAGCCGGCGCGCCCGAGCACCTACCACCGCTTCCTGGATCGCTTCGCGCCGTACGGCCTGCGGCCGGAGGCCCACGTCGTCGCGTATGGCCTCGCCGAGAACACACTAGCGGTGAGCGGTTACGGCAGGAGAACACTCGCACTCGACAGACCCGCGCTGCACAGGCGAAGGGTCGAGACCGTGGACGGCCTGGGGCCCGCGGCCCGTCGGCTCGAACTCATGAGCTGCGGTCGGCCGCTGGACGGTGTACACGTTCGGATCGTCGATCCGGAGACTCGTGCCGCTGTCGGAAACGACGAGGTCGGCGAAATCTGGCTCGCGGGACAAAGCAAGTGTCAGGGATATTGGAATCGTCCTGAGGTGTCGGAGCAGGTCTTCCGCAACTCAATCACGAACGATCCTGACGATGATCGCTCGTATCTCCGGACCGGGGACCTCGGGTTTTTGGACGGCGGAGAGGTCTTCGTCTGCGGACGGCTCAAGGACATGATCATCCTTCGGGGCCGGAACTACTACGCGGAGGACCTGGAGAGGGCCGTCGAGCTGTCGTCAGACCGCGTCCGCCCAGGGCGCGTCGTAGCGTTCGGTGGCGAGGAGGACGAGGACGGTCTCGTCGTGGTGGTCGGGGTGAGGAGGTCTGACGACCTACCGGATCCGGACGACATTACGAGCGCGCTCCGTTCGCACGAGTACGACGGGCGACACACGATCGTGTTCGTGCGGCAGCAGGTGATCGCGCGTACCACCTCCGGCAAGCTTGCCAGACGTCGCACCCGCGAGGAGTGGTTGGCCGGGACCATCACTGCCATCGCGACCCATGTGCGAGGCTTCGACGGCGATACGGGTCCGGGCGTCCCCGAGCTCGGGTTGCTGTCCTGGTACGAACGGTTCCTCCGGTCATTCTCGCTAAGCGCGGACGACGGTCGAACCCTTCCCGAGGCCGGACTCGATTCGCTGGCGATCGTCGAACTTCTGGTCGGCCTGGAGGCGGTCGTTGAGGAACGCGCGGGGTCGCAGTTAGGCGAGGCCCTCGACGCCGCACTCCTGCAGCGTTTGACCGTCTCCGATCTCACGGCCCTCGTCAAAGGGCTCGACCGAGATGACGTTGCGGCGATCACCGAGCTGCAGCGCGCGCTCTTGCGGTTCAAGGAGGAGCGCGAGGCTGCCGACCGCGTCGCGATGCGGCGAGATTCGCAGCTCGGCGCTATCGGAACCCTCGGCTTGTCCGCGGCGACGAGGCAACCCGTCAAGGACGTACTGTTGACTGGCGGCACCGGCTTTCTCGGTCCATTTCTGCTGCAGAGTCTGTTGGAACAGACCCGCGCGAACTACTCCGTCCTTATTCGAGCGACGGACCCGTCCGCCGCTCGCGAACGACTGCGCGAATGCCTGCGCCGAGCGGGCTTGTTCGAAGCGGCGACCGCCGAGGCGTTCGAAACGCGGGTCCGCGTCATCTGCGGCAATCTCGCGCAGCCCGATCTGGGCCTCACAGACCAGGCGTGGACGGCTCTGGCGAGCTCGGTCGATTCGATCATCCACAACGGTGCGCTGGTGGATTACGTCCTGACCTACGACGGTACGAGAGCTGCGAACGTCGAGGGGACGCGCGAGTTGCTGCGCCTGGCCGCTACGTCACGAAGAAAGCCGTTTCACCTCGTGTCGAGCACCATGATCTTCGGCTGGTCGGCAAAGAAGGAGCTCGCCGAACGGGACTCGAACGACGAAATGGCTGAACTCGACTTCGGCTATGCGCAGAGCAAATGGGTGGCCGAGCAACTGGCTCTCGCCGCTGGACGGCAGGGTCACGATGTGCGGGTCTATCGACCGTCGTTTCTCACCGCGTCGACGTCCGGCTTCGGCAACCCCGACGACATGGTCGTTCGCTTATTAGCGTTCATGATCAACTATGGCATCGCGCCCACAACAGTGAACCAGATCAGCTTCATGCCCGTTGATATCGCGGCTCACAACATGGCGGCTGTCATTTCCGACCCCCAGGCCGGCGGCCCGGTCTTTCATCTGACCGTGAACAAGTACTACAACCTCACGGACGTCACGTCGATCATGTCTCGCGACTACGGGATACCATTCCGCTACGTCTCGCTCCCCGAATTCGCTGCTGAGATGCGCAAGATGTGCGCCAAAGATGACCCCGCCTATCCACTTCTCGACTTTGTTGTGCGCGCTCATCCGAAGATTGCCATGATGCAGCAGAAGCGATACAGCAACACCAGCTTTCGCGCAGCGCTTGCGCGGACCGGAAGGGGGCGCGCCGACGCGTCGCTCCAGGAGACGGTGTCGTACCTGGTGAACTACATGACGTCCCAGCGAATTATTCATCGCCCATAACGATCAGCCGCGGATGCCCAAGCGCAGTCGGGGTTCCGTTGCGGCGCCAGCTCGTCGAAGGCGACGCGAACCCGATCCTGCACGGGCAGGCCGGCGGTGATCGCCTGGCCGCCGCTGCACACGTTCTGAATGAAGGCCTGCCCAGGGTCATAGTGTGTACCGGCGCGTACGTTTGAGTCCACGCATCGGCCGTAACCGGGCGTTAAGTCGACCGTGGTCGATTTCGATCGCGCTGTTGCTCGGTGACATACCGCCCCCATGCCGCGTCCCGGTGGGTCGGGCGAGCACACCGCCAGCGGTGCCTATTCCTCTCTGTCTGGGATGCCTCGTTTTCAGCCGTCGCTATGGCCTCGCTTTCGCGCGTCGTCGACAGTTGCGTTGATCGCCTGAACTCGCAGGCATGAGCGATCGTTGTCAAGCGGTCTGGGTGGGTGTGATGACGGTCGATCGACGTGATGGGTCCGGAGCCATCCAGCCGTGGGTAACGACTGTGGTCTACGCGCTGCCCCTGGGTCGTTGGTCGCGGTGAGCACGCAACGCGGTGTCAGCTCCGGGGTTCCCGCGACTGTTCCTACGCTTGGGACGTGCCGGTGCTCGAGGTCGCCGCTCGTGATCTACGGGCTGGTGATGTTGTGCGGGTCTTGGCTGTGGAAGGTGCCTGTGCTCTGCGGTGATCCTGGGTGCCATCCCGCTCGGCTTCACCGATTCGTGATGGCCCCACGTCTCGATGCCGTTCACGGCTTTGATCAGCACCGCCGTCCTGGTGTATGAATCGTCGTTGGGGGCCGGGCCGCACGCTGTCGAACGACCGGGCCGACAGGTCGACGTTCAAAGATTCTCACGCTCTCCATGTCGAAATCACATCCGCTGTTTCGTCGTGTAGGTGAGCGTCGACTGTGGGCAGGCGTCCGAGGAGGCAGCCATGCAGGACGTCATCACCATCTCCACGATCGCGCGTGATCACTCGGCGCACTCGCACGAGTCGCGGCTGGACTTGATGGATCACGGCGCGGTGGCGGGCGACCGCGCTGGTTCGCACGCCACCACCAGTCGGCCGAGCTGGCAGAAATGGGCCCGTGACCTGCACCCTGGTGATGTTGTGCAGCAGTTCGACTGGCCGCTGCACGTCCGCGCGGTCACGCTCTGCCAGACCGCCGTGGAGATCAGGGTCACCGAATTCGACTTCCCGCTGCACTACGCGGCCGATGCCCGGGTGCAACTGGCGGCCTGACGCACGCGCACCCCGGCCAGGATCTCCGGCAGTCGCCCTGCGAGTTTGTCCCGCACAGTCGAGTACGAGATGTCCGTGACGCCGTGCTCGTCGACCACCAGCGCCCGGATCCGCCCCGCGGTGTGCCGCTGCTTCGTCATCGCGTCAAGTCCTGCCGCAGCATCGCATCAGGTCAACAGCCTCACTGGATCCGGCTCCGGCGCCGGAGCGTCCGCGGCCTACGCAGCAGCGGCACCGCCATGGCCAAACGCCTTAAGGCACCTCCGCCCAGTTCACGCGAGGCCGCTGCGCCGACTTCCGGATCGACACATCCTCCAGACGCGACACCGACGCGATCATCGGGCCGGCACATCCGCGGACAGGCGATGGGCTAAGCCCAACAAGCGGTTGTACGGGGATCGGGCATCGCGAGTTACGCCGTGCCTGAGTGCGGGTCATCTACTCGTTGAGCTTGGCCCTGGCCCGTTCGCGGGCGCGGGCGAAGTGGCCGGGCGGGTAATCGAGTATTCGCTCGGCGCGGTCGTCGGATCCGCCCAGTAGCGCCCGGAACCGATCGTCGAGCACGGCCTCGACGTCCGGCTGTGTACCGAGGTACGCCAGGTGCGGGACGTCCGGCCAGGCGATTCGCACCGCGTCAAGCGCCGGAGCGAACGCCATTCCGCGGTCGAGTTTCACAAGCACCGCCACGGCAGTCACCGCGATTCCAGGGGTCCTGACGAGAGTCGAAACGAGGTGCAGGGCCTCAGTCGCGTCGCGGGGCGGGTCGGTCGCGACCGGGCGACCGTCGATCAGACATCGGGCGCCAGGTTCTCCGCGGTAGTCGAGCTGGATCTGCCGCCGCGCTGCACGATGATGCAGCACGGCCCGAAGAGTATGCGCGGTGGCGGCAATGACGAGGATGCCCGTCAGCTCCCGCACCTCTGACGGTGGCAGACGTCGCCGTCCGCCACGGCGAGCCGGACCCCGCCGGGCCGTCGGTGCGACGCGCCGAGGTCGGCCCCGGCAGGTGTGGGATGTGCGAGCCAGCTGCCGGCGGGCTGGAACAAACGAGGCGCCAAGCCGACCGGAGCGGCTGCCGCCGCACTGGCGTCCCTTCGGCACAGGCTGGGACTGGGGCATAACAGTGCCTTGCCCCGACGGTTGATATCCGGAGGGAGCGTTCGGCTGCTGCTTCCAGGGTGGCTGGTTCATGCTCATCGACCCCTTGGCTCACGCTGCCGCTACCGTGGCGGCTCTCCTCAAGTCAGCGACATCACCCTGGTCGCGGTCTGTGCCCCGAATGTGGCGACGCTGAGGGTTTCTCGACCAGTCCGGGCGCGCGAGAACTGTCCACGGCTACTTAGAGTTGGCACGGCCGGTGTCGGGGCAGACTCGGTCGAGGTGCTCGGCGGGACGCTCGGGTCTGCTGCACGGATAGGTGACATCTGATCTGTGGAGATGCAGGTCTGCGCTGGAAGGACGTGGAGCGTGCCGAAGCCGTTTCCGAAGGAATTCCGCGAGGACGTGATCCGGGTTGCCGGGACGTCGGACCCCGTCATCGCCGCT
>DATFRC010000111.1:0-8569 GCA_035263725.1 Jatrophihabitantaceae bacterium | reverse complement strand
CGCCAGTGGAAGACGCGCGAGAACCGAGCTTGCCAGCAGCGCCCGCGCGCCCGGGGCAGAAAGGATCGAGGATCGTTCACGGCGGCTCGTCATACCAGGGACCGTAGGCGGCAAGCGGCTCACTGGTGAGAGCCAATTCGGCACCAGATCAGTGATCCGCTTTGCCGAGTCGGACGCGCGGCGGGTATGCGTAGCCCCGGCCGCGGCGACACTTCGTGATGGCTCTAGATCAGCGTGCCCTGCTTGATATGCGCGACCAGCTCCTGGCTGCGGTCGAGTATGGCTGACATCGGGGGAGTTGGATGGCCGGATCCTTTGTCATGTGCTCGCGGCTCGCTGGTGGAGGGGTCGGCGGCGGGCTGAGGGTTCGGTCATCGCGGGTGGCTGCCAGGTGAAGTCGATCAGGTCTGTGCCGGGTGGCACGATCTCGTCGATTCGGTCCAGGGTTGTGTCGTCGAGTTCGAGGTTGCTGCCCGCGAGTAGGTCATCGAGTTGTTGTGGAGTACGTGGGCCAAGGATGACGGAGGTGACGGCCGGGTGCACGATCGGAAAGGCGATCGCAAGTTGCGGCAGCGTGCAGCTCAGGTCAGCTACGAGAGCGAGCAGGTCCTCGACGGCGTCAAGCTTGCGCTGATTTTCGGGCAGGTTGGGGTCGAAGCGGGTGGGGTCGTGGTGGGCGCGGCCGGTGGTCAGGTCGGGTGGCGCGCCTCTACGGATGCGGCCGGTTAGGAAGCCCCAGCCGAGCGGGCTCCACGTCAGCACGCCCATCCGGTAGCGCTGACACAGCGGGAGCACTGACCGCTCGATGCCGCGAGTCAGGATCGAGTAAGGGGGCTGCTCGGTGCGAAAGCGCAGCAGCCCGCGGTCGTTGGCGACGGCATGCGCTTCGACGATGTCCTCTGGGGGAAACGTCGAACACCCGAAGGCGCGGATCTTGCCTTGGTGTATCAGGTCCGTGAGTGCCGACAGAGTTTCCTCGACGTCGGTTGTGGGATCTGGGCGGTGCACCTGGTAGAGGTCGATCCAGTCGGTTTGCAGGCGCCGCAGACTGTCCTCCACCGCGCGGGTGATCCACAGGCGGGAGTTGCCGCTGCGGTTGGGTTGGTCGGCCATGGGGAAGTGCACCTTCGTGGCGAGCACCACGTCATCACGGCGTCCTTGTAGGGCGGCGCCGACGATCTGCTCGGACTCGCCGTCCGGGCCGCCGTAGGCGTCGGCGGTGTCGACGAAGTTGATGCCCGCGTCCAGGGCAGTGTGGATCATCCGGGCGCATTCGTCGTGGTCTCGATTGCCTTCGGCGCCGAACATCATCGTGCCGAGGCAATAGCTGCTGACCTCGATGCCGGTGCCGCCGAGGTGGCGATAGCGAAGTGTCATGAGCGCGACACTAAAACCTAGAGTCGGCTCTAGATCAAGTCGATAGTCTGGCGGCATGGCTGACCAGCCGGAACAGCTCAGCATCGGGCAGGTTGCCGCACGCACCGGGCTCAGCGCGCACACGCTCCGCTTTTACGAGCGGGAGGGGATTCTGGCCCAGCCGGTGCGCCGATCGGCCAGCGGTCGACGCGTGTACACCGAAGACGACATCGACTGGCTCACGCTGTGCACCATCCTCCGCGGCGCCGGCATGCCACTTCCCGACATCCGCCGCTACACCGAACTAGTCCGCGCAGGCGACGGCAACGAGGCCGAGCGACTGAACCTGCTGCGCCGACACGAGCATCGCATTCACGGGCAACGACAACAACTCGATCGATGCCTCGACCTCATCAAGTTCAAGATCGGCGTCTACGAAGACATCCTTGCCGCAACTGTCCCGACCGATACGGCTGCCGAGGCATCACGGTAGGCGCGCGTCCACCTAACGACGCCGCCGGAGCCGGTAGGTGCGGAGCCATCGAGGCTTGCAACGCGCGTCGGTGGCTTGACCCCCGCCGGGCACCATGGCCTCGCGGCCGCGCGTCAGTTGCTGAGGCACGCAACGCGAGCAAGATCACGGCGGTGGCGACCGCGTCGGCCGCGCCGTTCGTCTTGTTCGCTGGCGCACAGCGCGAGCTCGTAGTCGATCGGGGAGCGCAAGCCGATCGAGCTGTGTTTGCGGACGCGGTTGAAGGCGTCGATCCAGGACGCGACCCGGGCGCGGGCCTGGGCCTTGGTGGCGAAGCGCTACAGACCGCGCAGCTCGAATTCCAGCGTGGAGTGCCACGACTCGATCACCGCATTGTTGAGGGCCGACCCGACCCTGCCCATCGACTGTTTGATGCCCACCCGATCACAGGCGGCGCGGAAGATCTTGGCCGGGCTCATTGCACTATCGGTGTACATGATTTGCCGCGTGGTCGACGCGACGCGGAGGTGATGGCAGAGGAATTGCCGAGCCCGAATGTTCGGACATTGGTGTCTGTCTGTGCGTCAAGCCGCCAGGTGCAGCTGCGCGTCGGCCGGGTAGTGCAGTGGGAAGTCGAACTCGGTGACTGTGATCTCCACGCCGGTGTGGCCGAGCGTGACCGCGCGGACGTGCAGCGGCCAGTCGAGCTGCTGCACGACATCACCTGGGTGTAGGTCACGGGCCGTCACGTGCCGGCTCGGCTGGGTGGTGGTGGAGTGCGCTGTGGCGCGGTCGCCCGCCGTCGCGGCGTGGTCGATCGAGTTCAGCCGCGGCTGGTGCGGGTGCGCCGAGTCGTCAAGTCTGGTGGTTGAGATGGTGATGACGTCCTGCATGGCTGCCTCCTCGGACGCCTGCCCGCGGTCGACGGTGACCTTGACGAGGAAACCGCGGATGTGATTTCGACATGGATACCGTGAGAATCCGTGAGCATCATCGACCTGTCGGCCCGGTCGTTCGGCTTGGAGGGTGAGCGCTGCTCGCGATCGCGTCGGTTCCGCGTGCGGTAGATGCTGCTGGTCACCACTCCATGCTCGACGTCGCCGCCCCGGGACACATCACCGCACGGTTGGATTGCGGACTACACCTTCAGATGGGGGCGCTTCCGTACGGTCGGTGAGACGGCACTGCTCTCGGCGAGGTCGTTGCGGTCCCGTATGGGGCGCCTTCATCGATGGTGTTGTGGGGGTGGAGCGGTTAGTCGGTGAAGAAGTCGATCAGCACTGGTGCGGTGGCGTGTGGGGAGATGTCGTGGGTTTGGCCGGGGAGGGTGCGGCGTTGGCCATGCGGGAGGGTGTTCGCGAGGACTCGTGCGGCGTTGTGCAGCATGGGCATGCTGTTCTCGCCGTCGAGGACGAGGGTGGGCGTGGTGATCGATGCGACTAGATCGGTGGGGAGGGTGAGGTCGGCGATGATCGTCGCGTCGTAGACGAGGGTGTGGGCGATGGCTTCCAGCGCGGGGCGGAAGGGTGCGTGGCGCATCTGGGCGACGACGTCGTCGGGGATGCCGACGTATTTGGTCTGGTAGAGCTCGACCGCGTCGCCGCGGCGGCCGGCGGAGATCGCGGCGGCGAGCTTGGTGGGCAGGTCGGCCGGTGGGCGGGGGCGGCTGTCGTCGACCAGGAACGGCGGTTCGTAGAGCGCTAGCTTGGTGATCGCCAGCTCGTGTGCGGCGGCGTGCAGGGCGAGGATGGCGCCGGAGGAGTAGCCGAAGACCGCGGCGGATCCTCCGGTTTCGGTGATGAGTGTGTTGATGTCCTCGATCTCGCGTTCCACAGCGTAGGGGGCGGTGTCTCCGCTGTCGCCGCGTCCGCGCCGGTCGTAGTTGATGACGGTCAGCTGCTGCGCCAGCGCCGCGGCCAGTGGAGCTGTGCCCGTGCGGTCGTTGAAGGCGGCTCCGACCAGGATCACCGGCGGCCCGTCGCCGGATCGGTCGTAGGCGAGCAGGGTGCCGTCAACTGATTTGACTTGCTGCATGACTCGTCCTTTCTCTGAGCTGCTTCAACTGGTAGAGTTCGGGGATTCAAGAGCTTGACCATCAAAGTTTGATATCCGAAGAGTGAGATTGTCAAGACCTAATGTGTGAGAGGCGGGCAGCCCATGACCGACTCCGTTGAGGCGAACCTGCGCCGCGGCCTGGCGGGCCATCCCACGGCCGACCCGGTGCTCGAGGCGGTGACGAAACGGATCGTGCAAATCACCCGGCACTACGAGCGCGCGATGCGCGAAGTCACCGCACGCCACGGCATCTCCCTCGGCGACGCGGAGGTCCTATTCACCCTCGCCCACAGCGAGAGCCCTCACCACACGCCGGGAGAGCTCGCCCGAACCTTCCAGATCACCCCCGGCAGCATGACGACCCGACTCGCCCGCCTCGAACGCGCCGGCTACATCGAACGCCACATCGACCCCACCAACCGGGTGAGCATCAAGGTCGTCCTGACCCCCGAAGGAGACCAACTCCACCGCCAAACCGTGGAGGACCTCATCGACCTGCGCCGCCAGCTCATCGCCGACGCACTGCCAGCCCGCGAGCTGTCCAAACTCAACACCCTGCTCAACCGGATCCTCAGCCACATCGAACGCGACCACACACCAGACCCACCGATACGCCCACCCGCCAAGTCCAGCTAAACCAGGGGGAGCGCCAGGTGCGGGCCAGCGCGCGGGCCAGGTCAATGCGCGGAACCTTCTAGGGCTACGACGTGATCGGCTGCGGCCCGCCAGGGCAGGGTGCACCTTCTCGATGACGGCCCGCGACGACCGGGCCGTGACTGCGGCGATCGCCGCCATCCCTGAGGAGGCATGGACAACGGTCCACGATGGCGTCGTGCTAGTCGGCGAGTTGGTGCAGGACGTTCAGTAGGTCCTTCCGGTTTCCGGCCGGACGGAAGAAGTCGGCGTCGGCCGCCTCGACGACGCGGACCGCGCGCTTTGCCAGGCTGGCGCCGCGCCGGCTCACACTGATGCTGCGGGCCCGGGAGTCGTCGGGGTGCGCGCTCCGGGCGATGAGGCCCTTGGCCTCCAGGGCGCGCAGTACCTGCGAGGTCATCATCGGGTCGGTGCCCGCGTGCTCGGCGAGTCGCCGCTGGGTGGGCGTCTCGCCGGCGACGCGCGTGAGCCACCAGGCGCTCGCGAGGAGCACGAACTGTACGTGGGTCAGGTCGAGGGGCTTCAGCGCGGCCGTGATGAGTCGTTGCCAGCGCAGGGTGGCCCGCCACAGCAGCAGCCCGGGGCTATCCGCGGGATGCAAGCTCACTGAGGCGACTCGGCTCGCGCGGCCAGAGCGGCAATCACGTCAGGGAAGTCCGCGCTGACGGCCGGGCCGACCTCGGCACCGACGTCGCTGGGCCCCTCGACGGAGCAGCGGTAGGTAATGCGGGTGCCGCCACCCTCCAGCGACTCCAGTAGGTGGCTGACCCGAACAAGCACCCCGACGTCCGGCACTTCCGTCTCGTCTTCGAAGCCCCGGTCGCCCTCCACCCACATGAGCCGGAACGACAACGCCGTCCGATCTGGCAGCACCATCGTCGCCGTTGTGCCGGCGGCGAACGGGCCGTTCAGCTTGACCCGCCTGACGCCGGCGTTCCATTCCGGCCAGCTGGCCACGTCCGCCAGGATCGCGAACAGGGTGGCGGCACTTGCCGTGCTCTCGGCGCGGTACTCCTTCGTCCACATCGGGCTCGCCTCCTAATTAGTAAGCGTGCATATGATAAGCACGTTTACTATACGCTCGTCAAGTCCGCAGATCTCGCCGCGCTCACCGAGGTCGACGGGCACTGTTGCGTTGATCGAGACGCGGCAGCCTTCGGGTCGGCCGGGTCGGTGGCGGCGTCAGATGCATGGAGCCAGTTCGTCAAATCCAGCGCGGACCCGCTCCTGTGCGAGGCGGTCGTTGGCGATCTCGTAGTGGCCGCGACGAAGATTCTGCACGAAGGCGTGATCGGCTGCAACGACGTGCAGTGACGAGATCGTCCTCATCCCGCGCATCGGTCGGAGTCGGGCCTTGAGTCGGCCGTGGTCGGCCTCGATCCGGTTATTCGCGTACTGCTCGCTCACATGCCGGGCCGTTGGCACGACCTCCTCGAGCAGCCGCGGGTAGATCGGTGCCCGGTCGGTCACGACCTCGACCGGCACTGGTCCGCTCCGTAGCGCTCTGGTGAAGAACGCTCGCGCCGCGGCGGCATCGCGGCGGGTCGAGACGAGGACGTCGATGACCTGGCCGTGCTGATCGACCGCCCGGTAGAGGTAGCTCCAGCGACCGGCGATCTTGACGTAGGTTTCGTCGAGGAACCACCGATCGCCCGTGGCATGGCGAGTAGGCCGGGCCGCCTCGATGAACTCCTCGGTGAAGGTCTGCACCCACCGGTAGATCGTGACGTGATCGACTTCGGTGCCGCGTGCGGGCAGCAGCTCCTCGACGTCGCGGTAGGACAACCCGTATCTCAAGCACCAGCGCACGCGACCGCGATCACCTCATGCGGGAACCGATAACCAGCCGGAGCACACGGCCCAACCTTCGACCCGATCACCGCGCCAGTCTCGCGTGCAGACCCCGGGATCAGCCAACGCAACACAGCCGATCCGGGTTGTTACTGGTGCCCTTCGCCCGTCGTGGCTCCTACCATCCAGGGATGCTCGTCGGGCGCCGCTTCGAGATGGCTGCCGTGGATCGGTTGCTCACCGATGCCCGGTCTGGGCATGGTGGCGCGCTGGTCGTTCGGGGTGAGGCGGGGATCGGCAAGTCAGCCGTGCTGGAGTACGCGCGGGCGGCGGGCGACGGAATCTTGGTGCTGCGTGCTCTCGGGGTCGAGTCCGAGGCCGAGTTTGCCTTTGCTGGACTGCATCAGCTTCTGCATCCGCTGATCGATCGCATCGACCTCCTGCCCCCGCCGCAGGCGGCCGCGTTGCGCGCGGCATTCGCGCTGTCCGACGAGACGGTGCCCGAACCGTTCCGCATCGCGTTGGGCGTGCTTGGGGTGTTGGCCGAGGCGGCTGGGGAACAGCCAGTGCTGTGTGTCGTGGACGACGCGCAGTGGCTTGACCGGCCATCCGGGGCTGCGCTGGTGTTCGCGGCCCGTAGGCTGGCGGCCGAACCGGTGGCGATGTTGTTCGCCGCGAGGGACGACGCCACGCGGGGGTTCGCTGCGCCTGGTCTGAAGGACCTCCGGCTGGGCCCCCTGCAGGCGGATGACGCCAGGACTCTCGTGGCCAGCCGCCTGGTCCGGGGAGCGGCGGATGAAGCCGTCGACTGGGTGCTGGCCAACGCGAACGGGAACCCGCTAGCCTTGATCGAACTTCCGCAGGCACTCACACCTGCTCAAGTAACCGGGCGCGAGCCGCTGGCCGGCGTTGCGCCGCCTAAGACATCGGTCGAACGGGCCTATCTCGACCGAGTTGACTCGTTGCCGGCAGCCGTGCAGCAGCTGCTGCTACTCGCGTCGGCTGAAGAGACCGGTGACCGCGTCACCATCGCGCATGCCGCGCAGGAGCTCGGTCTCGACGCCGATGATCTCGGCGTCGCGGCAGCACACGGCCTCGTCAACGTTGAGTTCGACCAGATCAACTTCCGGCATCCACTGCTGCGCTCCGCCGTCTACCGGCGCGCCGGAGTCAGAGACCGGAAGCGCGCTCACCGGGCCCTCGCGGATGTGCTCTCCGCGCCGGTCGACGCCGACCGCCGGGCATGGCACCGTGCAGCCGCCACCTCGGGCGCCGACGACGAGGTCGCGGATGAACTCGAGGCCACGGCAGGTCGTGCCTATTCGCGGGCCGGATATTCGGGTTCCGCGACCGCGCTCGAGCGCGCAGCCATGCTGAGCAGCGACACCGGTGAGCGGGAACGCCGCTTGGTTCGCGCGGCTCGATCCGCATGGCAGGCCGGACAACGTGAACGGGCGATCGCGCTGCTTAGTTCTGTCGCAGGGGCGTTGAGCGACCCGTTGATGCAGGTCGAGCGAGATCATGTACGCGGACTCGTCGAACTCGGCTGCGGTTCGCTGCTCGCTGCCGGCTCGCTCCTGCTCACTGCTGCCAACGCTGTCGCTCCGCGTGATCCACAAATGGCGTTGGAGATGCTGCTCGACGCCGGGCTGGCCGCCGGGCGCTCCGGCAATGTCGTGCTTATGGCAGAGACCTGCCGGCGCGCAGACACCCTGCCGCCCAGTGGCGAGGAGAAGGATGAGGTGCTGCGCGATCTACTGATCGGCGTGGGCGGCTTCACGGCGGGCCGGACGGCGGCGGAGCTGTCGAGGATCCGGTCCGCGATCGCGAGAGCGCAGCACCATGAGGACCCCCGCCTGCTGGGCTGGGCGGCTTTCGGCGCCGCGATCATTGGCTCGGAGGCCACCGACGCGGCGCTGGCGCGGTCGCTCACGGCGGTACGGAACTTCGGGGCCGTCCCCCCGCTCGTGCTCATTCTCGAGACCGAGGTGATCGCATCTCACCTCGCCGGTCGGTACTCGATCGCAGCCGAGGCTGAGGAGGGTCTGCGGCTGGCGCGTGAGGTCGGCCTGAGCACAGCGGCCACCGCGTTCCTCGGCGTCTTGAGCTGGGTTGCGGGTCTGCAGGGCAGGGACGAGGCGTGCCGCAGGTACGCCGCCGAGGTCAGCGCGGTTGTGGGCAACGGCATGGCGATGGCGAACAGCATCGCCCAGTGGGCGGTGGCGCTGCTCGACCTAGCTC
>DATFRC010000110.1:0-21895 GCA_035263725.1 Jatrophihabitantaceae bacterium | reverse complement strand
GCCTGCCGTCGTGGCCGGCGTCACCGGGCCGCGCCGGCTCCCGGTGTCCCGGCGCGCACTTGCCGAAGCATGGCGTTACGGCGTGGGACCGGCGCCTCGTGGTGTCGACGTTCTGCATGCGCCGACGCTGCTCGTGCCGCCCCGCAGGCGGTATCCGCTTGTCGTCACGATCCACGACGCGGTGCCGTGGACGCATCCGGAGACGCTGACGCCGCGCGGAGCTCGCTGGCACCGGGCAATGGCCGAGCGCGCGGCCCGGACCGCCGCGGCGATCGGCGTGCCCAGCCAGGCGGTCGCCGACGCGCTGGCCGCCGTGTTTCCCGCCGTGCGGGGCGTCCCGGTCCATGTGCTCGGCGCCGGGGTGGCCCGGGCTGTCGTGCGCGAACCCGACGTGGAGTACGCCGACCGTGTCGCTGGGTCGCTGGCCCTGCCGGATCGGTACGTGCTCTCCCTCGCAACTCTGGAGCCACGCAAGGGCCTCGACGTCTTGATCGACGCCCTGGCGACGATCGGTGCCGCAGCGCCGCAGCTTCTCCTCGTCGGGCAGTCCGGCTGGGGCGGTGTGGACCCGGCGGCCGCCGCGAGTCGAGCGGGCCTTCCGCCCGGGCGGCTGCGGGTGCTGGGCCGGCTCGGTGACCCGGAACTCGGCGTGGTGCTCCGGCGGGCCACCTTGCTCGTCGCGCCGAGCCGTGCCGAGGGCTTCGGGTTGCCTGTCGCCGAGGCGATGGCCGTGGGCACGCCGGTCGTCTGCTCAGACGCGCCCGCCCTGGTCGAGGTCGCCGGCGGCGCGGCCGCCGTCGTGCCCCGCGGTGACGCCGGGACGCTCGCCGCGACGATCGCGAAGCTGCTCGACGACCCCGCTGAGCGCGACCGCATGGCCCTGGCCGGCCGCTCCCGGGCGGTCGCGTTCGACTGGGACCGGGTCGCCGAACGGGCCTGGGCCCTATACCGCAGCCTGTAGCCGCTGAACTCAGACTCGTCTGCCGACGGCGACCAGCCCGGTGCCAACGGTGGGCCGCAGCCGCTGGGCGACGGTGAACGGCGCCGTCCCGACTCGTACGGCCCCACCCGCGAGGTGCTTCGGTTGGAACAGCCGTCCGCTGCCGGCGGAGCGTGCCGCCATGCTGCTCTCACGCGCGTCGCCCCGCCGGCTGGCGATCCGGTTTCGCGCCGCCTCCAGGGCGAATCCGAGCGGCCAGCCGTAGAGCGCGTGCCGGACGTCTGCGCAGCCGGCCTTCAGGAGCAGGCCGTCCAGCTGCTCCGGCGTGTACCGCCGGTAGTGCCCCACGAGCCCGTCCATGGCGCCGAAGCGGTCCGGCCAGGCCGGCACTGACACGAGCAAGGCGCCGCCCGGGCTGAGGTGGCGGGCCCAGGAATCGAGCGCGCTGGCATCGTCTTCGAGGTGCTCGAGGACCTCGAACGCGCACACCAGGTCGAACGTGCGGTCGCCGACGAGATCGGACGTGCCGCAAAGCACGACGCCACCGAACGGTTCGATGCGCCGCTGGGCGACTGCGAAGGATTCGGCATCCGGCTCGCAGCCGACGTAGTCGGCGCGCTCCGCGAGGCGCGCGCCGAAGCCTCCCTGGCCGCAGCCGACCTCCAGCACGGTGGCGGGGCGGATCTCGTCGATCAGCCGCTGGACGACTGACCACCGCAAGGTGCCCATCGGGGTCAAGGGGGGCCGCTGGGTCACGGTTCGAACCTCCTTCGTAGTGTCACGAACGCTCATCCTGCCGAAAGGCGTCGGTACAGCGTGCCGGCGACCGCCTTCGGGGCGAACTCACGCGTCGCCTGGCCGACCGACGCCTCGCGCAGCGCGGCGAGTCGCGCCCGATCGTCGGCCAGCTCGCGCAGCGCGTCGGCAAGTGCGGCGGCGTCTCCGGCTGGGACGAAGACCGCCGCGTCGCCGAGAGCGCGCCGTTGCGGCGGAGTGTCCGAGGTGACGATGGCGCAACCGGCGGCGGCGCCCTGATACACCTTGTTGGGCACGACCCGTTGCGCTTTGGGGCCGGTGCCGAAGATACCCAGGCAGACGTCGTGTTCGGCCACAAGCTGCGGTAGCCGATCCGCAGCGACCCAGTCGAGCCAGGTGATGTGCTGGTTGGCGGCCGCTGCGGCGCGTGCGGCGTCACTGTCCTGGCCGGTGCCGATCATCGTGACGCGGATGTCGGCGCGTCCGGCGAGCTTGGCCAGCGCCTCGCCGATCACAGTCGTGCCCTGCAGAGGTGTGAAAAGGCCGAAGAAGATGACCTGAAGCGCTGCTCCGGTATCACCGCTGCGCGCCGCGAACCACCCATCAGGGGCGCCGACCGGCACGACCATCGCTTTGTGCTGCTGCCGGGTCGGCAGCAGGGCTGCGTGTTCCGCGGTGTCGACCAGGACGATGTCCGCGCACGCCGCCGCGGTGGCGTCCAACCGGCCCAGCAGCCACAGCCGGACACCGGTCGACATACGACGGTCGCGCGCCGTGTCGGCGCCGAAGATCAGCATGTCGAGGACCACGGTGCGACGCGGGAACAGCAGCCTCGCGAAGATCACGTCGAATTGACCGAGATAGCCGACCACGACCGCGTCCAGCCGGCCGTCCCGAGCGGCGCGCCGGCCACGGCGGGCGATCGTCCACCAGCGCGACAGCACCTGCCGTACCAGCCGATGCGCCTGCCACGGACTGTTCAGCATCGCCACCCGCTCGGCGGTGCTCAAGCGCAGCGGCGCATTCGCCTCTACGACCTCTGCGCCGCGTGCCCGCAGGCCCTCGAGAAGGACACCCACGCGCGGGTGCCGAGCCGTGTCGTACGTGCCGAAGCCAAGGACGCGCAACGGTCTCCCGCTCGTCACGTTACGATTTCTCCTCGGTGGAAGGAGTCCAGGTGCGCCGCAGCGCGGTGGACGCTGGTACGCGCCCGGCGGAGCCGCACGGCGGTGCCCGGCGGAAGGCGGTGGCGGTCGCCGCCGTCGTGGCCGTCGTGGTGGGCGCGGCGTACGCAATCTACCGGGAGCGGCACCCGTTCGGTGACGCGCTCCATCGCGTCGGTGTGTGGCCGATGGTGCTCAGCCTCGTCGTCGGTGCGGCCGGTACCGCGGTCACTTTCCCGCTCTGGCGCGAAGTGCTGGGCGGGCTGGGGGTGCGGCTGCCGTGGGGCCCGGGTGCGCGGGTCTTCTTCACCAGCCAGCTGGGCAAGTACCTACCCGGCTCGATGTGGCCACTCGTCATGCAGATGGAGGCCGGCCGCGCTCGCGGGGCAAGCCGGCGCACGATGATTGCCGGCAACCTGCTGACGATCGTGCTCAGCTGCTGCGTCGGCCTGCTGGTCGCATGTGTGGCGCTGCCGGTCTGGAGCGCGCACGCTCTCGCGCACTACTGGTGGGTGTTGCTAGCGCTCCCGTTCCTGTTCGCGCTGCTGCATCCCCGGGCATTGCCCGCGCTGCTCGATCGGGCGTTTGCGCTCGTGGGACGCGAGCCGCTCCACGAGCAGCTGCCACTGCGCTCGACGATCCGCGCCGCGGCATGGTCGGTGCTGAGCTGGCTGCTGCTGGGTACGCACGTGTACGTGCTGTGCGCCGCGCTCGGCCACGCGGGGTTCTCGGCGTTCGCGCTCTGCGTCGGTGGTACCGCGCTTGCGATCTCTGCAGGTGTGCTGCTGATTCCGGTACCGGCCGGTGCGGGGCTGCGCGAAGTCGTGCTCCTCCTCGTGCTGCGCTCGATCATGACCAACGGCCAGGCCCTGGTCGTGGTGCTTGGGTCGCGGGCGTTGCTGATTATGGCCGACCTGCTGCTGGCCACCCTCGCGGCGGGGCCAGGCGCCGTGCGGGCCATGTTCAGCCGGGAGCGGCGTTCCGCGCTGTAGTCTTTCTCGTCCACTGATTCAGGAGCTGCCTTGGTCCGCGTGCTGATCGATGCAACGGCGGTGCCGGCTGATCGGCGCGGTGTCGGCAGGTATGTCGACAACCTGATTCCGGCGCTAGTGCGGGCGGGTGTCGGCGTGCGCGTCGCGTGCCAGCCGCACGACACGGCGCACTACGGGCGGCTCAGCTCCGCCGAGCCGATCGCGATCACGCGGGCCGCCGGCGGGCGGCCGGCACGGCTGGCCTGGGAGCAGCTCGGCTTCCCCGCGGTGCTGCGGCGGGTCGCACCGGACGTCTTGCACAGCCCGCACTACACGCACCCGCTGCTCAGCCGGGTGCCGCTCGTCGTGACGTTGCACGACGCCACGTTCTTCACCGACCCGACCGTGCACACCCGCACGAAGGGGCCGTTCTTCCGCGCCGCGACACGGCTCGCCCTGCGCCGGGCGGCGTGCTGCGTGGTCCCGTCCCAAGCCACCGCCGCCGAGCTGGTTCGCGTCGCGGGAGCGGATCCAGCGCGCCTTGCGGTGGCATACCTGGGCGTCGACACCGCCGTGTTCGCGCCGCCGTCGGCCGCCACGATCGCCGCGATGCGCAGCCGGTTGGGACTGCGCCCCGAGCAGCCCTACGTGGCGTTTCTCGGGACGCTGGAACCTCGCAAGAACGTCCCGGCGCTGGTGCGTGGCTGGGCGGCCGCGTCCCGCGACCGGCCCGACGCGCCGGCCCTCGTGCTGGCCGGCGGCGCGGGTTGGGACACCGGGCTCGACGCTGCGCTGGCCGAGGTACCCGCCGAGCTGACCGTGGTGCGTCCCGGTTATCTCCCGGTTGATGATCTCGCCGGGCTGCTCGGTGGCGCCGAAGTCGTCGCGTACCCGAGTCTGGGCGAGGGCTTCGGCCTGCCGGTGCTGGAGGCGATGGCGTGCGGTGTGGCAGTGCTGACGACGCGGCGGCTGGCCCTGCCGGAGGTTGGCGGCGACGCCGTCGCCTACAGCGAGCCGGACGCCACGTCGATCGGCACAGCGCTGGGGGAGCTGCTCGACGACGCTGATCGGCGCAAGGCGCTCGCCGCCGCGGCCGTCGAGCGCGCCGCCGGCTTCACCTGGGATGCTTGCGCCGCGGCGCATATCGCCGCGTACGAGAAGGCGGCGAACCGATGAGCGACACTTGGGGAGCAAATCAGCCGCGCGCTCCAGGCGCGCGCGAACCGGCGACCCGCCCTCCCGGCTGGGAAGGAGATTCGACAGGAGTGATCACTGTCGTCACCGTGACGTATTCGCCCGGCGAGACGCTCACGACGTTTCTGGACTCGCTGGAGCAGGCCACTACCGCACCGCTGGAAGTCGTGCTCGCCGACAACGGCTCGGATGACGGCTCCGTGGAGATCGCCGCCAAGCGACCCGGTGTGCGCGTCGTGCCCACCGGGGGCAACGTCGGCTACGGGCGGGCCGTGAACGTCGGCGTCGGCGCGTCGACCGGCGAACTGGTGGTGGTCGCCAACCCCGACGTGATCTGGGAGCCCGGATCGCTGGACGAGCTGGTCGCCGCGGCGCAACGCTGGCCCCGCGCGGGCACCGTCGGGCCCATGATCAAGACGCCGGATGGGGCGGTCTATCCGTCGGCGCGGGCGCTGCCGTCGCTCGGGCGGGGCATCGGCCACGCCGTATGCGGCTGGTGGTGGCCGTCCAACCCGTGGACCGCCGCGTATCGCCGCGAGCGCGGTGATCTTGCCGAGGGGCCGACCGACTGGCTGTCGGGTTCGTGCATGCTGGTGCGCCGAGCCGCGTTCGACGCTGTCGCCGGCTTCGACCCCGCGTACTTCATGTACTTCGAGGACGTCGACCTCGGCGAGCGCATGGGCAAGGCCGGCTGGCAGAACGTATACGTGCCCTCGTCGGTTGTCGTCCATACCGGAGGCCATGCGACGTCCCGGGATCCGGAGCGGATGGCGATCGAGCACCACCGCAGCGCCTGGATTTACATCGCCAATCGCTACCGGGGCCGTCGCTGGGCGCCCGTCCGCTGGACGCTGCGGGCCGGGCTCGCGGCACGTGCGCTCCTGGCCAAACGGGTGCGTAGCGTCGCCGAGGGCGCCGCCCCCCAGCGCCACACGTAGCTCATCCGCCCGGGGCGTGTCGCTCCGGCACCACCCCCGAGAGGCGGATGCCTCGCGCCACTCCGCGCTTGCGGCGCGGGCCGCGTCGCGGCCGGCGGGCTGTTCGCGCGAGCGCGCTGACTTGACCGCCGGTTCGTGTCCCTCGGGCACCGCCCCCGAGGGGCGGATGCCTCGCGCCACTCCGCGCCTTCGGCGCGGGCCGCGCCGCGGCCGGCGGGCTCTTCGCGCGAGCGCTCATCGCGACCCCAGGCGGGAGTTACTGACTTACATCCTCCAGCAGATTGCGGGTGCGGTTCGCGTCGACGGAGATACCGGGGCCCATCGTCGTGGCGAACGTGACCTTCTTCAGGTACTTGCCCTTGGCCGACGAAGGCTTGGCGCGCAGCACCTCGTCGAGTGCCGCCGCGTAGTTCTCGACGAGCTGCTCCGGGGTGAACGACGTCTTGCCGAGGATCAGGTGCAGATTGGACTGCTTGTCCACTCGGAAGCTGATCTTGCCGCCCTTGATGTCGTTGACCGCCTTGGCGACGTCCGGCGTCACGGTGCCGGTCTTGGGGTTAGGCATCAGCCCGCGCGGGCCGAGAATGCGGGCGATGCGACCCACCTTCGCCATCTGGTCAGGGGTCGCGATAGCAGCGTCGAAGTCGAGGTACCCGTCCTGGATCGCGGCGATCAGGTCGTCGCTGCCGACCCGGTCGGCGCCGGCTGCCTCGGCCTCTGCCGCCTTGTCGCCGGTTGCGAAGACGATCACCCGGGCGGTCTTGCCGGTGCCGTGCGGCAGGTTGACGGTGCCGCGCACCATCTGATCCGCCTTACGCGGGTCGACACCGAGGCGCAGCGCCACCTCGACGGTGGCGTCGAACTTAGTGGGCGACGACTCCTTGGCCAGCCGCGCCGCCTCGAGCGGGGTGTAGGTCCGGTCGCGATCGACGAGTTCCGCGGCCTTGCGATAAGCCTTGCTGTGCTTCATTCCTGTCTCCTTTGTGGTAGTCGCGGGCGCTGGCGCGCCCTCCCACGGTCGGCGGCACTCAGCCGCTGACGGTGATGCCCATCGAACGGGCCGTACCGGCGATGATCTTCGCCGCCTGGTCGATGTCGTTGGCGTTGAGATCTTCCATCTTCGTCTGGGCGATCTCGCGCACCTGGTCCATGGTCACGGTGCCGACTTTGTTGACGTGCGGCTCGCCGCTGCCTTTGTCGACGCCGGCGGCCTTCTTCAGCAGCTGCGCGGCGGGCGGCGTCTTGGTGACGAACGTGAACGAACGGTCCTCATAGACCGAGATCTCGACCGGGATGATCTGCCCGCGCTGCGACTCGGTGGCCGCGTTGTACTGCCTGCAGAACTCCATGATGTTGACGCCGTGCTGACCGAGTGCAGGGCCCACGGGCGGCGCCGGGTTGGCGGCGCCGGCCTGGATCTGCAGTTTGATGATCGCGGCGAGCTTCTTCTTGGGAGGCATTGGCTTCTTTCTCAGATCTTGGCAACTTGGCTGAACGACAGCTCGACAGGCGTCTCGCGTCCGAAGATGGAGACGAGCACCTGCAGCTTCTGATGCACCGGGTCGATGTCGCTGATCGTCGCGGGCAGCGTGGCGAACGGGCCGTCCATGACCGTGACGGACTCGCCGATGCTGAAGTCGACGACCTGGACCTCCGGCTTCACGGCAGTGGTCGTGGTGCCCCGGGCGACCGCGGCGGCCTTCTGGGTGGCCGGCGCGAGGATCTTGGCAACCTCGTCGAGTGACAGCGGCGACGGGCGCGACGTTGCCCCGACGAACCCCGTCACACCTGGGGTATTGCGCACCGCGCCCCATGACTCGTCGTTGAGGTCCATCCGCACCAGGATGTAGCCCGGGAACACCTTGCGCTGCACCTGCTGGCGCTTGCCGTTCTTGATCTCGACGACCTCTTCGGTCGGCACCTCGACCTGGAAGATGTACTCCTCCATGTCCAGGCTCTGAATGCGGCTTTCGAGGTTGGCCTTCACCTTGTTCTCGTAGCCGGCATATGAGTGCACCACGTACCAGTCGCCGACCTGCGCGCGCAGTTCCCGGCGCAGCGTCTCGATCGGGTCCTCGTCGTCGTCCTCGACCGCCGCAGCGGCCGACTCCTCGACGACCGCCTCGGTCGATGCCTCAACCTCAACCTCGGCCGGCTCGGCCGGCTCGGCAATGGTCGCGTCGTCGCCCGCCTCGTCGCGCATTTCTGCCTCGACGACGTCCGCGGCGTCGTGCTCGTTCGCGCCGAGCAGTCGCGCGGCGGCGGCGACATCGCCGGGCTCTCTCGGCTGCGCCTCGCCCGGCGCGCTCTCGTAGTCGGACACAGTTCTACTTCCTCACGTGCTTCGTGTGCTTTATCGGGGCGCAGACGTACTCGGTCAGCCGAACACCTTCAGGACGAGCTTGGCGAGCCCGAGGTCCAGGAAGCCCACGATCGTGATCATGATCACGACGAAGACGATCACTACGGCCGTGTACGTCACCAGTTCGTGGCGCGAAGGCCAGAGGACCTTGCGCATCTCCGAGATGATTTCGCGGATGTACCGCCCCGGGCGGCCGCCGGGTCCCCCGCTCGACGGACGGGGTGCTGCGGACTCGGTGCGGGTCGCAGTCACGATCTCTCCTCTCGGTGGCGTGCCGGGTGGCACGCCGTATTGCTCGGGCGCCGCTACTGGCGGTCAGCGCTCCGCAGGGGCGACAGGACTCGAACCTGCAACCGCCGGTTTTGGAGACCGGTGCTCTACCAATTGAGCCACGCCCCTAGGCCGTGATCAATACAGCCCAGGCCGGGACGACATCGGCGCATGCTGACGCAAGGCCCTGCCGACCCCGGATGCGAGTGTACGGCCCGGTGCCCACCGCCTCCAAGCCGGCGCAAATCCGGCGCCGTGCCTGATCAGGACGGGGCAATGCTCCGTGCTGCCGGGTCCGCCCGTCCGGGTCCGTCCTCGCTCGGCGCGAGCGGCGTACTCAGCGACCGGCGGGCGGTGTCCAGGATCGACGCGCCCTGGGTGATCAGCCCGGCGAGCACCTCGTTCACGCCGGACGCGCCGTTCAGCACGGTCACGTTGGCGCCGGTCAGCCCCCGCGAGGCCGCCTCGACAATGGCGGGCAGGACCTCCACGAGGTGGTTCGCCGCGATCAGTTCCTGGTTGCCCTCCCGCAGCGACTCAGCGCGCTTGGCGTTCGCCTCGGCGTTGGCCTCGGCGGTGGTCCGCTCGGCGTACGCGGAGGCTTCCGCCTGCGCCCGCACGGCCTGCGCCTCGCCCTCGGCGGTCGCCTGCCGGGTGTACGCCTGGGCGTCGGCCTGTATCCGGGCGGCTTTGGCCTCCGCGTCGGCGACGGTGGTGCGCCGGTATGCCTCGGCCTCGGTCTGGAAACGCGCCTGGTCACGGGCCGCCTCGGCGAGCGTGCGCTGCCGGTACGCCTCGGCGTCGGCGGGCCGCCGCACGTCGGCCTCCAGGCGCTGCGCCGCCAACTCGGCTTGCCGCTGCGCCAATGCCGTTTGCTGGGTGATCACTTCCTGCGCAGAGCTGGCCTCGGCGAGCGGACCGGCCTGAGCCGAGCGAGCCCGGGCCTCCTCCACCTCTGCCTGGAAGCCGGCGTGCTTGATAGCGGTATCGCGTTCGTACTGTGCCTTCAGCGCTGCCGCCTGCTGCTCGCGCTCGAACGCCTCCTGGTCGGACTTGGCGGCCGCGATGCGTGCTTGGCTCGCGACAGCCGCGGAGTACGGCGCCGCGATGTTGTCGATGTAGCCGCTCCCGTCAGCGATCTCCTGGATCTGCATCGCGTCGAGGATCAGGCCGAGCTTCTCCATCTCCGAATGGCTGCCCTCGGTGACCTCCTGGGCCAGCCGGTCGCGTTCGCGAATGATCTCCTCGACGGTCAGCGCACCGACGATCGAGCGCAGGTGCCCGGAGAGCACCCGTCCGACCAGCTCTTCCATCTGGTCCTGCTCGGTCAGGAACCGGCGCGCCGCGTTGGCGATCGAGGCCTGATCGTCACCGACCTTGAATGCGGCGACCGCCTGGACGTTCAGCCTGATGCCCTGGACCGTGACGCAATCCTCGATGATCTCGGAGACCCGCAGCGCCAGCGACAGTGTGCTCGCCTTGCGGAAGATCGGCAGTACAAAGACGCCCCGGCCGGTGACGATGCGGAACGGCGCCTCGGTGCCGCGCCGCTTCGACCCGGTGATCAGCAGCGCCTCATTCGGCGCGGGAACATGCCAGAACAGCATGATCCACTTCCTCTCCTGGCCCGCCCGGCTACGGGTACCGGGTGACGACGACCGAACGCCCCGACAGTGCCTCGACAACCATCACGCGGGCCGACTTGGGAACCGGCCGGTCGGCCCACGCCGCGAATGCCTCGGTTCCGCCTCGGATCGGGAGCATGACCTCACCCGGTCCGCCCTCAGGTATCGGCACGGTGACAAGTCCGATGGCACCGATCAGCTCGGCCCCGTCCTGCATGTCGCACACGCTAGCCGCAGGCGGTTAGCACCGTCTGGGAGGATAGGCCCATGGGAACCCGGATCTCTGACCGCGTCGCTGCCATCGGCGAATCCGCCACGCTGGCCGTCGATGCCAAGGCGAAGGCACTCCGGGCGGCCGGCCGGCCGGTCATCGGCTTCGGCGCCGGCGAGCCGGACTTTGCCACTCCCGACTACATCGTCAACGCCGCGATCGAGGCGGCGCGCAACTCGAAGTACCACCACTACACGCCGGTTCCCGGACTCCCCGAGTTGCGCGAAGGCGTCGCCACAAAGACCATGCGCGACAGCGGATACGAGACCGCGGCCGCCAACGTTCTCATCACGAACGGCGGCAAGCACGCCGTCTACAACGCGTTCGCCACGCTGCTCGACCCCGGCGACGAGGTGCTGCTCATCGCCCCGTACTGGACGACCTACCCCGAGGTGATCAAGCTCGTCGGCGGCGTCCCCGTCGAGGTGGTCACCGACGAGACGTCCGGGTACCTGGCCACCGCCGAGCAACTCGAGGCGGCGCGCTCCGAGCGGACGAAAATGCTGGTCTTCGTCTCGCCGTCGAATCCGACGGGCGCCGTCTACCCCCCTGAGGCCGTCGTCGAGATCGGACGCTGGGCGGCATCGCACGGATTGTGGGTGGTGACCGACGAGATCTACGAACACCTCGTCTACGGCGGCGCCGAGCATCTCTCGATCGCGACCGCCGTCCCCGAACTGGGCGACCGCGTCGTCATCCTCAACGGCGTCGCCAAGACCTACGCCATGACCGGTTGGCGCGTCGGCTGGCTGATCGGCCCTACCGACGTCGTCAAGGCCGCGACCAACCTTCAGTCGCATTCCACGTCGAACGTCTCGAACGTCGCCCAGGCGGCAGCGCTCGCGGCGGTCAGCGGCGACCTCTCCGCCGTCGCGGCGATGCGCGCGGCGTTCGACCGGCGCCGCCGCACCATCGTGAGCATGCTGAGCGACATCCCGGGTGTCGTCTGCCCTGAACCGCTCGGCGCGTTCTACGCGTACCCGTCAGTCAAAGGGCTGCTCGGCAAGCCGCTGCGCGGACGCGTCGCGAGCAACTCGTCCGAACTCGCCGGCATTATCCTGGACGAGGCCGAGGTGGCCGTCGTCCCCGGCGAGGCGTTCGGCACGCCCGGCTACGCGCGGCTCTCCTACGCCCTGGGCGACGCGGACCTCGCGGAGGGCGTCAGCCGGATCGCCAAGCTCGTCGCCGACTCCGGCTGAGGCGTAATACGCCGTGTTACGTTTGCTGCATGCCGAAGACCAGGCTGTCGATCTCGCTTGATCCCGACGATGCCGAGCGCATCCGCGCTGCGGCCGCTCGCGCGGACGTCGACGTCTCAACCTATGTCTCGCGTGCCGCTCTCGACGCTGCCGAGCGGGATGAGCGAGCTGCGGACGTCTTTGCCGAACTCGACGCGCGGATCGATGCCATGGAGCGCGTGGCGGACGAGCCGCCTCCGCCGCTTGTGGGCGAGCTGAGTCCTGTCGAGAGAGCAGCGATCAAGGCACAGTGGGATGCATTCTTCCGCGAGTCTGGGCACGGCGCCGCGTGACCGGCTCGGTGGTGTACGACGCCGGAATGCTGATTGCGCTGGCGAACCGATCCGCCGTGGCGGACGAGAAGCATGCTGATATCAGTCGTGCGGTACTGCCGGTCGTGCCCGGGCCGGTCCTGGCGCAGGTATGGCGCGACCACCCGGCGATCAAGACCACGCTGTCTCGGTGTTTGGCCGGCTGCCACGTCGAGACCAAGTACACCGAGCGCGATTACAAGCGGATCGGGCTCATGCTCGGCGACGTACGGCCACCGGGCAAGAAGCGCCCCGACTTCGTCGACGCCCTCGTCGCCTACACCGCGGCCGGCCGAGCGCCGGCCGCCGTACTGACCTCAGATCCGGCCGACATCGTTGCCTACCTCGACACGTTGGCCCGCGCGCGCGTGGTCGTCGTCCCGGTTTAGGGCACGAGGTCGTCGTACTCGGGATGCCGGGCGATGTAGCTGCGCACGAAGGGGCACAGTGGGACGACCGCAAGCCCGCGCTGGCGCACGTCGTCGAGAGCCGAGTGGACGAGGGCACTGCCCACGCCCTTGCCCTCGGCCTCGGCCCGCACCTCGGTGTGCGTAAACACCACTCGGCCGGGCTCGCTGCGGTAGTAGGCGAAGCCGACGGGCTGGCCGTCGAGGAGCGCCTCGTACCGCGACTCGTCGCTGTTGTCACGTACCTCGATGCTCATGGCAGGGCGTGCGCCTTTCGGAGGACGGAGATGGCCGCGGGCAAGCCACGCAGCGCGGCCTCCAGGTCCGACGGGTTGGCGATGCGCCACGCGTTGGCGTTGACATAACAGCGGATCGCCGCGTCGAACTTAGCCGGTCCGGCCGCTGCCCGCGCGGCCTGCAGCGCGGCGGAACCCTTGTAGTAGGTGACGCTGTAGTAGAGGCCTGCATGGCTGCCGTAGGAGGCGGTGGGCGCGTCGACATTGCCGGGCTGGTTCAGGATCCCGGCCGGTGGCGGGTCGTCGTCGACAAGTTGCTCGGCATAGCTCGCGAAGGCCTCGTCCAGCCAGGCGTGGGTGGCCTGCGAGTCACCCACCATCGCGTAGAACCACTGGTGCGCCGTCTCGTGCACTGCGACCAACTGGGAGCCGTCGAGCATCAGGATCGAACTCGGGTACTCGATGCCGCCGCCCTGCGCCGGCACGCGCGCCACCGAAAGCGACGGGAACGGGAACGGCCCGAACCGTTTGGCGTGCTCGATCATCGCTAGCCGGAATAGCGGCACCAACTGGTCGCGTACGCCCGCGCTCGGTGCCCCGACTCGTAGCTTGACGCCGTTCACCGTGGAGTCGCTGACCACGAAGGGACCAACGGCGACGCTCACATCACGGGCCGCGGCGACCGTCGAGTGCCAGGTCCGGATGCTGCCGCCGGCCGGCGGATCAGCAGGGTCGCCCGACATGATCACCGTGTCCGCGGCGGGCGCCACGACGGTCAGATCGGTCTGCATGGCCTCGCTCGTCGCGCTCTCGGCGGCGAACTGCAACATCGGCTCGGTGTGCCAGCCGAAGCCCCGTTCCCACGCCAATAGCGGCTGCGCCGACGCGAACCACGCGTAGCGCTGCGCGCCAGTCCCGACCCGGCCGAAGCGGTCGAACGATTCATTGCCGAGCGTCACGGTGAACGTGATGTCGGCGGCCACGGTGGTCCCGGCGGGTATCCGTGCGGGGAACGGGATACGCAGCAGGCCGCCCTGTGTGCCCGGCGCCGCGCCATCGCGGTCATAGTGCGCGGCGCCGCCGCCGTGGTCGGCCGACGCCTTCTCGATCACGATCTTGTTACCGGCCGCGACGGTCGGCGCCGTGTTGGCGGTGAGCCGGAAGACCAGTTCGGTAATGGGCAGATCCGGCGTGAACTCGATGTGCTCGCTGCCCCGCACGGTGCCGAGGCCGGCCCCGACCGTGAACCGCAGCGTCACCTTGGGCCGTCCTGGGTCCGGCGGGAGGTAGCTCGCCGGGCAGCCGCTCGGGGCCGCACTGCTCGGCGGCGTGGTCGGCGCGGTCGGCGCGGTCGAGGACGGGGTGGTTGGCCTGGACGGGCCGGATCGAGGGGAGCCGTGGCCGCTGGTCGTGGCCGTGCAGCCCGTAAGCACCAGCAGGGCGGCGGCCGCCGCGAGGCCCACCCTCACGACGGCGGACGCACGACCGCGCGCGCCTTCGCCAACACGGTCTGGCCGTTCACGGTCGCGGTGAGGTCCACCACCACGAGCCCGTCGTCACGCACCGCGGACACTTCGCCCGCGACGTCGAGCACCGCACCGTCCGGGTCGGGCACCACGACAGGCCGGGTGAACCGCACACCGTACTCGACCACGGCGCCGGGATCGCCGGCCCAGTCGGTGACGACCCGAGCGGTTAGCGCCATCGTGTACATGCCGTGCGCGATGACGTTGGGGAGGCCGACCGACGTCGCGAACCGCTCGTTCCAGTGAATCGGGTTGAAGTCTCCGGACGCCCCGGCGTACCGCACCAGATCGGCGCGCGCGATCGGGAAGCTCTGCGCCGGCAGGACGGTGCCGACCGTAGTCATGAGTCTGCCCCGCGGACGACAAGCGTGCTGTAGGTCGTGAGCACCGGATCACCGTCCACAGTGGACACGTCGCCCTTTGTGGAGACGATGTCGTTGCCCGCCACCGAGCGGACACTCTCGACCGTGACGACGACCGACAGCGTGTCGCCGGCGCGGATCGGGCGGACATAGGTGAAGCGCTGCTCGCCGTGGACCACCCGCGAGTAGTCGACACCGAGCTCGGGATCCATGATCACCTGGTGGCCGGCGCGCGAAGTGACGATGATGCCGAACGTCGGCGGGGCGACTACATCCGGGTAGCCGAGCTCCTTCGCAGCCGCCCTGTCGCGATACGCCGGGTTGGCGTCGCCGATGGCGTCGGCGAACTCGCGGATCTTCTCGCGCCCTACCTGGTAAGGCGGCGTGGGCGGGTAGACCCGCCCGACAAAGGACTGGTCGAGCGGCATGCAGTGACTCTATCCGCCGGTGCCTGTCTCTCGGCGTCCGTTGGTGCGACGTGCGAGCCCGACGGCGCCCGCAGCTAACGCGCTATATGCGATGCTTATCGGGTTTCGCGGTGCTCGGTGTGCTTGCCACAGTTGGGGCAGAACTTCTTGAGCGTGAGCCGGTCGGGGTCGTTGCGCCGGTTCTTGCGGGTTATGTAGTTGCGATGCTTGCACACCTGGCATGCCAAAGTGATCTTGGGTCGGATGTCGGTGGCTGCCACGGGAAGTGCCTTTCGATGAGACGGACGAACGTCGTAGCGAGGGCCGGATTTGAACCGGCGACACAGCGATTATGAGCCGCTTGCTCTGCCAGACTGAGCTACCCCGCCAGTGGGTGTCAGTATGAGCCCCTTTACGGAATCGAACCGTAGACCTTCTCCTTACCATGGAGACGCTCTGCCGACTGAGCTAAAGGGGCCGAGCCCGCATACCGCGCGCCGACGGACGAGCTTACACGACCACGGCAGCGCGCCGCGTTCGCCGAGTGTGACCGGCGAGATGTTGGCAACCGTGCACTGTGGTACAAGACTGCGTGCACAGGCGCAGAAATGCGCCCCACGATGATGTGGCTAGGAGAGGCCCGCGTGACCACCGTGACGACGACCGACACCGGCGTCCACTCCCCCGGCAGAGCAAACATTGCCCCCGGCACGATGCGCACCGACCGCTGGTGGGTGCAGCCGTTGCTCGTCGTCGCAGGGCTCTCGATATGGCTGATCTACGGTGTCGTGCGGATCATGAGCCAGCGGGCGTACTTCGTCGAGCGCTACCACTATCTGTCGCCCTTCTCATCGCCGTGCGTTTCTGCCTCGTGCCCCAAGGAAGCGCGCGACTTCGGCACCTGGTTCGGCCACTTTCCGCCGTTCCTGCCACTGGCGATCATCACCCTGACATTCCTGCTGGGCTTCCGGTTCACCTGCTACTACTACCGGCGCGCGTACTACCGCTCGTTCTGGTTCTCGCCGCCAGCCTGCGCCGTCCCTGAGCCGCGCGCCCGCTACACCGGCGAGACGCGCTTCCCGCTGATCATCCAGAACGTGCACCGCTACTTCTTCTACGTGGCGATCCTGATATCGCTGGTCAACACCTACGACGTGATCCGGGCATTCCGCGGCGCGGACGGCGACCCCGGCGTCGGGCTGGGCACGTTGATCATGCTGGGCAACGTCGTGCTGCTGTGGGGGTACACGGTGTCGTGTCACTCATGCCGGCACATCGTGGGCGGGCGATTGCGCAGCTTCTCCCGCCATCCGCTGCGCTATCGGACCTGGACGTTCGTCTCCAAGCTGAACGCCCGGCACATGCAGCTAGCGTGGATCACGCTCGGCACGCTGATGCTGACCGACGCCTATATCGCGCTGGTCGCCTCGGGGGCGTTCGGCGACCCGCGCATCATTAATTAGAGGCGACCACACATGACCGAGATCGAGAAATACAACTACGACGTCGCCGTCATCGGCGCGGGCGGCGCGGGGCTGCGCGCTGCGATCGCCGCGCGCGAGGCCGGCATGCGGACCGCGATCATCAGCAAGTCGCTGTTCGGCAAGGCACACACCGTCATGGCCGAGGGCGGCATCGCGGCCAGCATGGGCAACGTCAATCCGAATGACAACTGGCAGGTCCACTTTCGCGACACGATGCGTGGCGGCAAGTTCCTCAACAACTGGCGCATGGCCGAGCTGCACGCCAAGGAGTCAGCGCAGCGGGTGTGGGAGCTGGAGACCTACGGCGCGCTGTTCGATCGCACCAAGGACGGGAAGATCAGCCAGCGCAACTTCGGCGGCCACGAATACCCCCGGCTAGCTCATGTCGGCGACCGCACCGGCCTGGAACTCATCCGCACGTTGCAGCAGAAGATCGTCTCGTTGCAGCAGGAGGACGACGGCGACGGCAAGCTCAGGGTGTTTGCCGAATGCACGATCACGGAATTGCTGCGCGACGCCTCGGGGCGGATCAGCGGCGCGTTCGGCTACTACCGGGAGAACGGCGAGTTCGTGCTGTTCCGAGCTCCGGCGATCGTGTTGGCGACCGGCGGCATCGGCAAGTCATTCAAGGTCACGTCCAACTCGTGGGAGTACACCGGCGACGGGGAGGCCCTGGCGCTGCGAGCCGGCTCGACGGTGCTGAACATGGAATTCGTGCAGTTCCACCCGACGGGCATGGTGTGGCCGCCCTCGGTAAAGGGAATCCTCGTGACCGAGTCGGTCCGCGGCGACGGCGGCGTGCTGCGTAACTCCGAGGGCAAGCGGTTCATGTTCAACTACGTCCCGGACGTCTTCCGCAAGAACTACGCCGAGACCGAGGACGAAGCCGACCGCTGGTACACCGACCCCGACCACAACAGGCGGCCGCCGGAACTGCTGCCGCGTGACGAGGTGGCCCGGGCGATCAACTCTGAGATCAAGGCGGGACGGGGCTCGCCGCACGGTGGCGTGATCCTGGACATCGCGACGAGGTTGCCGGCTGCAGAGATCCTCAAGCGGCTGCCGTCCATGTATCACCAGTTCAAGGAGCTGGCCGACGTCGACATCACCAAAGAGCCCATGGAGATCGGTCCGACCTGCCACTACATGATGGGCGGCGTCGAGGTCGACCCGGACACCGCGGCGGCGGCACGGGTACCGGGGCTGTTCGCCGCGGGCGAGGTCGCCGGCGGCATGCACGGCTCGAACCGGCTGGGCGGCAACTCGCTCTCGGACCTGCTCGTCTTCGGCTACCGCGCCGGGCTGGGCGCCGCCGACTATGTGCGACAGCTCGATGGCGGCTACCCGGCCGTGCGTCCCGACCAGGTCGAGGCGGCCGCCGCGACCGCGCTGGCGCCCCTGAGCCTCAACGGCGGTGAGAACCCCTATGCGGTGCACCAGGAACTGCAGCAGCTGATGAACGACCTGGTGGGCCTGATCCGCACCGCCTACGAGATGAACGAAGCGCTCAAGCGCCTGGATGAGCTGAAGGTCCGTGTCGGCAAGGTCAGCGTCGAGGGCGATCGGCATTTCAACCCGGGCTGGCATCTCGCGCTCGACCTGCGCAACATGCTGCTGGTCAGCGAGTGCGTGGCCCGGGCGGCGCTGCTGCGTGAGGAGAGCCGCGGCGGGCACACCCGCGACGACTTCCCGGCGATGCGCCCTGAATGGCGGAAGAAGAACCTGGTGTGCTCCCTGAGCGACGGGACTGCCGTCGACGTGGTCGAGCAGCCGCTGCCGCCGATGCGTCCCGACCTGATGGCGATGTTCGACCGGGACGAGCTGGCCAAGTACCTGACCGAGGCGGAACTGCCAGCCGAGGAGCCCGCATGACTCACCGATCGCGCAAGGATTCCTCGTCTCACACGCGGAATTCTTGCGCAATCCGAAAGGGAGTTCACCAGTGAGCTACGACGCGCACTTTCGGGTGTGGCGCGGCGACGCCGACAAGGGCGACCTTGTCGACTTCACCGTCGAGGTGAACGACGGCGAGGTCGTCCTCGACGTGATCCACCGGCTCCAAGCCACGCAGGCCGGCGATCTCGCCGTGCGATGGAACTGCAAGGCCGGCAAGTGCGGCTCGTGCAGCGCTGAGATCAACGGCCGGCCGCGGCTGATGTGCATGACCCGCATGTCGACGTTCGCGCAGGACGAGACGGTCACCGTGACGCCGCTGCGCAGCTTCCCCGTGATCAAAGACCTCGTCACCGACGTCACGTTCAACTACGTCAAGGCACGCGAGATCCCGGCGTTCGCTCCACCGGCCGGCCTCCAGCCGGGCGAATACCGGATGGCGCAGGTCGACGTCGAGCGCTCGCAGGAGTTCCGCAAGTGCATCGAGTGCTTCCTGTGCCAGAACGTCTGCCACGTGGTGCGCGACCACGATCAGAACAAGGAGGCGTTCTCCGGGCCGCGCTTCCTGATGCGGGTCGCCGAGTTGGATATGCACCCGCTCGACGCCCTGGACCGAAAGAACCAGGCCCAGGAGGAGTTCGGGCTGGGTTACTGCAACATCACCAAGTGCTGCACCGAGGTCTGCCCCGAGCACATCAAGATCACCGACAACGCGCTGATCCCGATGAAGGAACGCGTCGTCGACCGCAAGTACGACCCGCTGGTCTGGCTCGGCAGCAAGATCACCAGGCGTAGCTAACCCTGCGATGGGGCGCCCGCGCGAAGAGCCCCGCCGCCGCGACGCGGCCCGCGCCGAAGGCGCGGGGTGGAGCCGGGGATGCACCCGAGCGCGCAGCGAGCGGTGCGGCCACGGCTCCGCGCAGGCGGGATACAAATTGGCGCTCAGGTGGCCGCACGGGGGAACGATCACCTGAGCCTGCATAGTATGCGCGCTGAGTAGTCGATCCGCAACTCATGGTGAGATTTCGGGTACCGAGGCTGCCCAGCCACACCGTCGCATCCAGGACGTTCGGCCTTGTGCGCAGGCCGACCCGGCGCGGAAGCTGGACGCGACGCGCGGGAGGAGGTCGGGATGACCGGCGCCGAAGTGAGCTCCCAGCCGATTGGTAACGCAGTCCTGGACCGCGCCGGGCTGGATCAGCTGGTCGAGCTGCTCATCTCCGAGGGCTATCGCGTCGTCGGCCCGACGGTCCGCGACGATGCGATCGTGCTTGCCGAGCTGGACTCCGGCGCGCAGTTGCCTACGGGATGGGGGGTCGACGTCGCGCCCGGGCATTACCGGCTCCGCCGGCGTTCGGACAAGGCCGTGTTCGGCCACTCTGCGGGACCTCAGTCCTGGAAGCAGTTCCTGCATCCGCCGCGACAACGGCTGTTCAGCGATGACGGTTCGGGCTACGTGCCGGTCGAGGACGACTCGCCGCGATATGCCTTCCTCGGTGTTCGCGGCTGCGACCTCGCCGCCATCGCAACGCTCAGCACCGTACTCGGGGGTACGGACAGCAGGTTCGCACGGCGCCGGAACGGGCTGTTCGTGGTGGCGGTGGGATGCACCGAGCCGGGCGGTCTGTGCTTCTGCGCCTCCATGGGCACCGGCCCGGCGCCCGGGCCTGGCTACGACCTGTCGCTCACCGAGCGCATCGACGAGGCCGGGCACCGTTTTCTCGTCGACGTCGGCACGGAGGAGGGCGCTGCGGTGCTGGCCCGGCTCGTGCACGAGACGGCCACCACGGCCGTGATCGACGACGCCCGCGGAGCGGTGGCGGCGGCCGCCGACCGGATGGGCCGGCAGATGCCGCCCGGCGACCTGCGCGCTCTGCTGCGGGACAGTCGCGATTCGCCGCACTGGGACGTCGTCGCACAACGATGCCTGACGTGCGGCAACTGCACCATGGTGTGCCCGACGTGCTTCTGCACCACCGTCGAGGACGTCACCGATCTGACCGGCGAACATGCCGAGCGCGCGCAACGATGGGCGTCCTGTTTCGAGACGGACTTCTCATACCTGCACGGCGGCAGCGTGCGCGTATCCGGGGCGAGCCGGTACCGGCAGTGGATGACGCACAAGCTCTCGACCTGGCACGACCAGTTCGGTGGGTCGGGATGCGTGGGCTGCGGACGGTGCATCGCGTGGTGCCCGGTGGGCATCGACATCACCGCCGAGGCAGCCGCGCTGGCGCAGCATGGAGGCACACCGTGATACCCGTGGAGTCCATCGCTGCGTTCACCCTGGTACAGACGATGACGCGCGCCCAGCGGGCGAAGGTCGCCGACACCGCGCAGGAGGTGTCCTTCGCTGCCCGGAAGCGGTTGTTCGAGGAGGGTGGCCACGCCTCTGGTTGCTGGCTGATCCGCTCTGGCCTCATCGCACTCGAGTCGGTTGTACCCGGGCGTGGCGCGATCGTCCTGCAGACTCTCGGGCCCGGCGATGTGCTCGGGTGGTCATGGCTGGTGCCGCCCAACCGCTGGCAGTTCGGCGCGGTCACCATGACTCCCGTCACCGCCGTCGAGCTGGACACGGGACGCCTGCGTACCCTCATGGACGCGGATCCCGAGCTGTGCTGCCGGCTCACTAGAGGGATGTTCGACGCGGTCCTGGACCGGCTACAGAACACCCGGCTGCGGCTGCTCGATGTGTACGGCAGTCCACGTGATCGTGTGAGCAGCGCAGACGCGTCGACGTCGAGCAGCGCGAGCGAGCGGTGAGCGCAGCCGCCGTGACGCCGGCAGCCAGCGCCGATGCGATGCTGCCGGTCCCGTACCGGGTCGTCGACCGGACGGTGGAAACGCACGACTCGGCGACGCTGCGCCTCTCGCCGGTCGGCCGCCGTCTGCCCCATCCGAACGCCGGACAGTTCTGCATGCTTTACGCCCGCGGCATCGGTGAGATCGCGATTTCGATCAGCGACGCCTCGGACGGGACACTCGTGCACACGATCCGGGACGTCGGCGCAGTAAGCCGGGCCCTTTCCGGAGCGCGTCCCGACGCGCTGCTCGGCGTACGCGGCCCGTTCGGCACCGACTGGGGCCTCGACACCGCGGTCGGCCATGACGTGGTGATCGTGGCCGGCGGAGTCGGCCTGGCGCCACTGCGTCCCGTCCTGCTCGGCGTCATGCGTCGCCGTGCCGAGTACGGCCGGGTCACCCTCATCGCGGGCGCCCGCTCGGCCGGCGAGTTCTTGTTCCGCGCGCAGCTTGCCGACTGGGTGGCCCGCCCGGACCTCGACGTGGAGTTGACCGTCGACAGTCCGGCTGCCGACTGGGACGGTCCGGTCGGGTTCGTCACCGAGCCACTGGGCCGGCTCGATGTCGACCCAGCGGCCACGATCGCGTTCATCTGCGGTCCCGAGCCGATGATGCGATTCAGCGCGAACGTCCTGCTGGACAAGGGGGTCGCGGCAGATCGGATCCGCGTATCGCTCGAGCGCAACATGCAGTGCGGCATCGGCGTGTGCGGGCACTGCCAGCTCGGCCCGTTGCTCGT
>DATFRC010000109.1:0-14110 GCA_035263725.1 Jatrophihabitantaceae bacterium | reverse complement strand
CCGCCCGCCGCGGTTGATATCACCGAAGGGTCGACGAGAGGGGCGGCGCGGATGATCGTGAGTGAATTCCTCAAGACGTTCGAGGATTGACATGGCCGAGCCGCTCCCCTCGTGGAACGACACTGCGACACGCGCCGCCATCCTGGGCTACGTCGGCTCGATCGCGGACGTGCCGCCCGAGGAGCGCGTAGCGGTGTTCGACAACGACGGCACGCTGTGGTGCGAGAAACCGATGCAGGTCGAGGTCGGCTTCATCCTGCGCCGGCTCGCCGAGATGGCCGCGGCGGATGAGGCGCTGCGCGTCGTGCAGCCGTGGCAGGCCGCACATGAACGCGACTACGCGTGGCTCGGCGGGGCGCTCACCAAGCACTACCACGGCGACGACGACGATATGCAGGTGCTGATGGGTGGCATCCTCAAGGCGTTTCGGGGGATGAGCGTCGAGGACTACGCAGCTGCTGCCGACATGTATCTGGAGCAGGCCCACCACCCGACCCTGGGACGCCCGTTGCGCGACTGCGGCTATCTGCCGATGATCGAACTGCTTCGCTACCTCGAGGCGAACGGGTTCACCAACTACATCGCGTCCGGCGGCGACCGCGACTTCATGCGGCGGGTCACGGACGCGATCTATCAGATCCCGGCCGAGCGCGTAGTCGGCAGCTCGAACGCCCTGCGCTACGTCGACGACGAGCACGGCGGCACCGTCGTGTATCGCGCGCAGCCGGACGTCTTCGACGACGGGCCGGTCAAACCGGTCCGGATCTGGAGCCGGATCGGGCGGCGCCCACTGGCAGCCGCCGGCAACTCGAACGGCGACATCGAGATGCTGCAATTCGCCGGCGGGCGATCGCGTCCCGCGTTGCGACTGCTCGTCCTGCACGACGATGCCGACCGCGAGTTCGACTATGTCGCCGGAGCGGAACGGGCACTCGAGCAGGCGCAGGCGAAGGGGTGGACGGTCGTGAGCGTCAAGAACGACTGGGCAACGGTCTTCGCCGACGCGTCACCCTGAGATAGGCGGACGTGCCCCCGGTCGGACTCGAACCGACACTCGGACCCTTTTAAGGGGTCTGCCTCTGCCGTTGGGCTACGGGGGCACACTCAGGGTAGGTGGCCGGCACAGCTCAGTCGCGACGAATTGCACGCAGCGTCACGATCTCGAACGGCCGCAGCGTCAGGTGGATCACATCGCCCGGTTCGTCGATGCCAGGCACGCGGCGTTCGAGCAGGTCGACGGAATGCACGCTCCGGGCCGGGAAGCCGAGCCGGACTGCGGCGCTCGTGTGCGCTCCGCAGGCCTCGTAGAGCCGCACGACGACGTCGCCGGAGCGGTCGTCGGCAAGTTTGACGGACTCCACTATGACGCCGTCGTTGTCCAGCCGAACGAGCGGTTCGACCGGTTCGCCGCCGGCGACCTCGCGCTCGGGCAGGTTGATGCGGTAGCCCTCGCGGGCAGCGTCGACGATGTCCGCGCCGGGGACCAGCGCGTAGCGCAGGTGGTGCGGTCCCTGGTCAGTCTCGGGGTCGGGGCTACGCGGGGCGCGCAGCAGCGAGAGGCGGACGACGGTCGACACGCCCCCGCCGGCGCGGGGCCGCCGCGTCACGTCGTGTCCGTATGTGGAGTCGTTGACCACGGCGATGCCATAGCCCGGCTCGCTGACATGGACGAAGCGGTGCGCACACGTCTCGAACCTGGCAGCGTCCCAGCTGGTGTTGGTGTGCGTGGCCCGGTAGACGTGCCCGAACTGGATCTCGGAGGCGGCCCGGTCGGCGGTCACGTCTAGGTCGAAGCCCGCCTTGAGCAGCTTCTCCCGCTCGTGCCAATCGATGTCGGTGTCGAAGACGACGCAGCCGTCCTCCAGCGTGATCAGCTGGGTGATAGTGGACGCGCCGAAGCGGTGGGTTATCCGCACGCCATGATCCGCCGCGCCCACCTCCCCGCGCAGGTCGGTGGCCACGTGCCGGTAGAAGGCGTCGATGTCCCACGCATCGAACATGTTCGGCGTGTCCGGGTGTAGCTGAAGCAGGTTGCCGACACTGGCGAGCACTTCGCGCCCCTGGTGTTGCACAGAGGTAAGCAGAGCAAGGCGGTCGATCGCGACGCGAAGCACGCCGTTGTCGAGGACGTACCCGTCGCCGTCGGGGATGACCGTCGTCGGGGCGGCCTGGCTGCTGCGCGGCCAGGCGCCCAGGGCCGGCACACCGCCGCGCGCATGCGGCGCGGCGTTGAACACCAGGGTGGTGGTGCCCGTACCGGCAAGGGCACGGGTAGCAGCCGCGATCAGTGCCTCCAGATCGGCCGCGACGGCAGCGTAGTTGCCAACAGCCTCTCGATGCACCCAGTGGATCGACGATCCAGGCAGGATGTCGTGGAACTGTTGGAGCAGCACGAGCTTCCAGATTCGGTCGAGCTGCTCGTACGGGTATGCCGTACCGAGCCGCACGTTGGCCGTAGCGCACCACAGCTCCGCTTCCCGGAGCAGGTGCTCGCTGCGCCGATTGCCCTGCTTGGTCTTGGCCTGCGACGTGTAGGTGCCGCGATGGAACTCCAGGTACAGCTCGCCGGACCATACCGGGGCGTCCGGGTACTCCGCCTCGGCGCGGGCGAAGAAGTCGGAAGGGCGTTCGATCACGACCCGCGGCGAGCCGTCCAGGTCAGCAAGCCGCTGGGCTCGCGCGAGCATCTCCCGGGTCGGACCGCCGCCGCCATCGCCGTAGCCGAACGGCACCAGCGATCCGGTTGCTCCGCCCTTGTCGGCGAAGTTCCGCACCGCGTACGCCAGGTCCGCCCCGGACAGTTTCGAGTTGTACGTATCCACCGGCGGGAAGTGCGTGAAGACGCGCGTGCCGTCCAGGCCCTCCCACCAGAAGGTGTGGTGCGGGAACTTGTTGGTCTGGTTCCACGAGATCTTCTGGGTCAGGAACCATCGTGATCCGCTCAGCGCGATCAGCTGCGGCAGCGCCGCTGTATAGCCGAACGAGTCGGGCAGCCATACCTCTTCCGTCTCCACGCCGAACTCGTCCAGGAAGAATCGCTTGCCGTACGCGAACTGCCGGGCCAGCGCCTCGCCGCCCGGCAGGTTGGTGTCGGACTCGACCCACATTCCGCCCACCGGCACGAACTGGCCCGCCTTGACGCGATCGGCCACCCGGGCGTACAACTCCGGCCGATCTTCCTTGAGCCAGGCCAGCTGTTGCGCAGACGACATCGCGTAGACAAGCTCAGCATGGCTGTCCATCAGCTCGGTGACGTTCGCGCACGTACGGGCTACCTTACGGATCGTCTCGCGCGTCGGCCACAGCCAGGCCGAGTCGATGTGCGCGTGCCCCACGGCGCTGATCCGGTGCGCGGACGCTGGTGCAGGCGTCGCCAGCACCTCGCCCAACGCCGCACGGGCCGCGGCCGCCGTCGCCGCGATTGCCTGCGCGTCGACGCGGTCCAGCGCTCCGTCGATCGCTCGCAGCACCTGCCAGCGCCGCGGGTCGGCGAGGTCCAGCTCAGCCTCCAGCTCGCCCAGCACCTCCAGGTCGTGGAGCAGCTCCCACACCTCGGCCTCGAATATCGCCAGCTCCGCCCGCTCCAGTCGGTACAGCGGCTGGGAACCCGCCGTGTCGCGATCGCCCAACGGCGTCGGCCAGAACAGGTTGTCAGGGGTGAGGATCAGCGGATTCGCGGCCGCCTCGATATACAGCTCGACTGGCTGGTCGTCCGGCACGTGAACCCATTGCGACCGCGGGTTCAGTCCCTTGACCGGCGACCCGTCGGCGGCGTACACGAGTCCCTCGGCATGGAAGCCGGTGCGGTCGGTGTCGAAGCCGATGTCGACGAGCGCCTCTACCCTGCGTCCTTTCCAGTCCTCCGGTACCGCACCCTTGACGCGAAACCAGGTCGTCGTCCACGGCGGCCCCCACGCGCCGCCCACGCGTACCGCGGCGTACGGCGCCGAAAGCGCCTGGGCTACCGGGACAGGCTCGCCGTTCACCGGCCAAGCAGCGACGCCCAGTGGAACGCGTTGCGAGTACACCGCGCGCCGGACACGTGCCAGCACGCGATGCAGGCGCTGCTCGATCAGGACATGATCGTCATGCATGGGCGTGAGTCCTTCAGGCGCTGAGCTTGCCGGCGGCTACCTCGAACTCGCTGCGCGGAGCCTGAAGCTGGCCCAGCGACACGACCTCGCGACGGAAGAACAGCGCAGCTGTCCAGTCGGTCAGCACCCGGACCTTGCGATTGAACGTCGGCATGCGGGAAACGTGGTACGTGCGGTGCATGAACCACGCGACAACGCCGCGCAGCTTGATGCCGTAGACCTCGGCAACCCCGCGGTATAGGCCGAGCGACGCGACCGAACCGGCGTAGCGGTGCACGTAGTCATGAAGCGCTCGTTCCTTCACGGTGGCGATGACGTTGTCGGCGAGCACCTTCGCCTGGCGTACCGCGTGCTGAGCACTCGGGCCGAGGAGCGCGTTCGGGTCGTCCTTGCGGGAGACGTCGGGGACGGCCGCGCAGTCGCCCGCGGAGAAGACCCCGGCCACGCCGCGCACGGTGAGGTCGGCGTGGCAGGGCAGCCGACCCATCTCGTCGCGGGGGAGGTCCGTGTCTGCGAGCATCGGATGCGCCCGCACACCGGCCGTCCAGACAAGCGTTTCCGCGTCGAACTCCTCGCCGTCGCTCAACTTGACGCGCCCGTTCACCACCGACTCCAGCCGGGTGTCGAGGCGCACGTCGATCTTGCGCTCGGTGAGGCGCTCGACGGTGTAGAGCGCGAGCCCGATCGACACCTCGGGCATGATCCGGGTGGCCGCCTCGACGAGCACCCAGCGCATGTCGTCCGGCTCGACGCCGTCGTAGTAGCGGGTGGCGTAGCGGGCCATGTCCTGCAGCTCGGCGATCGCCTCCACGCCGGCATAGCCGCCGCCGACGAACACGAATGTGAGCGCACTGCGGCGACGCTGCTGATCGCTCGTGGACACGGCTAGGTCCAGCCGGGACAGCACATGATTGCGCAGCAAGATCGCCTCGCCGATCGTTTTGAAGCCGACACCGTGCTCGGCGAGTCCGGGGATGGGCAGCAGGCGCGACACGCCGCCAGGGCACATCACAAGCAGGTCGTACTGCAGCTCGTACGGCGTCCCGTCGTTCGGGGTGATCGTGGCGACTTTCCGGGCGTGCTCGACGCGGTCGACTCTTCCGGTGATGACGTGGCACTTGCGCAGCACCCGACGCAACGGCACCACCACGTGCCGCGGCTCAAGGGAACCGGCTGCCGCCTCGGGCAGGAACGGCTGGTAGGTCATGTTGGGCTGGGGATCGACAACGGTGACCTCGAACCGTGCCGGCGACAGCTTGCGTTGCAGCCGCAGGGCGGTGTACATGCCGACGTAGCCGCCGCCGACGATCAGGATGCGCACCGGGCTGCCCACCGTGCTCATGCCTGCGACGCTACCCGGCGACCACCGATGATCTTGGACATGTGGTTGCTATTCGACCAGAATCCCAAGATCACGCGTTCAGGGGCGCGCCCAGGAGGGCTACTCGTCGTCCGGCGCGTCCTCGTCCGGGGCAGCGTGGTCCGGCACGCCAGGCGTCGGGTCGCGGCCGACGTCGAAGCCCGGCTCCTCGTCGTCGGGGCGCAGATGGTCAGGGACGCCGGGCGTCGGGTCACGCGACACGTCGATCCGGCTTCGGTCCGGGGTGAACTCGCGCTCAGACATGGGCGTGAGACTAGCGGCGGCGTCAACCTGCCAGCTCGGCGGCCCGGGCGAACACCGCGTCGAGCATCGCTTCGGTCAGCTTGCCGGTGAATGTGTTCTGCTGGCTGACGTGGTAGCAGCCCAGGACCCACCGCCCGCCCGGCAGGGCTACCTCGGCGCCGTGCGCGAACTTCGGCACCGGACGTGGCACGTCCACGCCGACGCCACGCAACGCCGGCCACAAGCCGGTCCACCCGAACGCACCGAGCACCACGACCGACCGCACGCTAGGCCATAGCAGCTCGAGCTCGCGGGTGAGCCAGGGCCGGCAGCTGTCGCGTTCTGCCGGTAGCGGCTTGTTGTCCGGCGGCGCACACCGCACGGTGGCGACCACCCGGGTGCCGCGCAGTTCGAGCCCGTCGTCGGCGGCAAGCGCTGTCGGCTGGTTCGCCAGGCCGCAGCGGTAGAGCGCGGCGTAGAGCCACGCGCCGGAACGGTCCCCGGTGAAGTTGCGGCCCGTGCGGTTCGCGCCGTGCGCCCCGGGCGCGAGCCCGACGATCAGGATGCGGGGATGCGTTGCCCCGAACCCCGGCACCGGCCGGCCCCAGTACGGCTGGTCGGCGTACGCACGGCGCTTCGACGTCGCGACGCCCTCGCGCCATTCGACGAGGCGCGGACAGGCCCGGCACACCGACACCAGGGCGTCCACGGTGTGCAGATCGGCGGCGGACGTCGCGAGCCGCACGACATCGGCGGGCTGGTGCGCGATAGGCGTTGATGCGTCAGCGGGATCGCCCGGCCAACCTGAGCCAGGACGGGCCACCACAGGAATACAGTAGAACCATGGCGGACGCAGTCGGCAGACTCGGCTGGAGGATCATGACGATAGCGGTCGGTATCCCCGTGAGCATCGCCGCAAGGAAGGCCGTCGAAAAGGCGTGGACTGCGGCCCGCCCGGGCAATCCTCCGCGTATGGCGAGGGATCCCGATGCCTCGTGGGGCGATGCACTGGCCTGGGCAGCCTTGTCCGGCCTCGGCGTCGCGATCGCGCAGCTCATAACGACGAAGAGCGCGGCGTCGCTCTGGCGCAGGTTGGTCGGCGTTGAGCCGCCCGTCAAGGCGATCGAACCACCGCCCCCGGCGGAGGCCGAGCAGCCCGCTACTTGATGGAGCCGGCGGTCAGGCCGCCGACGACCTTCCCCTCGATCAGCGCGAACAGGATGATCACCGGAATGGTGGCGATCACCGAACCTGCGAACAGGTGCCCCCAGTCGACGGAGTACTGGCCGATGTAGTTGTTGATGGCCACGGTCAGCGGCCCCTTCGAGGGGTCTCCGGTGAGGGTCAGCGCGACGATGAACTCGTTCCATGCCGCGATGAAGGTGAAGATCAGCGCGGTCACGACGCCCGGTAGCGCGAGTGGCAGGGTGATCCGTGTCAGCGCGCCGATTCGGCTGGTTCCGTCGACCATCGCCGCCTCTTCGAGCTCGGCCGGGATCGACGAGAAGTAGGCGTTGAGGATCCACACCGCGAACGCCAGGTTGAACCCGGCATTGACGAGGATCAGTGAGGTGACCGGGCTGAGCCCGTAGCTGGTGAATTGTCGCTGGATGCCGACCAGCAGCGCGGCAGGTTGGAACATCTGGGTGGCGAGCACGAGCAGCAGGAACAGTACGCGTAGCCGGAACTTGCGCCGGGCCGTGTAGTAGGCCGCCGGGAGCGCGACGATCAAGACCAGCAGCGTCGCGCCGCCGGCTATCTGCAGGCTCACGCGTAGGTTCGTACCGAACCCGGTCTTCCAGATACTGGTGAAGTTCGACCAGTCCCAGTGCTCCGGGACGTAATTCCGGCTCTGCAACTCCGATGGCGGCCGCAGCGCGGTGATCACCATCTCGACGTAGGGCAGCAGGAAGATGATGCCGATCAGGTAGGCAGCCACGCTGACGATCAGCAGGCGTGGTGTCAGCCGCCGGCGGCCCCGCCTGCGGCGCTGCGCGACGGCGCCTTCGCTGGCGGTCGCGGTGGCTACCGCTGCGCTCATGTCACCTGGTCCCTCCAGCGCGTCACCTTCAGGAACACCAGGACGACCACGATCACCAGCCCAAAGTTGATCACCGACATGGCCGCCGACTCGCCAATGAACGCCTGCTTCAACTGGAACATGAACACCGTGGTGGTGGCGGTCTCGTAGCCGGGGCCACCCCGCGTCATGCCCCAGATGATCGGGAACGAGTTGAACACGTTGATGACGTTGATCAGCAGCGCGACAAGGAAGGCGGGGCGCAGCAGCGGCAGCGTGATCGACCGATACGTTCGCCACTTGGACGCGCCGTCGACGCGGGCGGCCTCGTACAGCTCGTGCGGGATCGTCTGCAGTCCGGCCAGCAGCGCATATGTCGAGAACGGCAGCGACACGAAGATCGCGACCACCATCATCCAGGCGAAGGCCGAGTCGGGCCGGCCCAGCCAGTCCGCCTGATTGCTGCCGAACTCCTTCAGCACGCCGATGTCGTGCAGGAAGATGTTGATCACGCCGTAGTTCGGATCGAGCGCCCACCGGAAGATGAACGCCGTCATCAGCACCGACGCCGCCCACGGCGCGATCAGCGCCCAGCGCGCGACACGCCGGCCCGGGAAGCGCACGTTGAACAGCTCAGCCAGGCCGAGCGAGAGAGCCATCGTGACCCCGACGACCACGACCACCCAGACCCCCGTGCGTTCCAGGACGCTGTTGAGGTCCGGCTCGTTGAACAGGTTCTTGAAGTTCTTCCAGCCGGCCGGGCCCAGGTAGAAGCCGTTCGGAGTGAAGTGCTGGAACGCCGTCTTGAACATGACGTAGACCGGCCAGAGCACGACGACGCCGATCAGCGCGATCGCTGGACCGACCCACAACAGCGGTGACATCGCCCGCAGCGCCCTGCGCCCGCGGGGTTGCCGCCGATGGTGGACCGGTCCGGTCTCGGCCGTGGTGGCTCCGGCCCTGCCGGTCACGGTGTCAGCCATGTGTCGCCTCCCTGGTCATGATCTGTCCCGGCGCGGGTGGAAGGGGGGAGCACCCACGCCGGGACGATCATTTTCAGGGCCGCTATCCGCTTAGCTGCCCTTCTCGGCGGTTTGCTGGATCTGGTCCAGGATCTTCTTCGGGTCCTGGGTCATTGCCAAGCCAATCTGCTGCTGGATCTGCGTCTTGACCGTAGACCACACCGGTTGATTCGGGTACTGCACCGACTTCGGCAGCGCGGACAGGAACGGGCCGAACGTCGGGTCGGACGACAGCGCGTTGATGGCCGAGGTGGTGGCCGGCAGCAGGTCGTACTCCCGGTCGAACTGGGTCTGGTACCGGTCCTGGTAGAAGAAGTTGAGGAACTTCGTGATCGCGACCTGCTTCTTCGGGTCGGTCTTGAACACCGAGACGTTGTCACAAACACCGAGGGTCTTGTCCAGCGGGCCACTCTTGCCCGGGATCGGCACCGACGTCCAGTCGGCGGTCTGCAACACCTTGCCGTCCTGGATGATCGGGATGAGCGCCGGCGAACCGTTGATCATGCCGATCTGGCCCTGCGCGAACTGCTTCCACAAGTCGGTGCGGTTCTTGGTGCCCGGGTTGGGCTCGGTGTCGCCGGCCTTGACCATGCCCGACATGAACTGCAGTGCCTCGACGTTCTGGGAGCTGTTGATCGTCCAGGTGTTGCCGCTGCTGTCCTGGTAGCCGCCATCGTTGCCCAGGAACCACAGCAGCGACTCGGCCTGCGCCTCCTCCGAGCCCAGCGGCATGCCGAAGCCGATCTTGCCCTGCGCCTTTATCTTCGCGGCGTCTGCCTGGACGTCAGCCCACGTCTTGGGCGCTGCGCTGATGCCGGCCGCCTGGAAGATCTTCTTGCTGTAGAACAGCGTGCGCGCGCTCGTCGTGAACGGCATGCCGTACTGAATGCCGTTGTAGGTGTTGAGCTTCGCGAACACCGGCAACAGGTTGCTGAACGTTCCGGGCGACGTCACGTCCTTCGCCGCGTAAAGCAGCCCCGCCTGCGCATAGTCCGGGAAGTAGTCACCCTCCATCACGTCGGGGTACTGCTTGTTCTGGACCATCGTCTTGATCCGGTTGTCGAAGTCGTTCCAGTTGATGGTCTGGACCTTGACCGTGATGTTCGGGTTGTTTGCATGGAAGTCGCTCGCGATGCCTTCCCAGTACTTCTGCGACGAGTTCGCAGGACCCGTCCCATAGTCAGCACCGACGAAGTTGAGCGTGACCGCGGCGCCGCCGCCACCACCGCCGGTGGCGCCACCCGTTCCGCCATTGCTCTTCTTCGACGAGCTACACGCGCTGACCGCCAGTATGGCGGCGGCCCCCAGGGCTATCCCTGCCGCAATGTGTCGCTTCATCTGCCGCCTCTCAATGCGTCTGAAACGTGATCGTTACTGAGCGATCCCACGCGCCGGCGAAAACTAAGGCGCAGAGCATAGGGCCCCATCTCCTGCGCGTTCAAGAGCCCGTCCCTGCGCGTCTCGCGCTCAGCATGCCGAGGAAGGTACACGCCCCGGCGAGATTGGTCTAGACCACCTGGGCACGTGTCGGCACTTCGCGTCCAAAGCGTTAACCGGCGGGCCGCAGCGGCCCAATACCGGCCGTGCAGCACCCAATCACATGGCGATGAGCGCTCGCGCGAAGAGCGCGCCGTCCGCCGCAATCCGGCTGGGCGGCGCTCAGAGCAAGTTCAGCGCGAGTCCGTCCAGGATGTCGTGTTCGCTGGCCACGACTGAGGCGACGCCGGCCGCAGCGACGAGCTCACGCAGGATCAGTGCCCCACCGCCGATCACGTCGACGCGTCCCGGATGCATCACCGGCAGCGCCGCCCGCTGCTCGTGCGTCATGGCGAGCAGGCGGTCGGTGACGTCGGTGACCTGTGCGGCCGCCATCGTAGAGCCGTGGATCGCCGCCGGGTCGTAGCTCGGCAGGCCGTGCACGATCGCGGCCAGCGTGGTGACCGTTCCGGCGACGCCGACGAACGTCGCGGCCCGTTCTATCGGCACGTCTCGCGCCGCCGCCCCGATCGCGGCACGCACGTCGGCGACGGTGGCCGCGATCTGCGCGGCGCTCGGCGGATCGGCGCGCAGGTGGCGCTCGGTCATGCGGACGCAGCCGATGTCCATGCTGTACGAGGCGAGCCCGCCGTCGGCAGGGGCGTGCCCCAACACGAGTTCGGTGGACCCGCCGCCGATGTCGGCGACGAGGACAGGCGATGCCGCGTCAGGCAGCCCCGCAACCGCGCCGGCGAAGGACAGCGCAGCCTCCTCGGCGCCGGTGATCACCTCAGGCGCGGCGCCCAGTACGGCGCGCGCCATCGTGGTGAACTCGTCGCGGTTGATCGCGTCGCGGGTGGCGCTGGTGGCCACCATCCGAATCGCGGACGCTCCGAGCTTGTCGATCAGCTCGGCGTACTCGACCAGGGCCTCGCGGGTTCGCGCGATCGCCTCCGGCGCCAGCCGCCCGGTGCGATCGACGCTCTGGCCCAGCCGGACGATGCGCATCTCGCGGGCCACGTCCACCAGCACGCTGCCCTCCCCTGGCTCGGCGATCAGCAGCCGGATCGAGTTCGTGCCGCAGTCGATTGCCGCGACCCGCGTCATATGCACGGCCCGAATGTCCACCACGGCTCCATCATGGCGAGCGCCTCGTCGCCGAGTGGGTTCACCCCCGGACCTGCGGCGAGCGAATGCGCCACCAGCGCGTGCAGGCACTTGACCCGGTTCGGCATGCCGCCGGCGCTGACGCCGGCGATTTCGGCCACGTGGGCGGTCTGCTCCCGGCGCTGTAGATACGCATCGTGGGCGGCCCGGTACGCGCCTGCCAGGTCGGCGTCGCCACCGAGGCGCGCGGCCATCTCGCGCATCAGCCCGGATGCCTCCAGGCGGCCCACCGCCGCGACGGCACGCGGGCACGTCAGGTAGTACAGCGTCGGAAACGGGGTCCCGTCAGGCAGGCGTGGCGAGGTCTCGATAACGTCCGGGCAGCCGCACGGGCAGCGGTGCGCTACGGCCCGCATCGCCCGTGGCTGCCGGCCCAACTGCGCGGCGACCACGTCTCGGTCGGTCGGTGTCACGGCCTTGCCCGGTTCGTTGCGCTGGCACTCACGGCATGGAGTCAGCGGTGAGGACGCTGCCCCAGAGCCGCTCGTTCCACGTGCCGCCGGGGATCTGCACCGCCTCCGTGTCGCGCTGCTGCTGGCCGCCGACGCCGGTCTTCTCGCCCGGGCGGATCACCACGTACACGGTGTCCCCGGGCATCGCATATTGGAGCCGATCGCGGGCCTGCTGCTCGATATAGGCCGGATCGTTCCACCGCGCCAGCTGCTGCCTGAGCTGGGCGAGTTGCCGCTGGTCCGCGCTGCGCTGCTGCGCTGCCTGCTGGAGGGCGCCGCGCGCGGCAAGGAAACGGTGTAGCGGCGGGGCGAGCACGACCGTGAGCAGGATGAGCACCGCGCCGAGCACGAGCGCCCGGCCGGTGAGTCCCCGGCGCCGCCCGTTCACCGGGGCCCCCGCGAAATCGTGGAGCGCCAGCGGAGCGATTTCGGGGGGTGGTTCACCGGGGCGCCCGCGAAATCGTGGAGCGCCAGCGGAGCGATTTCGTGGGGTGGTTCACCGGGGCCCCCGCGAAATCGTGGAGCGCCAGCGGAGCGATTTCGTGGGGTGGTTCACGCCGGCTGGAACCTTGGAAACGCGCGCGCTCCGGCATACCGTGCCGCGTCGTCGAGCTCCTCTTCGATACGCAGCAGCTGGTTGTACTTGGCCACCCGTTCGCTGCGTGCCGGAGCGCCGCTCTTGATCTGCCCGCAGTTGGTGGCCACGACCAGGTCGGCAATCGTCGTGTCCTCGGTCTCGCCGGAGCGGTGCGACAGCATGCAGTGGTATCCGTGCCGATGCGCGAGCTCGACGGCGTCCAACGTCTCGGTGAGCGTGCCGATCTGGTTCACCTTCACCAGCAGCGCGTTCGCTGCCCCCAGCTCGATGCCGCGGACCAGGCGCTGCGGATTGGTGACGAACAGGTCGTCGCCGACGATCTGGACAGTGTCGTCGAGCCGGTCCGTCAGCGACTTCCAGGCGTCCCAGTCGTCCTCGGCCAGCGGATCCTCGATCGAGACGATCGGGTAGCCGGCGAGCAGCGAGTCGTAGTAAGCGATCATGTCGTCGGCCGACCTCGGCGTGCCCTCGAACTGGTAGCTGCCGTCTTTGTAGAACTCCGTGGCGGCGACGTCGAGGGCGAGGGCGATGTCGGTGCCGGGCGTCAGACCGGCATTGCGGATGGCCTCGACTATCAGGTCGAGCGCCTCGCGGTTGGAGTCGAGGCTCGGGGCAAAGCCACCCTCGTCGCCGAGGCCCGTCGCGAGTCCCCGCGACTTCAGGACGGACTTCAGCGCGTGATACACCTCGGCGCCCTGCCGCAGCGCATCGGAGAACGTCCCTGCGCCGATGGGCGCGATCATGAATTCCTGGACGTCGACGTTGGAGTCGGCGTGCGCCCCGCCGTTGAGGATGTTCATCATCGGCACGGGCAGCAGGTACGCGTTCGGCCCGCCGAGGTAGCGGAACAGCGGCAGCTCGGCGGAGTCCGCGGCTGCCTTGGCCACGGCCAGGGAGACGCCGAGGATGGCGTTCGCTCCCAGCCTGCTCTTGTCGGGCGTGGCGTCGAGGTCGATCAGCGCGGCATCGATCAGCCGCTGCTCACTCGCCTCGAAGCCAACGAGCTCGGGACCTATCGTCTCGAGGACCGCGTCGACGGCCCTGCGCACGCCTTTGCCGCCGTAACGCTCGCCGCCGTCGCGTAGCTCCACCGCCTCGTACGCACCGGTGGACGCCCCACTCGGGACGGCGGCGCGGCTCATCGTGTCGTCGTCAAGCCCCACCTCGACCTCGACGGTGGGATTCCCGCGCGAGTCGAGGATTTCGCGCGCCCCGACAGCCTCGATCGTCGCCATACGAGTGAGCCTAGTTGCGGCCACTGGGCGACCGGCGACGCCCCGCCGGGTCAGGCCGCGACGGCGCTCACCTCGGGCGCAGGCACCGGCTCGGGGTAGAAGTACGTGCTGACCAGCGCTGCGATCAGCCCGCCTACCAGGGGCGCGATGATGAACAGCCACAGCTGGCTGAGTGCCAACCCGCCGACGAACAGTGCCGGGGCGATGCTGCGGGCCGGGTTCACCGACGTGCCGGTGAGCGGGATGCCGATCAGATGCACGGTCGTGAGCGCCAGCCCGATCGCGACCCCGCCGAGCTGTGGCCACGCCGCCTTGCGGGTGACGGTAAGCACCACGAAGACGAACAGGAACGTCAGCACCGTTTCAGCCAGGAAGGCGCCCGCGGCATTGATGTGCACCATCGACGCGCTGCCGAACCCGTCAGCGCCGAGGCCCTGCTTGTC
>DATFRC010000108.1:0-5373 GCA_035263725.1 Jatrophihabitantaceae bacterium | reverse complement strand
ACCAGGTCGAGGCGGGCCGGGTCGCTGAGCGCGAACAGCACGGCAGGGAGTTCGACGTCGGCCAGATCCGGGTGTGGGAGCTGCCGGGTTGTGGCGGTCATCACAGTTCGACTTTCTTGGAACTATCGGCGCGGCTGCCGGGTTGCAACCGTTCGATACAACTCGAACGGTAGGCCGCTTGGAGCCGACGATGACAATTCTGCTGCACAGATCACAGGACGCGACGGGCGCTGCCGGGCGAGGGCGCCGCACCACCGCCGTGCTGCCGCGCGCGGCGGCCTTCTGGCTGGTGGCAGGCACAACGGCGATCTTCCTCGCCGCATCGAGCGCGCCCAGCCCGCTTTACCCCGTGTACCAGGCGGAGTTCGGTTTCAGTGCACTCACCTTGACCGCAATCTTTGCCGTCTACGTGCTGGCCCTGCTGCTGAGCCTGCTCACCGTCGGACGGCTCTCAGACTTCCTCGGACGCCGTCCGGTGCTGGCGGCGGCGCTGCTCGTCGAGGCCGGCGCCATGGCGATCTTTCTGGACGCGCACAGCGTGACCGCTCTATTTGCGGCCCGCATCGTGCAGGGATTGGCGACCGGCGCTGCAGTCGGTGTCGTGGGCGCGTACCTGCTTGACCTGCAGCCCACCGACGGTTCCCGGCTCGGCTCCTTGGTGAACGGGGTCGCGGCGACCGGCGGCCTAGGCCTAGGTGCTATAGCAAGCGGCGTACTCATCCAGTACGGGCCGCAGCCGACCCGGCTGATCTTCGGCATCCTCACGGCTGCGTTCATTGCCCTCGCGCTCATGACGGTGGTGCTTCCCGAGACCGTCAAGCGGGCGCCGGGTGCGCTGGCCGCGCTGCGCCCGCAGGTGTCCGTCCCTTCGCGTGCCAGGCGCGCCTTCCTGCGCGCGGTCCCCACCATGGCTTCCACCTGGATGCTCGGCGGGCTGGTGTTCTCCGTCGGCGGCTCACTGCTCGCCACGGTCTTCCGCCAGCACAACTTCGCGGTCGTCGGCCTCGTCATCGGCGCCTTCGCCGGCTCGTCGGCGATCGCGTCGATCCTGCTCAGAAACCGCTCGCCGCAGGCGATGGGGCGGCAGGGAACGGTTCTTCTCTTCCTCGGAACGGCCCTGTTGGTGCTTGCAGTAGCCACCTCATCGCTGACGATCTTCATCCTTGCAGCGGTTACCGCAGGCCTGGGGTTCGGGCCGGCCTACCTGGGTGCGTTCCGGACGATCAGCCAGCTCGCGGCACCGCATGAGCGCGCAGGGCTGATCTCGGCGATCTACGTCGTCAGCTATCTCGCCTTCAGCATCCCGGCGCTGCTCGCCGGACTGGTGATCACCGACGAGGGACTGCGCGGAACGTCGCTGGTGTACGGCGCAGTAGTCGCCACCGTCGTCGCGGGCACGCTGCTTTACGAGACGCGTGCCCCGCGACAGCCCGCCACTGCCTGAGTAGCAACTAGCCTCGTCGACGTGGCTGACCTGCCGGTGCTCGATTCCGCGGAACAACGCGTGCTTGGGAGCCTGCTGGAGAAGGAGATCACGGTCCCGGCGTCCTATCCGATGACCGTCAATTCGGTGCGCATAGCCTGCAACCAGGCCAGCAGCCGAGAACCCGTGGTCGACTATGACGAGGACCTGGTGCATAGCACGCTGCGAACGCTCAAGGAGAAGGACCTTGTCGCGCTGACCTGGCAAGGCGCAGGCAGTCGGGTGGTGAAGTACGTCCAGACGTTCGCGCAGCGACGCGGCATCCCGCCGGACGAGCGAGCACTGCTGACCGTGTTGTTGCTGCGCGGGCCCCAACCCGCCGGAGCGCTCAAGACGCGCACCGAGCGGCTGCATCGCTTCGCCGACCGCATCGATGTCGAAGCATGCCTTGCTCGCATGGCCGACAGCGAAACCCCGATGGTGCGCGAACTGCCCCGCCAGGCGGGTCAGCACGACACCCGGTGGATCCATCTGCTCGGCCCTGTCGAGCTACCCGAGGCCGCCGCCGTGCCGTTGCCCGTCGACCGCGAGTCAGTGCTCGCGGTCGGGCCCGAAGCGCGCGACGACAAGGTCCGGGACGCCTACGCCACGATCGCCACGTCCTATGCCGAGCAACGCAGCGACGAACTCGCCGGCCTGCCGTTCGAATCGTGGTTACTCCGCCGGGTGGTTGACCTGGCCGACGGCGTGCCCGTGATCGAGGTCGGCACCGGCCCGGGCCACGTCGCTGCGTTCCTGGCCGAGGCAGGGGCGGACGTAACCGGTCTGGACCTCACGCCGGAGATGGTGGACGAGGCCCGGCGTCGCTACCCGGGAGTCAGCTACCAGGTCGGCGACCTGCGCCGCCTGATGCGTCCGCCCACTCACGACGGGTGGGGCGCCGTGCTCGCGTGGTATTCACTCAGCCACCTCGCCGCCTCAGAACTGCCGGCCACGATCGCTTCGCTCGCTCGCCCACTGCGAACCAACGGCTGGCTCGTGCTCGCCCTCGAGACCGGGGCCGAGGTACGCACCGTCACGGAATGGTTCGGCCACGAGATCGATCTTGACTTCGTCCGGCACGATCCCGCCGAAATACTCGACATGGTCGAACGCGCCGAGCTGCTGGACATCGAGTGGTACCACCGCGGTCCGCTCACCGCCCGCGGCGAAATCACCGCGCGCCTCTACGTCCTCGCCCGCAAGCCATAACCCCCTACCTGGCGCTGTCTCTGGGCCGCTTGGCGCGAGGTGTCGCGAGTTGGTCGAAGCAGTAGTACAGCGCTAAGGCTCCGTGTACCGCGAGGGTCGCGATCGCGCTGACGAACGACAGCCCGATCGTGGCGAGGTAGACGATGTTCCCGACGCCGAATCGGCGAAGCGCAGCCCGGCTCGCGGCCGGGTCGAGGCGCTCATGCAGCAGCCCCACGTCACGGGTGACAGCGAGCCACAGGACGCTGTACGCGAGGCCCATTGCGAGCATCGTGCCGCTGTAGATCGCCGCAGCGGTGTGCGCGTCCGAGCCGGCGGTCAGGTACTCGGCCAGGAGCCGAGTCGGAAATGGCAATGCGGACACGACGAGTAGTAGCGCGAGGTTGGCAAACAGCACCGGCCGGTCGACCAGCTTGACCTTGCTGAACATCGTGTGGTGGTTGACCCAGATGATGCCGATCACCAAGAAGCTGACCAGGTAGGCGAAGTACGACGGCCATTGATGCGCCAGGGCCGACCCGAGCCCACCCGTGCGGACCTGGTCGCGTGGCGGCACGGCGAGGTCGAGTACGAGCAGCGTGATGGCGATGGCGAATACCCCGTCGCTGAATGCTTCGAGCCGCCCGCTGGGCATGAGCGCGGCTGCGGAGTCGCTGCGTTGTTCGGTCATGCCGAGGCTCCTTGTAATTACGTAATCATTGCCTTCAGAATGGTCGCATGGCCGAGCCCGAGATCGTCGTCGCCAACCGCGAGCACCTGTGGTGGCTACTAGCCGAGGCTTCCCAGCTCGAGCACATGATCATGTGTCAGTATCTGTTCGCCGAGTTCACCCTCAAGTCTGCTGACGAGCTCACCGCGGATCAGGCCAAGGTGGTCGACCGATGGCGCGAGACGTTGCGCGGCATCGCTGTCGAAGAGATGTTGCACCTTGCGCTGGTCAGCAACCTCATGGCGGCGATCGGAGCGGCCCCGACGTTCGGCCGACCCAACTTCCCCTGCCGGTCAGGCTACTTCCCGGCCGCCATGCAACTGGACCTGCTGCCCTTCGGCGAGCAGGCGCTGCAGCACTTCCTCTACATGGAACGACCGGAGGGGATGGAACGCCAGGACCCCGAAAAGTTCGTCCCGGCGGCGCCGCCGCTCGAACCGCTCGATGCCAGCGAGGCAATGCCGCACGGGCAGGAGTTCACGACGATCGGCCACCTCTACCGCGGCGTCGAGCGCGGGCTGGTGACACTCGCCGATCGGTTCGGCGAACGCGCCCTGTTCGTCGGCTCGCCCCGTGCCCAGGCGACGCCGGAGCGGTTCAGCTGGCCACAGATGATCGCGGTCACCGATCCCGCCACCGCCCAGGCCGCCGTCGACGAGATCATCGAGCAGGGCGAAGGCGCTCGCGGCGACTGGAAGGACGCGCACTACGGCCGCTTCCTCGCCGTGTGGCAGGAATACGAGGACCTGCGCGAGCGTGACGCGTCGTTCCAGCCGGCCCGGCCGGTCCTTCCCGCGTACTCCCGGCAGCCGTTCGACGTCGTCGAGCCGGTTCCAGTCATCACCGATCCCCGCACCCGCCAGGTGGCCGAAGCGACCGCACTCGGCTACGAGCTGGTGGTGCACCTCCTGACGCGCTTCTTCACCCACACGGACGAAACCGACGAGCAGCTCGACGTGCTCGTGAACTGCGCGATCGACACGATGGCAGGCGTAGTGCGCCCGCTCGCGACGACGATGACCACCTTGCCGATCGGACCCGAGCAGCCTGGATACACGGCCGGCTTCTCGTTCGAAGTGTTCTATGCAATGGGCAACCTCGTGCCATGGCGGGAGCCGGCATGGGCATTGCTGCACGAACGCGCAGCCATCCTGGCCGAGCGCTGCGCGGAGCTCGCGGACGACGCCGCCACGGCGCATGAAACTGCCGCCGCGACCACGGCCAGCCTCGCCGCGCACGTGCCCGCTGACCTGATGGCAAAGCCGCGTTAGGCGCTATGCAACCAGTCCGCTACGCCTGGGCGCGGACGCCGAGTTCGTCGAGGAGATGCAGGACGCGGCGTTCGATCTCGTCTCGGATGGGACGCACGTCGGGGACCTCCAGGCCGGCCGGGTCGTCGAGGGTCCATTCCTCGTAGCGCTTGCCGGGGTACACGGGGCAGGCGTCCCGACAGCCCATGGTGATCACGACGTCGGCGGCACGCACGATTTCGTCGGTCCATGACATGGCGTACTCGCCGGCGATGTCGATGCCGCGCTCTTTCATGGCGGCAATAGCGGCCGGCCCACCCGCGCGGGGCTCAGCCTGTCCGAGGTCGGCACCTACACCGTGGCGCAATGCGTCGGCGCCTACATCGGCGCCGCCTACTGGTTCACCAGTTCCACGTCCTTCGCGAATCCGGCAGTGACGATCGGACGGAGGTTCACCGACACCTTCGCCGGCCTCGCCCCGTCATCCGCTCCGAGCTTCATCGGCATGCAGGTACTCGGCGCGGCCGTCGGCGTGGCCATTGTGCTGGCCCTGTACCCCGATGCCGGCCAGCGCGCCGACGGCATCGTCATCCCGCATGCCGTCGCTCAGCGTCCGACCGTGAAGGCCCGTCTCTGAGCTGCGGGTCACTACCCGGTTTGCAGGACGTCCGTGTGGTCGCGAGACGCGATCTCCGGGCGCTGACCGCGGTAGTCGCTGTGAAACAGCGGGGACGAGATGA
>DATFRC010000107.1:0-48391 GCA_035263725.1 Jatrophihabitantaceae bacterium | reverse complement strand
GCCTGCGCGAAGAGCAGGCCCGGAACATTGTTGAAGATGATCGCCGCGGCGGCGCCGGCCGCCTCCGCGTTTTGGATCTTGCTGTAGAACGTGTACGTGCCGCGCCTGATCAGGGCGATCTTGCCGTGCATGTCCTTGCCCGCGTAGTCAGCGGGCGTGCCGAGGCCGACGTATACCAGCGGTTGCTTGAACGTTCCGTCCACCGGCGCAGAGTTGATCATGAACAGTGGGTCGAGCGGGACCGCCTGCGGTTTGACCACGCTCATCACGATCGGCGGAGCGATTAGCGTCCACTTGCTGTAGAACTCGAACTGCCCGTCGGTTACCGGGTCCGTCGGTACCGCATAGACCTCGTCGATGGGCGTACTGAGGCTGAACGAACTGCTGAAGCTCGAGCCTGGAGCAAGGCTTCGGAAGTAGCCGACCTGGATGTCGTACGGTGCGCTCGGTTTGGGGGTGTTGATCACCACCTTCTGCGCCGGTCTGGCATCGAGCGTGACAGTCATGTCATGGCTGACCTTTAAGTCCGGCTGCCCGACGACGGTCACCGCTAGCGCGTACAGGTTGGGCGCGTCCATCGTGAAGATGTAGCCCATCAGGCTGTACGTGCCGGGAGCCACTCGGAAGGTCGGGGTCGCGCCGCCGCTGTAGTACTTGGTCTGGAACACGCCGGGGAGCGACGGGTTGTAGAGCTCGACCTGGCTGATGCCCGCGGCCTGGCGCCCGTCGTGGGCAATTGCCGGCACGGTCAGGTTGTACATCTCCGGTTCGACGTAGGCACCGACGGACGTGTGCACAACTACGTTGCCGGCCGTGCCGGTGAGGTACCCGCTGTACAGGTCGAACTGGCCGGCGTTCGGGTCGATGGTCACTGTCACCGTGGCGGAGCCGCCCGCCGGGACGGTCACGCTCGGCTGGCTGACGGTGAACATGCCGGCCGAGGGGGCGCCGTTCTTCTCACCAGTGACGTTCAGCGACAGGCTCAGCGTCACGTCGGACGAGCCGTTGTTCCGGAACGTGACCGGCTTCGTGACCGGGGACTCGCTGGTGTGCGGGAACCGGAAGTACCCGAGGTTGAGCGTGCCGGGGTCGGCATAGACCTGCTGGCTGAACGCGCGGGCCACGTCGACGCGCCCGCCGCCCTGCTGGTAGACGGTGTAGCCGTCGTCCTTGGAGGTGCTGATCAGCGCCGGCTTGAGCTGGGCTGCCGTCCAGTCGGGATGCTCCTCGGCCAGGATCGCGGCTGCACCCGCGACGTGCGGTGTGGCCATCGACGTGCCCGAAAGCCGCGTGTAGTACTGATCAACCGGGTCCAGGTCGCCGATCGGCGTTCCCGGAGCGCGGGCCGCGACGATGTCGACGCCCGGTGCGGCGATCTCCGGCTTGATGGCGTAATCGCCCAGTCGCGGTCCACGGCTGGAGAAGTCGGCGAGGTGGTCCGACTTGTCGACGGCACCGACGGTCAGCGCCGCGTCCGCCGCGCCAGGACTTGCCACCGTCTGTGCGCTCGGGCCGGCGTTGCCCGCCGCGATCACGAACAGCGCTCCGGTTTGCGCGGTGAGGTCGTTGACGGCCTGGCTCATCGGGTCGGTGCCGTCGCTGGCCGAGTTGGAGCCCAGGCTCATGCTGACGATCCGGGCGTGCTCCTCCTGGGTCGCCCACTCCATTCCGTCGATGATCCATGAGTCCAGCCCGTTGCCGTTGTCATCGAGCACCTTGCCGATGATCAGCCCGGCACCCGGCGCAACGCCCGTGTAGTAGCCGTTGTCTGCTGCGCCGGTGCCCGCGATGATCGAGGCGACGTGCGTGCCGTGGCCGAAGCCGTCGTTGACGTTGTTGGGGTCGCCGCCACCTGGCTGCCCGGCTGGCACGAAGTTCTGCCCTGCGACCATCTTGCCGGCGAAGTCGGGGTGGGCGGCGTCGATCCCGGTGTCGAGCACGGCGACGTTCACACCGGTTCCCTGGTAACCCGCGGCCCACGCCTGCGGGGCACCGATCAGCGGCACGCTCTCGTGCAGATCGACTTTCACCTTCGCGTCCAGCCAGACCCGCTGGACGCTCGGCGCCCCGCCGCGAAGCGAGGTCCAGAACGCGTGCGACTGCCGCTTGTTCTCTCCGATCGCCGTCGCGTTAATGCTGCCGAGCGTCGCGCCGCGGCTCGTACCCGGCAGCGCGGGCGCTGTCTGCGCTCGTACCCGGTTCGGCCGGTATTGCACGATCATCGGCGTCGTCGATGCGTGCGCGTCGTCGTAGCCGTTCGCGACGAGCTTCGTCACGTCGAACAGGTCACGGCTCAGCGTGCCCGCCGCGATGAGGGGCGCGGCGTCGTTCGGGACGACGTACACTTCCTGGCCGACCTGCTGGGTCGAGTACCCGACCTCGGTGCGGTCGGCTGGCGGGTGGACGGTCGCGCTCTGCTTGCCGTTCGCGAACCGGTCGAGCAGCACGACGTCGCCGGTGAGCAATGTGATCGTGTGCTGCGACACGACGCGCGCACCGGATGCGGGCGCTGACGTCGACGCAGGGGCGGCACTCGCGGCCGGAGCGGCCGTCAGCCCGATCGCCGTGGCCAGGGCGGATGTGGCGGCAAAGAACCGGATCGAAGCTGGACGCGGTCGTCTCATCGCTTCCTCCAACTGGACGAGGCGACCGAATCGTCCTACGCGGTGTCACCCTCCGGAAAGGCGGAAGCCTGGCTCACTAGCGTCAATGGCACGAAGACGACAATGCTCCGGACACGTGGCCGCGATACGGCGGCGCTCACAAACCGAGCAGCGGCTCCAACCCGACGGTCAAGCCAGGCAGGCTCCGGACCTGGCGGATCCCGAGCAGCACGCCCGGCATGAACGAGACGCGGTCGAATGTGTCCTGCCGGATCAACAGCGCCTCCCCCTTCGTGCCGAACAGGATCTCCTGGTGCGCCACCAGTCCGGCGGCGCGCACCGCGTGGACGTGCACCCCGTCGACGACCGCACCGCGTGCTCCGGAAATCGACTGCGTAGTCGCATCGGGCGGAGCGCCGAGGCCGGCTCCGGCACGGGCCGACGCGATCAGCCGCGCGGTGCGAATTGCCGTACCACTCGGCGCGTCGACCTTTGCCGGGTGGTGCAACTCGACGATCTCGGCCGACTCGTAGTACGGCGCGGCGAGTTCGGCGAATTTCATCGCGAGGACCGCACCTATGGCGAAGTTCGGCGCGACGAGCACGCCGAGTTGCGGGGCGTCTGCCAGCCAGCCGCGAATCATGTCGAGCCGCTCGTCGGTCAACCCCGTCGTGCCGACCACGGCGTGGATGCCCTGGTCTACCGCGAAGCGGATGTTGTCCATCACCACGTCAGGGTGGGTGAAGTCGACCAGCACCTGGGCGCCGCCGTCGGCGACGCTGAACAGCCAGTCGCCTGCGTCGACTGCGGCCACCAGGTCCATGTCGTCGGCCTCGACGACGGCCTGGCAGACCTGCTGCCCCATCCGCCCGCGCGCGCCGAGCACGCCGACCCGGATCGGCTCAGCGCGCTCGCTCATGCGACGGCCCCATCGAATGCATGCTCGTCGAACGGGCCCACCACCGTGAGGCAGCGGGGCTGCTGCAGAACGTACCGGGCCACCTCGATCACGTCCTTGCGGGTCACCGCATCGATGCGACCGAGCACCTCGTCCACCGCCAGGATGTCGCCATAGACCAGCTCGCTCTTCCCGATCCGCGTCATGCGCGACGCGGAGTCCTCCAGGCCGAGCACGATTCCGCCGGACATCTGCCCCTTGCCTCGGCGCACCTCGGCCTCGGCGATGCCGCCCTCGGCGACCCGGTCGAGCTCGCTGCGGATCAGGTCGAGCACCTCGTCGGCCTTGCCGGGCTGGCATCCGGCGTACACACCGAACAGGCCCGTGTCCGCGTAGCTGCTGCCGAACGTGTAGACCGAGTACGCCAGCCCGCGTACCTCGCGAATGCTCTGGAACAACCGCGAGCTCATTCCCCCGCCGAGCGCCGCGGAGAGCACACCGAGCGCCCAACGTCGCGCGTCGTGCCGGGACACCGAGTACATCCCCACGACGACGTTGGCCTGCTCGGTCTCCTCGGAGACCACGCGGACCCGTTCCGCCGGAGCGTTCCCCCCAGTGTGGCCGGACCGTGGCGCGATCGGGTCGGCCGCGGCGTCGACGCGCTGCTCGAACGCCTTGCGCACCTGCCGGACCACCGCGGCGTGGTCGACGTTTCCCGCAGCGGAGACAACCATGCCCTCGGGGCGGTAACGGCGCCGGTAGTAGCCGGCCACCTGCCGACGCGTCAGCGCGCTGATCGAGTCGATGGTGCCGAGGATGGAACGCCCGAGCGGGGCGTCGCCGAACAAGGCCGCCGCGAACTCGTCGTGCACCAGGTCGGCCGGATCGTCGTCGCGCATCGCGATTTCTTCGAGGACGACGCTGCGCTCGACGTCGACGTTCTGCGCGGTGACCGTCGCATTGAGCACGACATCGGTGACGATGTCGATGGCCAGGGGAAGATCACGATCGAGCACGGTTGCGTAGTAGCAGGTGTGCTCCTTCTCGGTGAACGCGTTGAACTCGCCGCCCACGGCGTCCATGGCCTTGGCGATGTCGAGGGCCGAGCGTGTCGTCGTGCCCTTGAAGAGCAGGTGCTCCAGGAAGTGGCTGGTGCCTGCGATCGCGGTGGACTCGTCCCTGCTGCCCACCGGCACCCACACTCCGAAGCTCGCGCTCCGTACGCCGGGCATCGCCTCGGTGACGACCCGGAGCCCTCCGGGCAGCACGGTGGCGGCGATGCGCCCGCCTCCGGACGTGTCGAACGAGCGGGTCTTGGCGCGGTGGATCATCCGGCAATCCTAGGGGGCAGCTGCGTGCTCGCGGTTCAGCCAGGACCCGACGACGCGGCTCATCCCGTCCGGCTGCACGGTGAAGCCCAGGGTCCGGTAGAACGCCTGCATGTCGTCGGTGAACAGCCCGACGTGCTGCCCCGGCACGGTGGCCAGCAACCGCCGCACGATCTCGCTGCCGATCCCGGTACGGCGATGTGACGTCGCCGTCCAGATGTCGACGATGTAGGCGTTGCACATGCCGTCGCTGAGAATGCGGCCGTTGCCCACGAACCTGCCGTCACTGCGTGCGAACACGACGGAGTGCGACTGCTCGTGCGAGATCCGGTACTCCTGAGGGGTACGCCCGTTGTCGAACGAGTCGGCGGCGAGCGCGGCCTTCAAGGCTGCCCAGTCGACGCCGCTCGTGCCGTTGGAGAACTCGACGGGTGACATCGCCTACTCCACCGCAACCAGTCCACGCCGGTGCCGCTGCGCCAGTTCGGCGTAGTAGCCGGGGTTGTCGCTGACCCACTCGGCCGCCGATCCCGAGAGCGGTCCCCGCACGGTCGCCGGTGCTCCGAGTGCCAGCACGCCGCCCGGGATCTGGGTGCCGGGCGTGACGAGCGCGTGCGCGGCCACCATCGCGCGTGGGCCGATGCGCACCCCGTCCAGGACGATTGCCCCATTGCCGACGAGGCATTCCTCCTCGAGGATCGCGCCGTGCACCACGCATTGGTGCGCCACCGTGACACCTGGGCCGATCTCCGTCGTGACGCCCGGCGGGCAGTGCAGGACTGCACCGTCTTGGACGTTCGCGCGCTCGCGCACGACGATCGGCCCGCAGTCGCCGCGTAACACCGCGCCGTACCAGACCGACGCGCCTGCCTCGATCGTCACGTCGCCGATGAGCGTCGCCGTCGGAGCGATGAACGCGTCTTCGGCGATCTTCGGGCGCAGGCCCTCGAACTCGAAGCTGAACATCCGGTCATCCTCGCATCAGCCGCTCGGCGGCCCGCAGCGTCGATTCCTGCCAGAGCACGAGGCGCGCCTCGCGGTCCGTGTCCCGCAGCACGGTGAACGCCTGCCGCAGCGCATCGTCGACAGGCCAGCCGTAGATGCCCGACGAGATCAGTGGAAACGCCACCGACGCGGCGCCGACGTCAGCGGCCACCCGCAGCGACGCGCGGTAGCAGGAGCGAAGCGTCTCACCTCGGTCAGCGTGCTTTGAATACACCGGTCCCACCGTGTGGATCACCCAGCGCGCCGACAGCCGGCCCGCAGTGGTGGCGACGGCGCGGCCCGCCGGCAGCCCGTCGCGGTACTGCCCGGCGCGCAGAGACCGGCATTCGGCCAGGATGTCCGGGCCGCCGCGGCGATGGATTGCGCCGTCGACACCGCCACCGCCCATCAGCGACGAGTTGGCCGCATTGACGATCGCATCGACGTGCTGCTCGGTGATGTCACCGAGTACCAGTTCGAGCGGCATCCTCCGATGATGCCCCTGCATGGGCAGTCTCCGGAGCCGCCAGCACCGCTGGGATCGGTATCGCCACGACGGCCGCGGCCATCACGAACGCCGCGCCGTAGCCGTGTGCGTCGGCCAGCCAGCCGGCAGCCACGGGCCCGATCACCGTGCCGAGATCGCCTGCCATCTGATACGTAGCCACCACGGTGCCGCCCCGCCCGCCGACGACGTCGCCGAGCATGGCCCCGGACGCCACCGACAACGCGGCACCGGACACGCCGAGCAGGCCCATGACCGCGACGAGCCCGCCGGCATCGGCGACCAGCGGCACGCAGGCAAGCCCAGCCACGCCCAGCACCAGCCCGAGGAGCAGGACCGGCCGCCGGCCGCTCGTGTCGGCCCGTTTCCCGAACGGCATCAGCAGCAGGCCGCTGACCGCGCTGAGCGCGAAGAATCCGACGTACGTCCACGTCGAGCTCAGCGCCAGCCGATCTGCCACGAACAGCGGCACCATCGCCGAACGCGCACCGACGACGGCCCAGTCTTCGGCGAAGTTCGTGAGCAGGGTGGCGACGTACGCACGCTGTCGCAGCGCCGCGCGCAGAGACAGGCTCACCTGACCCGGCACCGGCCGCGCCGCAAGCTCGCTGTGGCGCAGTGCGCCCCAGGCGATAGCCCCCGCGACAGCCAGCGTCCCGGCGTACAGGAAGAACGGCGCCCGCAGCGACCACGCGGCGACAACGCCCAGTGCCGGCCCGGCGATGGAGCCGATGAGGAACCCGCCGGCGAACACGCCCTGCGCCCGCCCGCGCAGATGCTGTGGGGTGACCCGGATGAGCAGGCTCGCCGCGCTGACGCTGAACATGATCGAACCGACGCCGCCGATACCGCGCAACACCAGCAGCTGCCAGTAGTCGGCCGAGAAGCCGGCCAGCAGGCTCGACACGCCGACAATGCCGATGCCGGTGGCCAGCATCGTCCGCTCTCCGAGCGCGTTCACCAACCGGCCGGCGAACGGCGCGGTCACCAACCGGGCCGCCGCGAAGGCGCTGATCACCGCACTGGCCTCGGTCCTGCTGACTCCGAAGTGGCGCGCGAACAGCGGGATCGCCGGCGCCACTACCCCGAATCCGAGGGCCACCATGAACGCGACGACGGCCAGCGCCGTCACCTCGCGCGGCAGCCGCTTCAGCCCGTCCAGCACCCGACTCAGCGGGGCAGCCAGGCGTCCGGCGCCTCGACCATGCGCCGGACGTGCGCCGGCAACTTGCCGGTGAGCACCTGTTGCAGCGTCGTCTCGTCCAGTACTCGGCGTAGGGCGGCCCGCACCGCCACCCAGACATCGGGCAGGTGCTCGGCAACGCCGGTGTACGTCGTCTCGTGCGGCCGGAGCCCCCGCACTTCGGCGAGTGGCCCATCGACGGCACGGATCACCTGGCCCAGCGTGATCTCGTTCGGCGGCTGCGCCAACGCGTACCCGCCCTCGGCGCCGCGCTGGCTGCGCACGAGGCCGGCACGGCGCAGCTCTCCCAGGATCGCCTCGACGAACTTACGCGGCAGCCGCTGTTCGCCGATGATCACCTCGATCTTGACCAGGCTGGGCGCTCGCGCGGCCAGCTCGAGCAGCGCCCGCACCGCATAGTCGGTCTTCGCCGAGATCTCCACGCCCGCATCCTCGCATTCCCCGTAGAGAAACCTACCGGGAACGTCGCGCGAGCGCTCATCGCTAGGTCACCGCGAGCGTCGCTGCGTCGTGTGCCGGACGCAACCACACGGTGCGGCCCGGCTCCAAGCTGAGCGCGTCCGCCTGACCCCGAGTGAGCTGTACCCATGGATCGCTGCCGTCCGCGCGCAGCTCGGCGCGCACCTCGAAACCGACGCGCACCAGCCGCAGCACCTCCCCGCGCAGCGCGCCCGTCGTCTCCGCGCCGAGCACCTCGATGTCGTGCGGCCGCACGAGACGCCCGCCCAGCCGGGTAACCGGCCCGAGGAAGCCCATCACGAAGTCGTTCGCCGGGTGGTCGTACAGCTCGTTGGGCGAACCGGTCTGCTCGATTCGCCCGTTGTTGATCACAACAATCTCGTCGGATACCTCGAGCGCCTCCTCCTGGTCGTGCGTGACGAACACGGTCGTTACCTGCATCTCGTCGTGGAGCCGGCGCAACCAGTCCCGCAGTTCCTTGCGCACCTTCGTATCTAGCGCGCCGAACGGCTCGTCGAGCAACAGCACCTTCGGCTCGACGGCGAGCGCCCTGGCGAGTGCCATTCGTTGGCGCTGCCCGCCGGACAGCTGCGACGGCAGCCGGTCGGCGAACTGATCCAGGTGTACCAACTCGAGCAGCTCATGGACCCGGCGGCGGATCTCGGCCTTCGGCCGGCGGCGGATCTCCAGCCCGAACGCGACGTTCCGGAAGACCGAGAGATGCTTGAACGCCGCGTAGTGCTGGAACACGAATCCGACGTTGCGCCGCTGCGCGGGGATGTCCGTCGCCTCCACCCCGTCGATGTGGACGCTGCCCGCATCCGGGTCCTCGAGCCCGCCGATGATGCGCAGCAGCGTCGACTTGCCGCCACCGGACGGCCCGAGCAGCGCCGTGAGCTGCCCGGTCTCCACATCCAGATCGACATCGTCCAACGCCACGAAGCTGCCGAACCGCTTGCTGATGCCGTGCGCCGCAATCCCCATCAGCGTTCCCCTCTCGGTCGGATCAGCGAGATGGCCACGATGCAGATCGCCGACATCGCGATGAGCAGCACCGACAGCTGGTACGCACCGGGTTCGAACTGCTCGGCCCGCTGGTCCACGACGAGCGTCAGCGTCTGCGTCTGCCCGGTCACATCGCCGGAGACGACACGGACCGCACCGAACTCACCCACTGACCGCGCGAGCGTGAGCACCACGCCGTAAGCCAGCGCCCACCGGATCGTCGGCAGAGTGATCCGCCACAGCCGCTGCGGCGCATTGGCGCCGAGTGAGCGGGCGGCCTGCTCCTGCTCGATCCCCTCCTCCTCCAGGACGGGCAGCACCTCACGCAGCACCAGGGGCAGCGACACGAACGCGGTCGCTAACACCATGCCGGGCATCGAGAAGATCACCTGGATGCCGGCGCTCTGCAGCTCCGAGCCGAACCACCCGGTCGTCCATCCGAATGCGAGGACCAGGGCCAGCCCGACGATGATCGGCGAGACCGATATCGGGACGTCGATCAGGACGTTCAAGAGCGTCCGTCCCGGGAACCGGTAGCGCGCGAGCAGGATCGCCATCCCGACGCCGAAGACCGCGTTGATCAGGACAGCGCACCCGGCGACCTGGGCAGTCACCTTGTACGCGTGGATGGCCTCAGGCGCGGTGATCGCTTCCCAGAAGACCGACCAGCCCTGGTCGATCACACGCCACGTGACCACCACGACCGGCATTGCCACCAGCGCCGCGACGTAGCCGACGGCGACGAACCGCAGCAGGTACCGGACGAGACGGCGCCGACGCGGCCTACGGGTACGCGTCGCTGGCACTGGTGGCGGAGCGACCACGGGGGGCGTGTCGGTGATCGTGTTAACCACGACGTGCCACCCGTTGCTGCACCACGCCGAGCACTGCCAGCACCGCGACGCTGATCAACAGCAACACTGTGGAAACCGCCGCCGCCTGCGCGTATCGGTCGTCCTCGATCTGCCCGAACACGTACTGCGAGGCCACCGACGCTCTGGGCAGCCCACCGGAGATGAGCAGGACGGAACCGTATTCGCCCATTGCCCGGCCGAACGCAAGGGCGGACCCGGACGCGATCGCCGGCGCGATCGCCGGCAGCACGATACGCCGGAAGGTGGTGAACGGCGCCGCCCCGAGCGAGGTGGCCGCCTCCTCGGCCTCGGGGTCCAGCGCGAGGAGCACTGGCTGCACGGTGCGCACAACGAACGGCAGCGTGACGAACAGCAGCGCCACGAGCACTCCGCGCCGGGTGGCGAACCAGTCGATGCCGATCGCGCTGTGCTGGCCGTACAGCGCGAGGAGCACCAACCCGGCGACGATCGTGGGCAGCGCGAAGGGAATGTCGATCAGTGCCTCGACGAAGCGCTTGCCCCAGAACGAGTCACGCACCAGCACGTGGGCGATCAGCGTGCCCAGCACGGCGTTCACGGCCGCCACGGTCAGCGCGCTCACCACCGTAAGGCGGATGGCAGTCAGCGCCTCGTGGCTTGTCACCGCGTCCCAGAACCCGGGTCCGATTCCCTTCGCCACGACGGCGGCGAGCGGAAGCAGCACCAGGACGCTCAGCCACAGCACCCCGATGCCGAGCCCGGCACCCGACCAGGCGCCAAGACGGGCGCGCTCGGTCGGTGCAGCCCGGACGGACGGAGCGCTCACCCGGATGTGCCCTCGATCTTCGGCACGATGCCGCCGTCACTGAAGTACTTCGCGTTCACCGCGCTCCAGCCGCCCAGGCTGGCGATCGTCACGAGGTGCTTGACCTGAGGGAACGGGTTGCTCGGGTCGTTCGCGCCCTGCACCGTGCCCGGCTGTAGGTTCGGCAGCACCGGGCGGTAGCCGTGGCTCGCGAAGATCTTCTGGCCGGCCTCGCTCTCGACGAACGCGAGGAAGTCCCTCGCGACCGGCGGCGCAGTCGTCGTTACCGCCGCCGGATTTTCGATCAGCACCGACTCGTCCGGCACGATGTAGTCGAGCGACTGACCCTTCTGGCGCGCGGAGATCGCCTCGTTCTCGTAGGAAATCAGCGCGTCGCCCGTGCCGTTCAGGAATGTCGTCGTCGCATTGGAGCCGCTGGACGGCTTGCTCACCACGTTGGCGAAGAATTTCTTCAGGTAGTCCTGCGCCTGCGCATCGGTGCCACCGTCGGCCAGGACGTGCGTATACGCCGCGAGGATGTTCCACTTCGCCGAGCCGGACGAACCCGGATCGGGCGTGACGATCTTGACGCCAGGCTTGACCAGGTCATCCCATCCGGTGATGTGCTTGGGATTGCCCTTTCGGACCGCGATAACGACCACCGAATCAGACACCAGACCCTTGGTAGGGCCGGCGTTCCAGCTAGAGCTCACGAACTTGGGCACGAGCTTGGTCAGGTCGGGCTCCAGCGAGAACGCGACGTAGTCGGCCTTCTGCCCGTTCGCCACGGCCTTGCTCTGCGTGCCGCTCGGCCCGTACGACGTGCCCCAGCCGACGCCCTTGCCCTGGAGCGTCTTGCCGAACGCGGCGGTCAGCGCGTCGTATGCCGGCTTGGGCACCGAGTAGGCGACCAGGTGAAGCGACTTGCCGTTCGACCCGCTCGACGAACAACCCGCCAGTCCGGCCGTCACGATCGTCGCCACGGTGAGCACCACTGCCGCGGGAATGCCGCGAGCGCGCAGACTGACCATCGAGTCCGTACCTCCACTATGTTGACAGTGCCGATCTTTCCCATCGACCGCATAGACAATAGCGGAAAGGCGCGAGCATCGGGATAGTGGGCGCCTGGGCGTGGCGCTCACGTCCCGATAGCGCCTGCCGAGACGAGAACAGCAGGCCCCGAATCGCTTCGGGGCCCGCTGTCGCGCAGTGTCAGGTCACGCCTCGGCCGGCGCGGCCTCCTGATCCGATGTTCCCGCGTCGGCGGGCGCGTCGTCCTTGACCGGGATGAGGCTGATCTTGCCGCGCTGGTCGATGTCGACGATCTCGACCTGCAGCTTGTCGCCTACCTTCACCACGTCCTCGACCTTGCCCACGCGCTTGCCCTGCCCGAGCTTGCTGATGTGGATCAAGCCGTCCTTGCCGGGCAGCAGCGACACGAAGGCACCGAACGCGGCCGTCTTCACAACTGTGCCGAGGAAGCGCTCACCCACCTTGGGCAGCTGCGGGTTGGCGATCGCGTTGATCCGGTCGACCGCCGACTGCGCCGACAACCCGTCGGACGCACCTACGTAGATCGTGCCGTCGTCCTCGATGGTGATCTCGGCGCCGGTGTCGTCTTGGATCCCGTTGATGGTCTGGCCCTTCGGGCCGATCACCGCACCGATCTTGTCCACCGGGATGCGCACCACGGTGACCCGCGGGGCGTTCGGGCTCATCTCGTCCGGCCGGTCGATCGCTTCGGCCATCACGTCCAGGATGTGCAGCCGGGCATCACGCGCCTGCTTCAGCGCGGCCGCCAGCACCTCGGACGGGATGCCGTCGAGCTTTGTGTCGAGCTGGAGCGCGGTAACGAACTCGCGGGTGCCGGCCACCTTGAAGTCCATGTCACCGAACGCGTCCTCAGCGCCCAGGATGTCGGTCAGCGCGACGTATTCGGTCTTGCCGTCGACGGTGTCCGACACCAGCCCCATCGCGATGCCCGCAACCGGCGCCTTCAGCGGCACGCCGGCGTTGAACAGCGCCAGGGTCGACGCGCACACCGAGCCCATCGACGTCGAGCCGTTGGAACCGAGCGCCTCGGAGACTTGCCGGATGGCGTACGGGAACTCGTCGCGCGACGGGAGCACCGGGAGCAGCGCCCGCTCGGCCAGCGCGCCGTGGCCGATTTCGCGGCGCTTGGGCGAGCCGACCCGGCCGGTCTCACCGGTGGAGTACGGCGGGAAGTTGTAGTTATGCATGTACCGCTTGGTCTTCTGCGGCGAGAGCGTGTCGAGCTTCTGCTCCATGCCCAACATGTTCAGCGTGGTGACGCCCAGGATCTGCGTCTCGCCCCGCTCGAACAGCGCCGAGCCGTGCACACGCGGCACGACCTCGACCTCGGCAGACAAAGTGCGGATGTCGGTGAGCCCGCGCCCATCGATGCGCACCTTGTCACGCAGGATGCGCTGCCGCACCAGCTTCTTGGTCAGCGCCCGATACGCCCCACTGATCTCGTGGAAGCGGTCCCAATCAGGACCGTACTGCTCGGCCAGCGCCGCCTTTGCGTCCTCCTTGACGGCGTCAAGGCGGGCCTCCCGCTCCTGCTTCTCCGCGATGCTCAGCGCACCGGCAAGCTCGGCAGAAACGGCGTTCTCGACAGCGGCAAACACCTCTTCGCTGTAATCAAGAAACACCGGGAACTCGCCGGTGGGCTTCGCCGCGAGCTTGGCGAGTTCCGCCTGCGCCCGGCACAGCTCGGCGATGAACGGCTTGGCAGCCTCCAGGCCCTCGGCCACGACCTCTTCGGTGGGACGAATGGCCCCACCTGCGACGAGGTCGATGGTCTGCTCGGTGGCCTCGGCCTCGACCATCATGATCGCGACGTCACCCGAGTCGAGCACCCGCCCGGCGACGACCATGTCGAACGTGGCGTCCTGCAGCTGCGAGTAGTTGGGGAACGCCACCCACTGACCCTCGATCAGGGCCACCCGGGTGCCGCCGATCGGCCCGCTGAAGGGCAGCCCGGCCAGCTGCGTCGATGCGGACGCGGCGTTGATCGCGACCACGTCGTACAGGTGCTCAGGGTGCAGCGCCATGACCGTGACCACGACCTGAACCTCGTTGCGCAGCCCCTTGACGAAGGACGGCCGCAGCGGGCGGTCGATAAGCCGGCAGGTGAGGATGGCGTCCTCGCCAGGACGTCCCTCCCGCCGGAAGAACGAGCCGGGGATGCGCCCGGCGGCGTACATCCGCTCCTCGACGTCGACCGTCAGTGGGAAGAAGTCGAAGCCCTCGCGGGGCGTCCGGCCGGCCGTGGTGGCCGACAGGAGCATCGTCTCGTCGTCCAGGAATGCGACGACGGAGCCGGCGGCCTGCCTTGCGAGGCGGCCGGCCTCGAATCGGATGGTGCGGGTGCCGAACTTGCCGTTGTCAATGGTGGCAGTGGTTTCGTACACCGGTGTTTCGTTGGCCTCCGTCAACGGAGTAACCCCTCTCGTACGCCGGCGAGTTCCTGCTCGCCGGATCTCCGCGCCGGAACGCGTGCGACGTACGAGTTGTCACCCAAGATGGGTGCCGGTCTTCGATCGAAGCTTTCGGTCTACTCGAGCCCGAGAGCCACTACCGAGGACCGGCGTCCTCTCGTCGCAACACGACGAACGCCCCGCGTCCGGCCATGTTTCGTGTTCAGTTGTGTTCCTACGGATCGGGGAGCGACCGATGGCCGCTCCCCGAGTGACACCTATCGGCGCAGGCCGAGGCGTTCGATGATCGACCGGTAGCGGTCGATGTCGGTGCGGTGCAGGTAGTTGAGCAGCCGGCGCCGCTTGCCGACCAGCAGCAGCAGCCCGCGGCGGCTGTGGTGATCGTGCTTGTGCAGCTTCAGGTGCTCGGTCAGATCGCTGATGCGCTTCGACAGCAACGCGACCTGGACCTCGGCCGAGCCGGTGTCGCCGTCGGCGGCGCCGTACTCGCTGATGATCTGCTTCTTGACGTCGCTGGCCAGGGCCACGGACGACTCCTCATCTGCTCGGCTGCAAGCGCGCCCCACCGGTCTTCAACACGGTGGGAGGAGAGCGCATCCTGCATCTCGGGAACGCGATACCGCGTTACATCCCGGTACAGCGTATCAAGCTGATGGGTAACGGCCGGACACGCATGCGGTTCGGGCGGATCCACGCTAGCCCGGACTCAAGACGGCTCTCGTCTGCTTGACGTCGTCGTCCATCTGCTCGACCAGCGCGTCGACGCTGTCGAACCGCTCCATCCCGCGCAGCCGCTGCACGAACTCCACGCCCAGGCCGTCGCCGTAGAGGTCGCCTTCGAAGTCGAGCACGAAGGCCTCGACGCGCCGCTGCCGCACGTCGAATGTCGGGTTCGTACCCACCGAGATCGCGGCCATGCCCAGCCGGCCGCCCGGCACGGTGCGCCCCCATTCGTCCAGCCGCCAAGCCCACCCGGCATACACACCGTCTGCCGGCACTGCCGCGTAAGGCTCCGTACGCAGGTTGGCGGTCGGGAAGCCGAGCACCCGGCCTCGCTCGTCGCCGCGCTCCACAATGCCGTCGACCCGGTGCGGGCGACTCAGCACGGCGGCGGCCGCGGCCATGTCGCCGGCCTGCACGCAGGAGCGGACATAGGTGGCCGACAGCGGCGTGCCGTCGTCGGTGAGCAGCGGGCTGCCCTGCACCGTGAAGCCGAACGTTCGCCCGAACTCTGTCAGCGCCGCCATATCGCCCGCGGCCTTGTGCCCGAATCGGAAGTTGGCACCTACGACGACGCTCGCGGCATGCAGCTTCGCGACGAGTGCCTCGTGCGCGAACTCGGCCGGCGTCAGCTGGGAGAACTCCCGGGTGAACGGCAGCGCGCAGAACACGTCCACACCGAGCTCCTCGACGAGCTCGGCGCGTCGCACCAGCGTCGTGAGGATCGGCGGATGCGAACCCGGACGCACCACCTCCGAGGGGTGCGGCACGAAGGTGAGCAACACGCTGCGGATCCCCTGCGCGCGCGCCGCGTCGACCGCAGTGCCGATGATCGCGGCATGCCCGCGGTGCACGCCGTCGAACACCCCGATCGTGACGACGCAGCGCCCCCAGTCGGTGGGGACGGCCTCCAGTCCATGCCAACGCTGCACGAGCGCTCAGCCTACTGGCGGTCGTCTGATCCCGCGGCCGTGAACACCAGCACCGGTCGGGCGTCGCCCCCGCGCTCCGCGACGAGCGCCACCACGGCGCCGTCCGGATCGAACGCGGCGTAGGTTCCGGCGATGCCGGCCGCGGGCAGTGTCCGGCCGAACGACAGCTCGCGGGCTTGCACCGCGGTGACCTGGCGGACAGGCAGCGCTGCGCGCACGGCTGCTGCCAGCGGCATCGTGACCGGATCGTCGAGCTGTGCCAGTTCGTCCAGGCTGTGTGCCTGGGCGAGCGTGAACGGGCCTACCCGGGTGCGGCGCAGCGCCGAGACGTGCCCGCCGACCCCCAGCGCGACTCCGAGATCGCGGGCCAACGCCCGCACATAGGTGCCCGACGAACACTCGACCTCGACGTCGACGTCGAGCAGGTCAGGGGCCGGGCGCCGGAAACCGATCGCCTCGAAGCGATGCACGGTCACCGGACGAGCCGCCAACTCCACGGCCTCGCCGGCACGGGCCCGCGCATACGCCCGCTGGCCGGCCACCTTGATCGCGGAGACCGCCGAGGGCACCTGCTCGATGTCTCCGGTCAGGCTCGGCATCGCGGTGCGCACGGCGTCGTCGGTGAGGGTGCGCGCGGACGCGCCGCCGACCGGTTCGCCCTCGGCGTCGTCGGTCGAGGTGGCCTGTCCGAGGCGGATCGTGGCCCTATACGCCTTGTCCGCGAGCACGAGGTGGTGCAGCAGCCGGGTGGCCTTCTCGACGCCGAGGACGAGAACACCGGTGGCCATGGGGTCGAGCGTGCCGGCATGGCCCACCCGGCGAGTGCCCGCGATGCGCCGCAGCCGTGCGACCACATCGTGCGACGTCAGCCCAGCGGGCTTGTCCACGACGACCAATCCATCCCGCCTGGGCGCCTTCGGCGCGGCAGCGTCGCGGCGGCGGAGCTCGTCGCGCGAGTGCTGATCGCCGTTCAACGTTGTTCTCCCAGCACCAGCCAGTGACGGCCGCGGGTGCGCCACACCATGCCGATCAAGCGCACCCCGATGAACGCGGCGAGGCCCGCCCACACTCCGCCGATGCCCCAGTGCCAGTGCAGCGCCGCCACGTTCAGCGGAGCGAACGCGCCGACGGCGGCGATCAGCGTGAGCGTCCGCATGAAGCCGACGTCGCCCGCGCCGATCAATACACCGTCCAGCGCGAAGACAATGCCGGCCGCGGGCAGCATCGCGACCAGCCACGGCCAGAGCAGGTGTGCCTGATGCTGCACCGCGGGCGACGAGGTGAACGCCTGCGGCACGAGTCGCCAGCCGGCCGCGAACAACACGCTGAACCCGCATCCTGCCCAGAGCCCGTAGCCCGCGACCTGCCATGCCATCCGCCGCGCACCCGTCTCGTCGCTCGCGCCGAGGGCCGCGCCGACCAGCGACTGCGCCGCGATCGCGAACGAGTCCAGCAGCAGTGCGGTGAATTCCCACAGCTGTAGGCCGATCTGGTGGGCGGCGATCTGCGCCGAGCCCATGCGCGAAGCAACGCCCGCCGCAGTAAGGAACGCGACCTGGAACGCCGCGGAGCGCACCACGAGATCCCGGCCGACCACGAGCTGTGCGCGCATGACCGTCCACTGTGGACGACTAGCGCTCGTCGAGCCGTGCAGGGCGCGCAGGAACAGCCCACCGCCCACGACCTGGGCCCCCACGTTCGCGATCGCCGAGCCCTGCAACCCGAGATGCAAGGGGTACACGAGCACCGGCGATGCCGCCGCAGACAGCGCGTTGGCGATCACGACGATCCGCACCGGCCGGCGGGTGTCCTGCACACCACGCATCCAGCCGTTGCCGGCCAGCACGAGCAGCACACCGGGCGTGCCCACCACGGCTATGCGAAACCATGACTCCGCGGCCTGCTGGGTGTCGGGGTTGCTGCCGGCAAGCAGCCCGATCAGCGGATCCGCGAACGCCTCGCCCAAAGCGATCACAACAAGGCCGATGATCACTGCCAGCCACGACGCCTGTACGCCCTCGTTCACCGCCGCGTCGTGCCGTTGTGCTCCGAACCAGCGCGCAGCCCGACTCGTCGTCCCGTATTCGACAAACGTTCCGATGAGCAGCAGCAGCCCCATGAGCGCGGCGGCGATGCCGAGCCCCGAAAGCGCCGTGGCGCCGAGATGCCCGACGACGGCGGTGTCGACGAGCAGGTACAGCGGCTCGGCGGCGAGTACGACGAACGCCGACGCGGCCAGGCCCAGGAGGCGCCGCGTCGCGACATCGGCGGTCGCGGTCACATCGGGCGGTCCTTACAGCGGGTGGAACATGATCAGCAGATCGACCAGACCCTGCTCGGGATGGCGGAATCCGTTCGGCACCGTTCCTATTGTCGCAAAACCGAGGTCCTGATACAGCTTGACGGCATAGAGGTTGCTCGCAGCCACGGCGTTGAACTGCACGCCGAGGTAGCCGGCAGCGCGGGCCTGCTCCAGGCTGTGCTCCACGAGTCTGCGGCCGATGCGACGTCCGCGGGCGGGCCCAGCCACCATGTACGACGCATTGGCGATATGCGCGCCGGGCCCGCCGTGGTTGGGCCCGAGAATGTAGAAGCCGAGCACGGTATGGCCGTCGGCGGCGAGCCAGGTCTGGTTCGGCGGCGGCGCCAGCCACCAGCTGCGTGCCGTCGCCTCGTCCGTCTGCGGGTCATACGCGAACGTGTCGCCGGCGACCGTCACCGCCCGGAAGATCGGCCAGATCTGAGGCCAGTCGTCGTCGGCAGCCCGGCGAATAGCTGGGTCAGCTGTCTGCCGCACGCGGCTCACGATAGGGGTCGGCCTCTCCCGCGGGCGCGGCATTTTGCCGCGCCTTCTCCACCTCGGCGTCGGCACGGGCGGCAACCGCAAGCAGCTCCTCGATGTGCTTGGTGGCCTCGGGCAGCGAGTCGAGGACGAACGTCAGGGTCGGGGTGAACCGCACGCCGGTTTGGCGGCCTACTTCGCTGCGCAGCACGCCTTTCGCGGACTCGAGGGCCTCCGCGGATTGGGCTCGCTCCTGGTCCGACCCGAAGACGGTGTAGAAAAGCGTCGCGTCGTGCAGGTCACCGGACAAACGCACGTCCGTGATCGTCACCATGCCGAGACGCGGGTCTTTGACCTGCATCTCGATCGTGGACGCGACGATCTGCTTGATCCGTCCCGCCAGGCGCCTGGCGCGCGCAATGTCTGCCATCGTGTCTCCTCTTGTACTTCCCCGCTCACTGCGACGCTCATTCGAGGTCCCCGTCGTCGAGCAGCCGCTGGCGAGCCGCGAGCAACTCGACCTCGGGTCGCGCGGCGACCAGCCGTTCGCACTGCTCGAGCACCTGCACGGCGTGCCCGTGCGTCGAGCTCACCACGGCCACCGCGATTTCGGCGCGCCGGTGCAGGTCGGCAGCGCCGGTCTCGGCGGCGGCCACCTCGAACCGACGTCGCAGTTCCGCCACAATCGGCCGCACCACCGAGCGCTTCTCCTTCAGCGAGTGCACGTCCCCAAGGAGCAGGTCAACGACAAGCGTCCCAACGACCACGGCATCCCCTAAAGCGGGTCGTCCGCGCTTCGTGCCGCTACGGCATCGCGACGCGCGGACAACTCGCCGGTGATCAGGTCCGCTCTTTTTCGCGCTGCTCGAACGTCTCGATCACGTCCTCGATCTTGATGTCGTTGAACGAACCGAGCCCGATGCCGCACTCGAATCCCTCACGCACCTCCGTCGCGTCATCCTTGAACCGCTTGAGCGACTCGACGGTCAGGTTGTCGGCGACTACCACACCATCGCGGATCAACCGGGCCTTGCTGTTGCGCCGGATCACACCGCTGCGCACGATCGCACCGGCGACGTTGCCGACCCGCGGCACCCGGAAGACCTCGCGCACCTCAGCGGTACCGAGCTGCACCTCTTCGAACTCGGGCTTGAGCATGCCCTTGAGCGCAGCCTCGATCTCCTCAATCGCCTGGTAGATGACCGAGTAGTACCGGACGTCGACGCCCTCGCGCTCGGCTGCTTCCCGCGCCTTGCCCTCCGGCCGGACGTTGAAGCCGATGATCACTGCGTTGGACGCGATCGCGAGGTTGATGTCGTTCTCGGTGATCGCGCCGACGCCGCGGCCGATGACGCGCAGCGACACTTCCTCTTCGCCGATGTCGATCTTGACCAGTGCATCCTCGAGCGCCTCGACGGACCCTGACACGTCGCCCTTGATGATGAGGTTGAGTTGCTGCACCTCGCCGGCGGCGAGCGCCTTGTCCAGGTCGTCCAGCGAGATCCGCCGCCGCGACGCCGCGAGCTGGGCGTTGCGTTCGCGGGCCTGCCGCCGGTCGGCGATCTGCCGGGCGATGCGATCCTCTTCGACGACGAGGAACGAGTCGCCGGCGCCAGGCACAGAGGTCAGACCGAGCACCTGAACCGGACGGGCCGGGCCGGCCTCGTCGACCGGGTCGCCGTTCTCGTCCAGCATCGCGCGGACGCGACCGAACGCGTCGCCTGCGACGACGGAATCGCCCACCTGAAGCGTGCCGCGCTGGACGAGCAGCGTCGCCACCGGACCCCGGCCACGGTCGAGCCGTGCCTCGATGACGATGCCCTGAGCGTCCTGATCGGGGTTGGCCCGCAGATCGAGGGCAGCATCGGCCGTGAGCAGAATGCCTTCGAGCAGCCCATCGATGTTGATGTTCTGCCGGGCCGAGACGTTGACGAACATCGTGTCGCCGCCGTACTCCTCCGCGATCAGGCCGTACTCGGTGAGTTGCTGGCGCACCTTGTCAGGGTTGGCGCCCTCCTTGTCGATCTTGTTCACGGCGACCACCACCGGGACGTCGGCCGCCTGCGCATGGTTGAGCGCCTCGATGGTCTGCGGCATGACGCCGTCATCGGCGGCGACGACGAGCACGACGATATCGGTGGTCGATGCTCCGCGGGCACGCATCGCGGTGAACGCCTCGTGGCCCGGGGTGTCGATGAACGTGATCGCGCGCTCGCTGCCCTCATGGTCGACGTGCACCTGGTAGGCACCGATGTGCTGAGTGATGCCGCCCGCCTCGACGTCCATGACGTTCGTCTTGCGGATGGCGTCGAGCAGCCGGGTCTTGCCGTGGTCGACGTGACCCATCACGGTGACCACCGGCGGACGCGCAACCAGGTCGTCCTCGGCACCCTCGTCCGTCCCGAAGCTGAGGTCGAACGAGTCGAGCAGCTCGCGGTCCTCGTCCTCGGGGCTGACGACCTGGACGTTGTAGTTGAGCTCAGCGCCCAGCAGCTGCAGGGTGTCCTCGTTCACCGACTGGGTGGCCGTGACCATTTCGCCCAGATGGAAGAGCACCTGGACGAGCGAGGCCGGATTCGCGTCGATCTTCTCCGCGAAGTCGGACAGGGACGCACCGCGCGGCAGCCGCAGCACCTCGCCGTTGCCGCGAGGGACCTGCACGCCGCCGATACTCGGCGCCGACATGTTGTCGAACTCCTGGCGGCGCTGCTTCTTGCTCTTGCGGCCTCGGGTGGGACGGCCACCCTGCCGGCCGAAGGCGCCGGCCGTACCGGCCCCACGCCCGCGACCGCCGCCGCCGGGACGCCCGCCACCACCGGGACCGCTGCGCAGCCCGCCGCTGGGAGGGCCGCCCGGGCCACCGCCGCGGTAGCCGCCACCGCCGCCGGGACGCCCGGTGCTCGGCGCCCCGGTGCGGCCGCCACCGCCCGGGCCGCCGCCGCCGGGGCCGCCACGATACGGACCATTGGGCCGTCCGCCGCTGGGCCGTCCGCCGCTGGGCCGCCCGGGAGCGGAACCCGGCGACGGGCGCGAGGGCATCATGCCTGGGTTGGGACGCGCACCGCTGGGGCGCGGTGGCATCCCGGCCTGGTTCGGCCCAGGGCGCGGCGCCTGCGGACGCGGTGCGGGAGCCCCTGAGCCCACGCCGAAGGGGTTGTTTCCGACCCGGGGACCGGGACGGGGCGCCTGCGGGCGAGGCGCCTGCGGACGCGGTGGCTGCGCCGCCGGTGCCGGCGGCCGCTGCGTCTGGGGGCGTGGCGTCGCAACGTCGGAGCCGGGGGTGGCTGCTGCCGGCGCTGGAGTGGCGGCTGCAGGCGCGGGGGCCGTCGCCGCCTCCACGACGGCCGGAGCAGGCTCCACGGCTGGGGCTGCGGGCGCCGGGGCCGGCGCTTCGGCAGCTGCCGGTGCGGCCTTCTTCGCCGGCACCTTCTTGGCGGCGCTGGTCTTCTTCGGCGGCTCGGATGGGAACGCCTCGCGCAGCCTGCGTGCCACCGGAGGTTCGACGGTCGACGATGCGCTCTTTACGAACTCGCCGAGCTCATTGAGCTTCGCGAGAACGTCCTTGCTGGTGACTCCGAGCTCCTTGGCGAGCTCATGTACACGGGCCTTGCCTGCCACTGGACTCCTTCGAAGGACCGGGCGGGCGTCCCGCTCGATCCCGGCTAGACGGGGTTGGTACTCATCGCTGGCGCTTCATCGAGTGCCCATAGCTCTTCTGCTCCCTGTTGGGTGCTCAGTTCTGTTGTGCGGCCGACTGCTCGGCAACGTACTCGCGGACCGGCGCCGGATCGAGCGCACCAACCACTCGGAGGGCTCGTGCGAACGCCCGGCGTCGCTCTGCGATCGCCACGCAACGCGGATCGCGATGCAGCCATGCACCGCGGCCGGGTGCGCGGCGGCGCGGGTCCGGCACGACGAGCACACACTCCGGCTGGCCGGTGAGCGTGCCTGACGAGGCCGGTGCCACGACGACGCGAAGCAACTCGGCGGCCGCCGCCCGTTTCCGGCACCCGATGCATGTGCGAACGGGCGCATGCGCCTCTCGCCGGGCAGCATCGACTGCCGTCGTCGACCGAACGACCACGAGCGAGTCTACTACTCCTCGCGCTCGGGCGTGTCGCGCCCGCCGACCACCGGCGCGGGCTCCGAGTCGCTGTGGATGTCGATACGCCAGCCGGTTAACCGCGCGGCAAGCCGCGCATTTTGCCCCTCGCGGCCAATCGCCAGCGACAGTTGGAAGTCGGGCACCACGACGCGTACCGCCTGAGCGGCGGCGTCGACCACCGTCGCGGAGATGACGTGGGCGGGCGAGAGGGCGTTCGCGACATAGCTGGCGGGGTCCTCCGCCCAGTCGATGATGTCGATCTTCTCGCCGTGCAACTCTGCCACCACGTTGCGCACCCGCTGGCCCATTGGCCCGATGCAGGCGCCCTTGGCGTTAAGTCCTGGGACGGATGTCCGCACCGCGATCTTGCTGCGGTGGCCTGCTTCACGCGCCACACCGACGATCTCCACGCTGCCGTCGGCGATCTCGGGCACCTCCAGCGCGAAGAGCTTCTTGACGAGGTTCGGGTGGGTGCGGCTCACCGTCACCTGCGGTCCGCGAACGCCACGGGTTACGCCGACCACGTAGCACTTGAGCCGCGTGCCGTGCACGTACGCCTCCCCGGGCACCTGCTCGGACTGCGGTAGCACTGCCTCGACCTTGCCGATATCCACCACTACCAGCCCGCGGGCCGCCGCGTGCGCGTCGGCCTGCACCACGCCCGCCACGATGTCGCCCTCGCGCCCGGAGTACTCGCCGAAGGTCTGGTCGTGCTCGGCGTCGCGCAGTCGCTGCAAGATCACCTGGCGGGCGGTCATCGCGGCGACCCGCCCGAAGTCTGTCGGGGTGTCGTCGTACTCCTCGATCACGTCGCCGTCCGGACCCACCTCTTGGGCCCACACGACGACCTCGCCGCTCTTGCGGTCGATCGCGACGCGTGCATGCGGCATGGAATGCGGGGTGTGCTTGTACGCGGTCAGCAGCGCCGTCTCGAGGGCGTCCATGAGCGTCTCGAACGAGATCTCCTTCTCCCGTTCGATGCTGCGCAGCGCAGCGATGTCGACGTGGACCACCGGTTCAACCCCTCTCCTGGTCTCCCCCGACATCCGGCCGGTTGAACTCGATCTGGATCCTGCCTGGTCCGAGCGCAGACCATGGGAGGTTGCGGTACGTGCCGCCGATGTCCAGGCGCACCCCGTCGGTGTCGGCGCCCACCACTCGCCCCAGCGTCGACTTGCCGTCCACGTCGACCTTCACCAGTCGCCCCGCCGCCCGCCGCCAATGCCGAGGCTCGCGAAGCGGCCGGTCGACGCCGGGCGAGGACACCTCGAGCACGTACGGGCCGTCGAACGCCGCTCGGTCATCGAGCACATCGGACACGGCGCGGCTCACCTGCGCGACGCCGTCGAGGTCGACCCCGCCGTCCGCATCGACGATCACCTTGACGAGGCGGCGCCGCCCGGCTTGCCCGACCGTGACGTCTTCGAAGTCGTATCCGCTGGACTCAACGACCGGGGCGAGCAGTTCCGCAAGTTTGTGGCGCGTTTCATCGAGGGGCGGACCTGCCGGTGCGGGTGGCATCGGGCGTTCCTCCCTCGGTGTGTAGTTGTGGCGCGTGCGTCGCGCCGGGCGCGTGACTGCGAGCTTATCCAGTCTGCGACACTCTCACACCCATGATCACTCGGCGCGCACTGCTCGGCACCGGACTGGTTGTCGCGGCGGGCGGCATCGGCGCGGCGGTGGCGGGACTCCAACCGCGTCGCCGCCCCCCGGCACCGCCGGCGGCGCCCCGGCAGCTTTCCGACGCCCTCGCCCGTGAGCAGTCCCTCGTCGCGAACGTCGACGCGGCGCTCGCCGCGCGGCCCGAATTGCGCCAGGTGCGCGACGACCATGCCGCGCATGCCGCCGCGTTGCGGCAGGCGATCACCCGCTACCCGGCGCCCGCGCCCCCACTCGTCAGCGCCGCCCCACCGCCGGCAGCGGGTACGACGGCGCAGCTGCGCGCCGGCGAGCTCGCCGCGGCCCGAGCGGCGGCCGCCGAGTCTGCGGCGCTCACCGGAGCGGATGCCGCGCTACTGGCCAGCATCTCGGCCAGCGAAGCCACGCACGCGGAGCTGCTGACGTGAACGCCGTCCTCGACGCCTGGCAGGCGGCACTCGCAGCTGAACACGCAGCGATTGCGGGATACGACGTGCTCGGCCCGCGGCTGGCCGATGCCAGCCAGGTAACGCTTGCCCGCGACAGCCAGCAGGCACACCGCGAACTGCGTGACGCCACGTCGGCCCGGCTGATCGCGGCGGGGCAGTCGCCGGTGCCCGCCGCAGCGGATTACCCGCTGCCATTCCCGGTCACGGACCCGGCCGCCGCGCAGCGTTTTGCGATCAAGCTGGAGTCCGCGTGTGCTGCCGCCTGGCGGTACCTCATTTCGGTGGCCGACGCGTCCTCGCGTTCGGTGCGCACCGATGCTCAGCAGGCGCTGACCGACAGCGCCTTGCGAGCAATGCGCTGGCGCCGTCTCGTAACGCCGACGAGGGCGACGGTCGCATTCCCCGGCATCCAGCAATAACGACTCGGCGTGATCTTGGACTTATGGCTGATTACCGACCACAAGTCCAAGATCATGCCGGGGATGTGGGCGCGAGCGCTGATCGCTAACGCCAGGCGTCGATCACTGCCTTGAGATCGGCGAGCCGCTCGATGACGGCATCCGGCGTGGCTTCGGTGTGTCCGCGCTGCCAGTGCGGGACGTCGCTGTGCGGCACCAGCACGGCGCGCATCCCGACGGCCTGGGCGCCGTGGATGTCGTCGAAGAGCCGGTCACCCACGAATACCGCCCGGCCGGCGTCGGCTACGCCGACGGCGGCCAGCGCCGCGCGGAATGCCTCCGGGTGCGGCTTGGTCCACGCGATCTCCGACGTGTACACGGCTCCGTCGATAAGCGCGAGCACCTCGTCGCGCGCGAAGATGCCCTCGTGTCGTTCCCGTGGCCAGATCGTGTTCGACAAGATCCCGATCCGGATGCCCTCGCCGCGAAGCCAGCCGAAGAGCTCCGGAACGTCCGGGTCGGTGAGCGTGTGCGGGTCCCACCAGGCGTGGTAGTTCGCCAAGAAGCGATCGTCGGCGTCGATGCCCGCCGCGTCGAGCACGCCGGCCAGCGTCGCACTACGGTGCTCGTCGCGAGCGCGCAACCACGCCGCGTCCTCGGCAGCACCTAGCCGGGTGGCCACCTCGGGGTCACCCGTGGCCGCCAGCCAGGACTCGCGCGCATCGATCGTGTGCCACGGAGTCAGCGTCCCGCCCCAGTCGAAGATGACCGCCTCGACACTTGCTGTCATCGGCTCTCCACCGCGAGCTGCACCCCGAGTGACACGAGGATCGTGCCAAGGATCCTTTCGAGATAACGGCGTGCTGAGATGCGTGCCAGCCACGGCCGCACCCGAACAGCGAGCAGCACTAGGCCGGCGCAGTAGGTGGTGTCGATCACCACCTGGATAACCGCGAGCACCACACTGGTCGGGAACACGGAGCCGTGCCGCGGCAGGAACTGCGGAAAGAACGAGAACGCGAACACCGCCGCCTTGGGGTTCGCCACGATCGAGACGAGCGACGCGCGGAAGGCCGCCATCGGCGAGCGTCCCGACGACAGCCAACCCGGTGGCGCCAGGGCCGCCTCCGGCCGGCGTGCCGCGCGCCAGGCCGCCACGCCCAGATACACCAGCACGAGTCCCCCGACCAGGTGCAGCGCCTCGAACAGCACGCGATTCGCTTGCAGCAGCGCGGTCAGCCCGGCGCCCGCCGCCAGCGCCCAGCCGAACACACCGATCTCGTTACCCGCCACGGCGGCGAGCCCCGCGGCGCGCCCGTCGCGAACTGTGCGGTGCACGAAAAGTGCGGTCGCCGGTCCAGGCAGCACGGCGAGCACCAGGCAGGCCAGCGCGAACTGCGGCAGAACCGCAAGGACATGGTGCATGGCCCGATTAGAACAGCACCGTCGAGAGGATTCCGACCTGGCGCATGCCGAGCCGGTCGTAGAGCCTGCGGGCCGGCAGGTTGAAGTCGTTCACGTACAGGCTGACCGAGGGGGCGAGCCGCAGTCCATGCGCCACCACGGCGGCCATCGCCGCGGTGCCGATGCCTTGGCCGCGGCGGTCCGGGCAGACCCACACGCCCTGCACCTGACAGGTGTGCCGCGACACCACGGCGAGCTCCGCCTTGAACACCACGTCGCCGTCCGCATCGGTACGGACGAGGACACGGCGTGCGCTGACGAGAGCGGCGAGCTGGGCCCGGTAGCCCTTGCCCGTCGGTCCGGAGAGCGGGTCGATGCCCAGCTCCTCGCCGAACATCGCGGCGGCGGCCGGCAGGTAGCGGTCGAGCTCGTCGATCCGGGCGGGACGGACCAGCGGGTCGGGCGGCACCATGGCCGGCCGGTCGAGTGCGAGCAGCGGCTGCCGTGGGTATACGCGGCGCGCCGCGCCCCAGTTCCAGGACAACGCCGGCCAGAGGACCGCTATGGCATCGGCGGCCCCGATGATGGAAGAGCACGCCCGGCGCCGTGTCCCGAGGTAGCCGGCCAGGACGGTCCAGGTGGCAGCGTCGCCTGCGACCGGTAGCAGCGCACCCCCGGCATAGCAGGCGGCTGTCGGTGCACCGGGTTCCCCGACTCCGAGCACATCGGCGATGCGGCCCGCGTCCAGGCGTGCGGCGAGCGCGGCGCTGCCGAACGGTGCGGCGTCGACCATTGCCTGCACCGCCGCGAGGTCGGCGGTCGCCAGGCGCCGCACGAGAGCGGCCGGCGCGGAAAGGGCCGTCACGGCGGTGACGGTACCGGCTCGGCGCGCAGGTTCAGGTGACCGACACCGTGGGCGACCCCGATGCCACGCCCTCGTCACCGAGCTGCTCGGCGAGGCGCATCGCCTCCTCGATGAGCGTCTCGACGATCTGCGACTCCGGCACCGTCTTGATCACCTGGCCCTTGACGAAGATCTGCCCCTTGCCGTTGCCGGACGCCACACCCAGGTCGGCTTCGCGCGCCTCACCCGGGCCGTTGACGACGCAGCCCATGACCGCGACGCGCAGCGGCACCTCCATCCCTTCGAGTCCGGCCGTGACCTTGTCGGCGAGCGTGTACACGTCCACCTGGGCACGGCCGCAGGACGGGCAGGACACGATCTCGAGTCGCCGCTGCCGCAGGTTGAGCGACTCCAGAATGGCGAGCCCGACCTTGACCTCCTCAACAGGGGGCGCGGAGAGCGACACCCGGATCGTGTCGCCGATGCCCTTGCTCAGCAGCGCGCCGAACGCGGTCGCCGACTTGATCGTTCCCTGGAACGTCGGGCCGGCCTCGGTGACGCCGAGGTGCAGCGGATAGTCGCACTGCTCGGCAAGCTGTTCGTACGCCTGCACCATGACTACCGGGTCGTGGTGCTTGACGGAGATCTTAAAGTCGCGGAAACCGTGTTCCTCGAACAGCGACGCCTCCCAGAGCGCCGATTCGACGAGCGCTTCGGGTGTCGCCTTGCCGTACTTGGCGAGCAGTCGCTTGTCGAGCGAGCCGGCGTTGACCCCGATGCGCAGCGACACCCCGGCGTCGGCGGCGGCGCGGGCGATCTCGCCGACCTTGTCGTCAAACGCCTTGATATTGCCGGGGTTCACGCGCACGGCGGCACAGCCCGCGTCGATCGCAGCAAAGACGTACTTCGGCTGGAAGTGGATGTCGGCGATGACAGGGATCTGGGAGTGCTTTGCGATCTCGGGCAGCGCGTCGGCGTCGTCCTGGCTGGGCACCGCGACGCGCACGATGTCGCAGCCGGAAGCGGTGAGCTCGGCGATCTGCTGCAGCGTGGTGTTGACGTCGGCGGTCAGCGTCGTCGTCATGGACTGGACGGAGATCGGTGCGTCGCCGCCGACCGCGACCGAGCCGACCTTGATCTGGCGCGACGTGCGCCGGGCCGCGAGCACCGGCGGTGGCATGGAGGGCATACCAAGCGAAACGGAGGTCACGGCGACAGCCTAGCCGCCGAGGTTCACCGGCTTCACGATGTCGGCGTACACGACGAGCAGCGTGACGACGATCAATACCGACGCCACGGCATACATCACCGGCAGCATCTGCGCGGTGTCGACGTAGATGGGTTGCCGCTTGCGTTCGGCCACCTCGCCGTCCGGGCCCACGGTGCTACGAGCACGCAACCGCGCGCGTCCCCGCTTGGCCGCTTCGACCAGGGCACCGGCGACGTGCCCGCCGTCCAACGGCAGTAGCGGCAGCAGATTGAAGAAGAAGAGCAGCAGGTTGACCGTGGCCAGCAGTTCGACAAGCGCGAACAGCTTGTCCTGGGCGTCGAGACGGTGGCTGTCCGCGACCTGGCCGCCCAACCGGCCGATGCCGACGACGCCGATGGCACCGTTCGGATCGCGCTTCTTGCCCTCGAAGACGGTGCCCCACAGGCTGTGGATCTTGCTCGGATAGCTGCCGAGCGCACGCAGCCCCTGCGCGAACTGGCTGACGATCTGGCCGGGCACCGCGGCCGGCGACAGCGGCTGATAGGCCTCGCGCGCCGATACCCCGAGGTAACCGGCCTCCTTGGTCTTGGTGCCTTCGGCGTTGGCGTACTTCAGGTTGCGGACCGGCGTGATCGGGACGGTCCGATCGACGCCGTCGCGACGCACCGTGAGTGTCAGGTGCTTGCCGGCGGATGCCTCGATGATCTTGACGGCCTGGTCCCAGTTGTGGACGGGCGTGCTGCCGATCGCGGTGATCTGGTCGCCGGGCTGCAGCCCGGCCTCGTACGCAGGGGACTTCGGCGCGGTCGTCGGGCACTTCGTGCTGTTGGCGTCGGGCGAATTGGCCGCGACGACGCACTTTGCGATCGAATCGACCGTCGTAGTGGGGTTCTTCTGCCCGAGGACTGTCAGCAACAGCACGGTGAGCACGATGTAGATGACGAAGTTCATCGTCGGCCCACCCAGCATCACGATCATCTTCTTGCCGGGCGTGAGCCGGTAGAACTGCCTCGGCTCGTCCCCGGGCCGCACCTCGGCGCGGCTCGTCGCACGGAACTCCTCGACGGCGGTGGCCATTCGACTTGGCCACCGGGACCGACTCCCGTCCGGGCGTGGCGGCACCATGCCGATCATCCGGATGTAGCCGCCCAGCGGCACCGCCTTGACGCCGTACTCCGTATCGCCGCGCTTGCGCGACCAGAGCGTCGGCCCGAAACCCACCATGTACTGGGTGACCTTCACGCCGAACTTCTTGGCCGGCACCAGGTGGCCGATCTCATGCAACGCAATCGAGGCAAGTAGCCCGAAGGCGAAGATCAGGACGCCGAGCAGGTACAGCACCTCGGCGCCTCCTCAGCTTCGGGTGATGATCTCACGAGCACGACCGCGCGCCCACTCTTCGGCGCGTTCAACGTCTTCGACAGTACCTGGGGTTCCCACGCTCCCGTGCCGGTCGCTGAGCCACTCGTGCAATACGTCGGCAATCGTGTCGACGATTCCGAGGAAACCCACAGCCCCGGCATGGAAAGCGCGCACCAGCTCCTCGTTGGCCGCGTTGTAGACGGCCGGCGCACAGCCTCCGGCAGCGCCCGCCTCACGAGCCAGGTCGATGGCGGGAAAGGCCTTGGCGTCGAGCGGCTCGAACGTCCATGCCTGGGCCCGCGTCCAGTCGACGGCGAGCGCCGCGCCGGGCACCCGATCCGGCCAGCCGAGTGCGAGCGCGATCGGCAGTCGCATGTCCGGCGGCGACGCCTGCGCAATCGTGGCGCCGTCGGTGAACTCGACCATCGAGTGGATCACCGATTGCGGATGCACCACCACGTCGATGCTCTCGTAAGGGACGCCGAACAGCAGATGCGCCTCAATGACCTCCAGCGCCTTGTTGACCAGGGTCGCCGAGTTGGTGGTGATGAGCTTGCCCATCTGCCAGGTCGGGTGGGCAAGTGCCTGTTGCGGGGTCACGTCGGCCATCTCGTCGCGGGTGCGACCTCGGAACGGGCCGCCACTAGCAGTGAGAACCAGCCGCCGCACTTCCGCCGCCGCGCCCGAACGCAGGCACTGCGCGAGCGCGGAATGCTCCGAGTCGACGGGCACGATCTGTCCGGGCGCGGCTCTCTCCAAAACGAGAGGGCCGCCGGCGATCAGCGATTCCTTGTTCGCCAGCGCCACGGTGCGTCCCGCCTCGATGGCGGCGAGCGTCGCGCGCAATCCGTGCGCACCCGCGACGCCGTTGAGAATCACGTCGGCGTCGTAGCCTGCCAGCTCGATGGGCGCCCTCGGCCCCGCGACGATGTGTGGACGCGGGACGCCCGCCGGCCAGCGCGCGTCGAGGCCTTCGCGCAGCTCATCGACCCGCTCGGCACGGCCGATGCCGACCGCCTCGACACACAAGGCAGCCGCTTGCTCGGCGAGCAGCGCCGGGTTGGCACCACCGGCGCATACCGCCGCTACCCGGAACCGGTCCGGCGCCGCACGGACGACGTCGACAGCCTGGGTCCCGATCGAGCCCGTCGAGCCGAGGACAACGACCCTGCGCGCATCGCTCACCGGGTCATTCTCGCAGCCCGCCAGCGCAGTGCCAGAATGAGGCGGAACGCGTTCAGACGGGAGACATCGTGGCCCTGAGACCCGGTAGCGAGCCGGCGAACACCGGCGCCCCTGAGGACTACGCCGAGGACCACCCGAACGAGCACCCTTCCGACTGGGGCTGGCACGGCGAGTGGGGCCGCGCGGCACGCGTCACCGGCTGGATCGTCGTGCTGATTCTGGTGGTGATGATCACCGCAACGCACTACAACGGGACCGGCACGCTCTCGCTGATCGCGGTGGCCGCGGGGCTGGTGATCGTGCTGCTTTGGGACATCAATCGCCGCCGCACGTCCTGGCGGCAGTGATCCCGTCGATCGTCGACTATGCGATCGGCAGCTCCGTCATGCCCCACGGCGAGTCGTAGTCGCCGGCGAGCAGGTCGAGGAACGGCCGGGCGTCGAACGCCTCGGGACCAAGGACACCGGCACCGTTCCAGACGCCCGCGTCGATCAGTTCCAGGGCCACGATCGGGTTTACCGCGGTCTGCCAGACGACCGCCTGCGCGCCGTATTCGCGCATCGACCACTCGTTGTCGACCACGTGATACAGGTATGTCGAGCGCGCGACGCCGTTCTTGCCGCGACCGCGGACCCACGTTCCGGCGCACGTCTTGCCCCGCATCCGGTCGCCGAGCGTCGCCGGGTCCGGCAGGCACGCGGCCACCACGTCCCGCGGCGCGACTTCTACGGACCCGGCGCGGACGGGCGACGTGCTGTCCAGGCCCAGCTTGTGCAGGGTCTTGAGCACATCGATGAACTCATCGCCCAGCCCGTACTTGAACGTGACTCGCTCGGCGTCGATCCAGCGCGGCACGAGCAGCACCTCCTCGTGCTCGACGTTCACGCACTCGACGGGGCCGATGCCCTCGGGGAAGTCGAACGTTTCCGGCTCACTGAACGGCTCGGTGGTGAACCAGCCGCGGCCCTTCTCGTAGATCACCGGCGGATTCAGGCACTCCTCAATCGTCGTCCAGATCGAGAACGACGGGGCAAAGTCGTGCCCTTCGACAATCAGGTTCGCGCCGTCTCGTACGCCGACCTCGGCGATTTCCGCGAAGACGTTGTCGGCGGCGTAGCGGGCGAAGACATCCGCGAGACCGGGCTCGACGCCTATGCCGACCAAGGCGAGCCGCTCGGCGGCCTCCCACTCGGCCGCCAGCGCGAACTGCTCGTCGCCGAGCTTCACGCCGGTCCGCGTATACGGCGCGTCGGGGTGCGGATGGGACAGCGACATCGCCATGTCGAGGTAGTGGACGCGCTGCGCTAGCGCCGCCCGGAAGATCGGCATCGTGAACCGCGGGTCCGTCGCACCGAGCACGGCGTCGATGCGGTGCCCGGCGAGCACCGCCCGGACGGCCGCCTCGTCGGAGGCGTCCAGCCGCAGGGGCCGGAACCGGTCGTCGGCGACGGCTGCGGCGGCACGTTCGGCCCGGTCCAGGTCGTAGTCGGCGACGAGAACGTGCTCGAGGAACGGCCGCCGGGCTGCGATACCCACGGCCGCCGACCCCACACCGCCGGCACCCAGGATCAGCAGTCGCATGCGCCGCTCACCGGGACTCGAGTAGCGGCCGGCTCGGATCCCACCGAGGCCCGCCCGCGTCGTCTCGTCGGCGGCGGGCGATCGCCGAGAGCGCCTCCAGGCAGACCCGGTTGGCGAGGAACGAGGTGATCTCGGCGTGGTCGTACGGCGGCGACACCTCGACGACATCCATGCCGATGACCGGCAACTCGTAGCCAACGCGCCGCACCGAGTCGAGCAGTTGGCGTGCCGAGAGTCCGCCGGGCTCCGGCGTTCCGGTGCCCGGGGCGTGTCCCGGGTCGCACACGTCGATGTCGACTGATAGGAACACTCCGTCGCAATCGTCGGTTGCGATCGCGAACGCTTCGGTGAGGCACGCGTCGAGGCCGCGGACGACGATCTCGCTCATCTCGTACGAGCGCATCCGCTGCTGTGCCATCCAGTCGAGCGTTTCGGGTGGCGGCCAGTAGCCGCGCAGCCCGATCTGCAGGAACCGGTCGCCGCGCACCGCGCCGGATTCGATCAGCCGCCGCATCGGCTGTCCGTGCCCAATGAGTGAGCCGAACCTGACCTCGCCGGTGTCGGCGTGTGCGTCGAAGTGCACTACCGACACCCGGCCCTGACCCAGGTGCTGCGCCACTCCGGCAGCATCCGGCCAGGCGATCGTGTGGTCGCCACCCAGGATCAGCGGGATCGCGCCGGTGCGCGCGACTGCATAGACGGCCGCCTGCAAGTCACGCACTGAGCGGGCCGCGTCGCCGGAGAACATCTCGACGTCGCCGGCGTCGTAGACGCGCAGGTCACGCAGCCCGTCGCTGCGCAGGGCCAGCGACGGGCGAGAGCCATCGTGGGGTAGGTAGCAGGCCTGCCGGATGAACTGCGGGCCGAACCTGGTACCCGCCCGGTGCGAGGTTCCGCCGTCGAAAGGCGCGCCGAGGAGTACCACGTCGGCATCGGCGTAGGTCGGCGGGTCGGCCCAGTCGCAGCGGTCGACGCCGAGGAATGTGATGTCCGGTCCGTATTGCGCGCCGTACCTGGTCATGCCTGCTTCCTGCGGTTCGCGACAGCAGCTAGCAGCGCGAGCAGCACGCCACCGGCGAAGATCAGCGTGCCCATGACGTTCACCTGCGGCGGGACGCCGACGCGTGAGGCGCCGTACACCCACAGCGGGAACGTGACCGTGTTGCCTGCATTGAAGCTCGTGATGATGTAGTCGTCGATCGACAGCGCGAACACCAGCAGGGCGCCGGCCACCACACCCGGCATGATCAGGGGCAGCGTGACCCGGAAGAACGTGGCCACCGGGCCGGCCCCGAGATCGCGAGCAGCTTCCTCGAGCGCCGGGTCGAGACCGACCATACGGGCACGTACGGTGATTGCCACGTAAGCGATGCTGAACATCACCTGCGCGATCACGATCGTCCAGTAGCCGCGCGCAATGCCGAGCGTCAGGAACAAGCTGAGGAGTGCCGCACCGAGCACGACCTCGGGCGCGGCGATGTTGGCGAACAGCAGCAGGTTGACCGAGCCGGAGCCGCGGAACCGGTACCGCCCGAGGGCCACCCCCATCAGCGTGCCGAGCGCGGTCGCGATCGCCGTGACGATGAGCGAGATCGACAGCGAATTCACGAGCGCCTGCGTCAGGTCGGGGATCGTGAACAGCTCCCGGTACCACCGCAGCGTAAAGCCCTGCCAGCGGATGTTGAACTTACCGGTCGTGTCGTTGAAGCCAAAGACGATCATGACGATGATCGGCGACGACAGCCACAAGATCACCAGCCAGGACCAGACGGGCAACACCCACCGTGTGCGCGACCGCCGGCGGACCGGGGCCGGCACACGCTCCTCGCGGAGCGCCTCCTGCACGCTCATCGAGCGTTCACCTCGAACACGTCCTCGGTGCCAAGGGCCCGCGCGTAGGCGAACACCCCCACGAGGAGCAGTGCCATGAGAATGAACGACAACGCCGCCGCCATCGGGTAATCGAGGTTCGTGAAGTATTCGGTCTGGATGATGTTGCCGATCATGGTGGTCCTCGTGCCGCCCAGGATCGACGCGTTGACATAGTCGGCCGAGGCCGGGACGAACGTGAGCAGCACGCCGGCGAAGACACCCGGCAGCGACAGCGGGAAGACCACTTTCCGGAACGCCTCGCGGCTCGACGCGTACAGGTCGGCCGATGCCTCGAGCAGCGCCCGGTCGACCCGTTCCAGCGCCACGTAGATCGGCAGCACCATGAACGGAATGAAGTTGTAGGTCAGCCCGCCGATGACTGCGTACGGCGTCTGCAGCACATGGAACCGGCTGCCGATGAGTCCCAAGTGGCGCAGCGGCGAGAGCACTATTCCGTTGTCGGACAGGATGAAGTTCCACGACAGCGTGCGGATCACGAACGATACGAAGAACGGCAGCAGTAACAGGAAGAGCAGGCTCGACTTGTACGGCCCACCGCGGAAGGCGATCCAATACGCCACGGGATACCCGATCAGCAGGCAAAGCAGCGTCGCGACGAGGCCGTAGACGAGCGACCGCACGAACTGCACGTGGTACGAGTCCCACGCCTCGACGTAGGTGTGCCAGTGGAACGTCTGCTTGAAGCCGCTGACGATGTCGCCCGTCTGGGTGGAGACCGACAGCATCACGAACGTCGGCACCACGAAGAACAGTACGAGCCAGAGCCACCCCGGCAGGACGAGGTAGTACGGCGCGAGGCGGGCCTGCAGCCGGGACCGGCTCAAGGGACCTCCTTATCCGCCCGGCGCGTCGCTCATGCGCGAGCGCTCATCGCTTTCCAGCTCACGACTGGTAGATCGGCTCGAAGAGGGAGTTCCAGGTCTTCTGCTCCTCGGCGGTGAGGACCCGGTACCGGTGCAACCTGCTGAAGTCGCTCGGCGACGGGAAGATGAGTGAGCTGGTGGCGAGGTCGGTCAGGCTGGCCTTGTCGCCACCGGAAGCCTTGGCAGCGTCCTGAAGGATGATTCGCCGCGCGGCCGGCACGGGCGTGATGTAGTTGATGGACTCGGCGAGCATGGCTGCGATCTCCGGCGTGTAGACGAAGTCCATGTACGTCATCGCATCGACGGGGTGCGCGGCGTGCTGTGGGATGCACATGTTGTCCGTCCACAGCACCGCCCCCTCCTTAGGCACCACGAACTTCAGCGTCGCGCCGGAGGCATTGGCCTGGAAGATGTCGCCCGACCACGCCATGGAAGCCCAGATGTCGCCCTTGGACAGCGGGTCGATGTAGTCCTGCTCGTAGTACTTGCGCACCAGTGGCCGCTGCTTCTTCAGCCAGTCCGCCGCCTTCTTCCAGTCGTCTTCGGTCGAGGTCTCGGGATTCACGCCAACAGCGAGCAGCGCGGAATTGGGCAGGTCCTGAGTGTCGCCGAACATCCCGACCTTGCCTTTGAACGCCGGATCCATCAGGTCCGCCCAGCTGGTGATCACCCGGCCGGTGCGCTTGGGGTCGTAGCCGATGCCGGTCATGCCGGACTGCCAGGCCATCGAGTAGACATTGCCCCGGTCGTAGCTTGGGTTCTTCACCAGCGGGCTGGCGTTCTGGTAGAAGTTCGTCATCCGTGACTGGTCGAGCGCGATGAGGTATCCGAGCTCGCGGAGCTTGTCGAGATACGTGCCGTTGGTAATGACCATCAGGTCGTAACCGGTGCTCTGACCGGCGGCGAGCTCGGGCTGGATCTTGCCGAAGAATGAGGCGTTCTCCTGGATGACTTCGCTGTACTTGACCTTGATGCCGGTCTGCTGAGTGAACAAATTGAGCGACGGGTGGTCATTCTTGTTCTTGGGGCTCACATCGATGTAGAGCGGCCAGTTCGCGAAGTCGAGCGTCCCCAACTGCTTCTTGTCCGACCAGAACTGTTTCGCCTGCGCTGACGCAGACGTACCGGTGGCAGTGGCGCCCTTCTTGCTGGACACTCCGCAGGCAGCGAGCGCCATGGCGAGGGCTGAGGCGCCGCCGAGCTGCAGCATGCTGCGGCGGCTCATACGCGGACTGATCAGCCCGCGCATGACATCGGCCGGCAGGTCGTCGTAGGTGGGAACGTCAGGCATCGGTCATCCTCCGGAGCGAGCTAGTGCGGTTGGTCTTCCGTCGGCGCTGCCATGGCCGGGGCGAGCGCGAGGGAATGATCGGGGCGCCATGACAGCCACACTTCCGCGTCGCGTTGCGCGACGTCGCTGGCGTCGGAGGCGTTCTGGACGAAGACGCTGAGTTCGGTGCCGCCTCGGGTGGTCACCGCGTACTGGGTGGAGGTTCCGAGATATACAACCTCTTTGACGCGACCGCGCAGCGCGCACCAGCCCGGCGTCGGAGCCTGCAGCGACATCACGATCTTCTCGGGGCGCACGGTGAGGTCGAGGGATGTGCCGACCCCGGAGCAGCACGAGCTGGCATCGGGCACCACCAGGGACTCGCCCTCGGCGGTCTCCAGCACTGCCGTGGACCCTTCGAGCTTGCGGACGCGGCCCGTCATGAGATTGGAGGTGCCGATGAAACCGGCGACGAAGCGGGTGCGTGGGCGCTCGTAGACCTCGCGGGGGCTGCCCAGCTGCTCGATGCGGCCGGCGTTCATCACGACGAGCCGATCCGACAGGGTGAGGGCCTCGTTCTGATCATGCGTCACGAAGACGAACGTGATACCGACCTCGCGCTGGATGCGTTTGAGCTCGAGCTGCATCGCTTGGCGCAGCTTCAGGTCGAGCGCAGCAAGCGGCTCGTCGAGCAGCAGCGCACGTGGCCGGTTGACGAGCGCGCGGGCGACCGCGACCCGCTGCTGCTGCCCTCCGGAGAGTTCGCGCGGCCGGCGCTCGGACTTCCCCTCGAGCTGCACCAGCTCCAGAATCTCCGCGACCCGGCGCTTCGTCTCCGCCCTCGGCACGGACTTGCGCTCCAACCCGAATGCGACGTTGTCGTAGACCGACATGTGGGGAAACAGCGCATAGGACTGGAAGACCATGTTCACATCGCGCCGGTTCGGCGGCACACCGACGACGTCGGTGCCATGCAACAGGATGCGGCCCCGGCTCGGCTCCTCGAAACCGCCGATCATCCGCAGCGTCGTGGTCTTGCCACATCCGGAGGGGCCCAGCAGCGAGAAGAATTCCCCCTCGGCGATGGCGAGATCGAGGTGCTCGACGGCCGCTACGGACCCCCGCCGGGAATGGAACCGCTTCGCGACACCGATCAGTTCGATGGCGGCCGTACGCGACGGAGCGTCAACCGCAGCAGTCGGTTCGGCTTCGATTTCCGCGGTGGTCGAGACTTGCCGGTTCATGGGACCCCCGCGGTGCTCAGATCGGTCCATTGACGAGGCATAGTCGCATGGCACCCCGACCTTGACAAGGGATTCCGTAGGTGAACGCCGCATCCTCTACGGAATCACTTGCCAGATGCGTTTCTGGCAGGTAAACGTCTACGCGTGGCCCGCACTGCAGCACGCGACGTCGACGACACGTCCAAGGCGATCATCAAGGAACTGCAGGATGACGGTCGCCGCCCCTACGCCACTATCGGCAGGGCGGTCGGCCTCTCCGAAGCGGCCGTCCGTCAGCGCGTGCAGAAGCTGATCGACACCGGCGTCATGCAGATTGTGGCCGTCACCGATCCGGTGCAACTCGGTTTCGACAGGCAAGTCATGATCGGCATCAACGTCGACGGCGACGTCGAGGACATCGCGGCCAAGCTCGGCGCAATCCCCGAGGTCGACTACGTCGTGATCACCGCCGGCTCGTTCGACATCCTGGCCGAGGCCGTCGTCGCCGACAACGAACACATGTTGCGGCTCATCGGCCGAGACATCAGGTCGATCCAGGGCATCCAACGCACCGAAACGTTTCTCTATCTGAAGCTCACGAAGCAGACATACAACTGGGGTGTGCGATGACCGAGATGTTTGACGCCAGCAGCCTGAACGCCAAGGCACGCGACCACCTCTGGATGCATTTCACCCGCATCTCGTCCTATGACCACTCTCCGGTCCCGACCATCGTCCGCGGCGAGGGCGCATACATCTACGACATCAACGGCAAGCGCTACCTGGACGGCTTGGCCGGGCTCTTCGTCGTGCAGGCCGGCCACGGCCGCCGCGAACTGGCCGAGGCGGCCGCGCGGCAGGCGGCGCAGCTCGCCTACTTCCCGCTCTGGACGTATGCCCACCCACAGGCGATCGAGCTGGCCGATCGCCTTGCCGATTACACCCCGGGCGACCTCAACAAGGTCTTCTTCACGACCGGCGGCGGCGAGGCGGTCGAGACGGCCTGGAAAATGGCCAAGAACTACTTCCGCCTGGTCGGCAAGCCCGGTAAGCGCAAGGTGATCAGCCGGTCGATCGCGTACCACGGCACAACGCACGGAGCACTGTCGATCACCGGGATTCCGGCGGCGCGCGAGCCCTTCGAGCCGCTCGTGCCGGGGGCGTTCAAGGTGCCCAACACGAACTTCTACCGTGCACCAGAGCACGGCGACGACCTCGTCGCGTTCGGCCGCTGGGCCGCTGACCAGATCGAGCAGACGATCCTGTTCGAGGGCCCGGACACCGTCGCCGCGGTGTTCCTCGAGCCGGTGCAGAACTCCGGAGGTTGCATCCAGCCGCCGCCCGGGTATTTCCAGCGCGTGCGCGAGATCTGCGACCGCTACGACGTCCTACTCGTGTCGGACGAAGTGATCTGTGCCTTCGGGCGACTCGGCCCGATGTTCGCCTGCGAGAAGTTCGACTACGTCCCGGACATGATCACCTGCGCCAAGGGCATGAGCAGCGGCTACTCCCCTATCGGCGCCTGCATCGTCAGCGACCGTATCGCCGAGCCGTTCTGGCACGGCAGCGACTACTTCCCGCACGGCTACACCTTCGGCGGCCATCCGGTGTCGGCCGCGGTCTCCATGGCCAACCTCGACCTGTTCGAGAAGGAGGGGCTCAACCAGCACGTGCTCGACAACGAGGCGGCATTCCGCGCCACGCTGGAGAAGCTTTCCGACCTGCCGATCGTCGGCGATGTGCGCGGCGACGGGTTCTTCTACGGCATCGAGATGGTCAAGGACAAGGCCACCAAGGAGACGTTCACCGACGACGAATCGGAGCGGCTGCTGCGCGGCTTCCTGTCCCGGGCGCTGTTCGACGCGGGGCTGTATTGCCGAGCAGACGACCGCGGCGACCCGGTCATCCAGCTGTCGCCGCCACTGATCGTGGGGCAGGCCGAGTTCGACGAGATGGAGCAGATCCTGCGCTCAGTCCTGACGGAGGCCTGGGAGCGCATATAGGAGCGCTCATCGCGCTAGCGCGAAGAGCCCGCCGGCCGCGACGCGGGCCGAGCGAAAGCGAAGGCTCGGCTGGAGGTGCGCGCCGCTTGCTGCGCCGCCGAGAGACGAATCCGGCGGTCAAATTCAGCGAACAGCCCGTCCGCGGATGTGCTCGAAGATCAGATTCGTCTCGGTGAGCGCGACGTCGGGATTGCCGCTGAGATTCACCACGACGAAGGCCCGCAGGTTTTCGGTGCTCGTCGCTGCGATGTGCACGTAGAAGTCGACCGCCCCGGCCAGGAAGAACACGTTCAGCACCTCGGGCAACTCGGCCACCTGGGCGGCGAACTCTTCGAGGTGCGCGCGGGCGTGCGATTGCAGCCGTACGGCGATCATCGCCTGAATGGGCCGGCCCAGCGCGACCGGGTCGATGTCGGCGTGGTAGCCACGGATGACGCCGCGCTCGCGCAATGCCCGCACCCGTCCCAGCGCGGTCGATGCGGCGATGCCGACCCGCTCGGCCAGGGCGTTGTTGGGCACCCGCGCGTCACGTGCCAGCACCCGGAGTATGCGCCGGTCGACATCGTCCAATTCCGGCGCCCGAAGATTGTTCGAGCCCAGTGCTGCGGTACGTTGCGCGGCTGAACTTCTTGTTGCCACGCTTGCAATCTAGCGAATCATCGTCAGCCCTGTGGCAGATTGCTGCCTGATGATTCACCATACCGGTATTCCATAGCCATCGACAGCCTGTGGAGGTCACGCCGTGAAGGTCGGCATCCCAAGCGAGATCAAGAACAACGAGTACCGGGTGGCAATCACGCCGGCAGGCGTGCACGAACTGGTCGCCAACGGGCACGAGGTCTTCGTACAACGCGATGCGGGCGTCGGATCAGCCCTCCCGAACCAGGCGTATGAGGCTGCGGGCGCGCGGATCCTCGACACCGCCGACGACGTGTGGGCGGTCGGCGAACTGATCCTGAAGGTCAAGGAGCCGATCCCGGACGAGTACCACCGCATGCGCAAGGACCAGGTGCTGTTCACGTATCTGCACCTCGCGGCGTCCCGGGAATGCACCGACGCGTTGCTCGCGGCCGGCACGACCGCCATTGCCTACGAGACCGTGCAGATGCCGGACGGGTCGCTGCCGCTGCTGGCTCCGATGTCCGAGGTGGCCGGCCGGCTGGCCCCGCAGGTCGGCGCGTACCACCTGATGCGGCAAGGCGGCGGGCGCGGCGTGCTCATGGGCGGCGTGCCCGGTGTCTACGCGGCGAAGGTCGTCGTGATCGGCGCCGGCGTCTCGGGGCAAAACGCCGCAGCGATCGCGCTCGGCATGCAGGCCGAGGTGCTGTTGCTCGACAAGAACGTCGCCAGGCTGCGCCTGATGGACGCCATCTACCAGGGTCACTGCCAGACGGTGACGTCCAACGCGTACGAGATCGAGCGGGCCGTGCTGGACGCCGATCTCGTGATCGGCGCGGTGCTCGTGCCCGGCGCAAAGGCGCCGAAGCTGATCAGCAACGAATTGGTGTCGCGGATGCAGCCGGGGTCGGTGCTCGTCGACATTTCCATCGACCAGGGCGGCTGTTTCGAGGACTCACGACCTACCACGCACGCCGAGCCGACCTACAAGGTGCACGACTCGATCTTCTACTGCGTGGCGAACATGCCCGGCGCGGTGCCCCATACCTCGACGTATGCGCTGACCAACGTCACGGTGCCCTACGCCGTGGAGTTGGCCAACCGGGGCTGGCAGGCAGCGCTGCGGGCCGATCCCGCGCTGGCGCTCGGCCTCAACACCCACGACGGTGCACTGACGAACGCGGCGGTGGGCGAGGCGCACGGCTACCCGTCGCTGAGCATCGCCGAGGTGCTCGGCTGACCTCTCTCTGGTCGGCCGCGCCGGGCGCAGCGATCCGTGCGCCACTGCCAGGCGACGCCACGGTCGACGTCGCCGTGGTCGGCGCCGGCTTCACCGGACTGTGGACGGCGTACTACCTGCTCGGCACCGACCCGTCGCTGCGGGTCGCGGTCGCCGAGCAGGCGTACGCGGGCTTCGGCGCGTCCGGGCGCAACGGCGGCTGGTGCTCAGCACTGTTCCCGGTGAGCGCCGCGAGGCTGGCTCGCGAGCACGGACGCGGTGCCGCCGTCGCGCAATACGCGGCGATGCGCGACTCGGTCGCCGAAGTAGTGCGCGTCGCGCACGCCGAGGGAATCGACGCAGACATCGCCGTCGGGGGCACCGTCTTTCTTGCTCGGTCTGGGCCGCAGCTGGAACGGGCGCGGGCCGAGGTGGCCGAGGCGCGCGAATTCGACATCGATCTCGAGCTGCTCGACGCTGCGGCAGCGCGACGGCGACTCAACGCATCCTCCGTACTGGGGGGTACGTTCACCCCGCACTGCGCGGCGATCCACCCGGGGAAGCTGGTGCGCGGGCTGGCCGATGTCGTCGAACGCCGCGGCGCGACGATCTACGAAGCCACCCGGGCCACGAGCATCACACCGCACAGCGTGACCACCGAGCACGGCACGCTGCGCGCCGACGTCGTTATCCGTGCCACGGAGGGATATACAGCCGGCCTGCCAAACATGTCGCGTGCCGTCGTCCCGGTGTACTCGCTTATGATCGCCACCGAGCCGCTGCCCGACACGACGTGGGACGAGATCGGGCTCGCCAACCGGGAAACGTTCTCCGACTTCCGTCACCTGATCATCTACGGCCAGCGCACGGCGGACGGCCGGCTCGCGTTCGGCGGCCGCGGCGCGCCCTACCACTTCGGCTCCCGCGTCGCGCCGTCCTATGACCGCGTGCCCCGCGTATTCGCCGCGCTGCGCGCCACGCTGCTCGAGCTCTTCCCGGCACTGGGGAATGTGGCGATCACACACGGCTGGGGCGGCCCGCTCGGCGTGGCCCGCGACTGGCACGCCTCGGTCGGGCTCGACGCCGACACCGGGCTCGCCTGGGCGGGCGGTTATGTGGGCGACGGCGTCTCGACGACAAACCTGGCCGGTCGAACGCTCACCGACCTCATTCTGCGGCGGGATTCGCCGTTGGTCGAGCTGCCGTGGGTCGGCCATCGCTCGCCGCAGTGGGAGCCGGAGCCGCTTCGCTGGCTCGGCGCCAACGCGGCGCTTCGGGCCATGACGTGGGCCGATGCCGCCGAGGCCCGGCACGGCGGGCCCTCCCGCGCGGCCGCGATCGTGAACCGCATACTCAACCGGTGAGCAGGACGACGATCACCCGGCTGGCGCGCAAGGCCCGGCAGGAGCGTGCCGAGCTCGACCGCCTGCTCGACACCGTCCACATTGGACACTTCGCGCTGATCTCGGAGGACGGACATCCGGTCGTGCTGCCGACCGCCGTCGTGCGTGACGGCGAGCGGGTGCTGGCGCACGGCTCGACCGGGTCGGGATGGCTACGCCGGCTCGCCGATGGCGTGCCCACGAGCCTTGCCGTGACCGCGTTCGATGCGCTGGTGGTGGCACGCTCGGCATTCGAGTCATCGATGCGCTACCGCAGCGCGGTGCTGTTCGGCCGGTGCACGCCGATCAGCGAGCCCGGCGGCAAGCGTCGCGCGCTGGACACGATCACCGATGCCCTGCTCCCGGGGCGAAGCCGAGAGGTGCGCCCGTCCACGACGAAAGAACTCGCAGCGGTCCAGGTCCTCGCGCTGCCGATCGAGGAGTGGTCGCTCAAGGTGTCCGAGGGCTGGCCGGACGACCCGGACGAAGACGTCGCGGGCCCCGCCTGGGCGGGCGTGCTGCCCCTGATCCAGCACTACGGCGATGCGCTGCCGGCGCCTGACCTGCGGGCCGGCATCGAGCTTCCGGATTCGGTGCTGCGCCTCAGGGCTTAGCGTTGTACCGCAAGCCGTCCAGTGCCAGCAACAGGATCTTCTCGAGCTGGTCCGGCTCGGCCCACTTGATCTGCGAGATGCCGCTTACCATCTTGACGATCTCGGTGAAGTCGGTGTCGGCGCGGACGACACCCGCCTCCTGCGCCCGCTTCACCAGCGGCTCGCCGGCCTCCCAGATGATCTCGTGGCACTGGCGGAACACGCTGGACTCCATGCCGATCGTCGACAGCAGTTCGTCCGACAGCGCGCGCTTGGCGATGGCGTAGGCGACGAACCGGCGCAGCCACCCGACCAGCGCGTCCCACGGTGGGATGTCGCCAAGCTCGGCGGCTGACGCGGCCAGCGCTTCGACCTCCTCGACGTAGACGGCCACAAGCAGGTCCTGCCGGGTCGGGAAGTGCCGGTACAACGTGCCGATACCGACGTCCGCGCGGCGGGCGATCTCCTCCAGCGATGTCGAGCTGCCCCGCTCGGTGAACGCGGCGCGGGCCGCCTCGATCAACTTGTCGTAATTGCGGCGCGCATCGGCCCTCTTCGGGCGCTGCACCAGCGCCTGCCGGATGGCCTCTGTCGCCGTCATCGAACTCGTCCCCAAAATTTGCTTGCTAACCGGAGGCCGCCTCCGTATAGTTTCTGGAGGCAGCCTCCACTTTAACACGTATCTATCCCAGAAGGGATCGCTGCGATCTCATGACTTCGTCTCTTACTGCTGCACCACCCCGTCAGCAGCAGACGGCAAGGACCGGCGTCGGGTCAAACATCGCGCTGGCGCTGATCCTGACCTGCCAGCTGATGGTTATCCTCGACGCGACCATCGTGACCATCGCGTTGCCGGAAATCCGCAGCGTGCTGCACTTCTCGCCGACGAGCCTGTCCTGGGTGCAGAACGCCTACAGCCTGGCATTCGGCGGGCTGCTGCTGCTGGGTGCCCGCGCCGGCGACATCCTCGGCCGGCGCCGTGTGCTCATGGCCGGCGTCACGCTGTTCACCGCCGCGTCGCTGCTCGGCGGCCTCGCGCAGTCGGCCGAGTGGCTACTCGTCGCCCGCGGGGCCCAGGGCGTCGGCGCCGCGATCGCCGCACCGTCCACCCTTGCGCTCTTGACGTCCAGCTTCCCTGAAGGCGTGCCGCGGCTGCGTGCGATAGGCCTGTACAGCGCCGTCACCTCCGGCGGGGCGAGCGTCGGGCTGGTCCTCGGCGGCATGCTCACCGACTGGGCATCGTGGCGGTGGTCCCTGTTTGTCAACGTCCCGATCGGCATCGCCCTCGTCGTCCTCGCGCCGCGGTACCTCCCGGAGACGCAGCCGCAGCACGGCCGTTTCGACCTGGCCGGCGCGATCACCTCGACCGGGGGGATGGCCGCACTTGTCTACGGCTTCGTCCGCGCCGCCTCCGACGGATGGAGCGACTCGATCACGGTGAGTTCGTTCGTTGCGGGCGCGGCGTTGCTGGCGATGTTCGTCGCCATCGAACTGCGCGCCGAGCAGCCGATCACTCCGTTGCGAATGTTCGCCAGCCGAGAGCGCAGCAGCTCTTACGTCGCGCGGCTGCTGCTGGTCGGCGGCATGTTCGGGATGTTCTTCTTCATGACCCAGTTCCTGCAGGGTGTACGCGATTACAGCCCGCTCAAGGCCGGATTCGCTTTCTTGCCGATGACCATCGCGCTGTTCGCGATGGTGCGGGTTGTGCCGCGAGTGGTCTCTCGCATCGGTGCCAAGCGTTTGCTGATCGCGGGTGAAGGGCTAGCGCTGGTCAGCATGGTGTGGCTGTCGCGAATCACGTTCGGCACGCAGTATTGGCCGCAGATCCTCGTGCCGATGGTGCTGTTGGGCCTCGGAATGGGCGTGGCGTTCATCCCGCTCACGACGGCGTCGCTGGCCGGCGTCGCGCCGCGGGATGCCGGCGCGGCGTCCGGGCTGGTGAACGTGATGCAGCAGGTCGGCGGCGCGCTAGGCCTCGGCATTCTGGTGACCGTCTTCGGCACTTCACGCCGCCACGCCGAGCAACACCCCGCCGCTGCGCTCTCCGCCGCCGCCCAGCAGCAGCACGACACCGCGCACGCGATCGCGTCCGCGTTCACCGGCTCGGCGGTGTTCCTTGCGCTTACCTTCGTGGTGATCGTCTTCGCAATCCGTATCCGGCCGGCCGCCGAGCCGGCATAGCGGGCAACCGCAGGTCGCAGACCCTTCGCTCGACCGCCAGCTCGGATCCGGTCAGCCTCCGACCCGAATCTGAGCTGCGGTCGGCACGGATCACCCGGACGCGGCGAGTTGCCCGCACGCCCCGTCGATCTCGCGTCCTCTAGTGTCGCGCACCGTGACCGGCACGCCGTGGGCTTCCAGGCGGCGGACGAACTCACGCTCGACCGGCTTCGGCGAGGCGCCCCATTGCGAGCCGGGTGTGGGGTTGAGCGGGATGAGGTTCACGTGCGCCAGCCGGGCGCGCAGCAGTTCGCCTAGCAGGTCCGCGCGCCACGGCTGGTCGTTGATATCGCGGATCATGGCGTACTCGACCGAGTAGCGCCGCCCGGTGCGTGCGGCGTATTCGTCGGCGGCAGCCAGCACCTCGGCTACCTTCCACCGCGTGTTGACCGGGACCAGCGTGTCGCGCAGTGCGTCGTCCGGCGCGTGCAGTGAGACCGCGACGGTCACCTTGAAGCCTTCGTCGGCCAGGCGCACGATTGCGGGCACCAGGCCGACCGTCGACACGGTGACCGACCGCTGCGACAGGCCCAGGCCGGCCGGCGCCGGATCCGTCAGCCGGTGCAGAGCCGCCGCCAGCCGGGCGAAGTTGGCCAGCGGCTCGCCCATGCCCATGAACACGACGTTCGAGAGCCGAGCCGGTCGGCCGGGCAGCTCGCCGCGCGAAGCACTGCGGGCGGCGGCAACCACTTGGTCGACGATCTCCGCGGTCGAGAGATTCCGGCGCAGGCCGCCCTGGCCGGTGGCGCAGAACGGGCAGCCCATCCCGCAGCCGGCCTGGCTCGATACGCACACCGTCACCCGGTCGGGGTACTGCATCAGCACACTTTCGACGAGCGTCCCGTCGGACAGCCGCCACAACGACTTGCGCGTCGCACCGTCGTCGGCCGAAAGGACGCGCACCTCGCTGAGCAGCGGCGGCAAGAGCACGCCGAGCGACTCCCGGGCGGCGTGCGGCACGTCACTCATCGCGGCGACGTCGTTCTCGAACCGGCCGAAGTACTGCCGGGACAGCTGGTCGGCGCGATAGCCGGGCTGGCCCAGCTCGACCACGGCCGCGCGGCGCTGGGACACGTCCAGATCGGCGAGGTGTCGCGGCGGCATGCTCATGCCAGCCCGGCGATCCGGTCAAGCGCAGCTTGGACGATCGGCCGCGAGGTGCCGACGTTCATCCGTGCGAAGCCACGGTAGGGCGAACCGAAGCTCGGCCCGCGAACCAATGCGACCCGGGCCTTGTCAAGCAGGACATCGGCCGGCTCGCCTACCAGGCCGGATCCGCGCAGGTCGAGCCAGGCGAGGTAGGTGGCCTGGGCCCGCGTGACGCGGGCTCCCGGCAGCGCCTCCGGCAGGAGATCGGCGACGAGGCGGTGATTTCCGGCCAGGTAGTCGACGGTGTCGGAAAGCCAGGCTTCGCTATCGTCGAATGCGGCGGTACCTGCGGCGACGCCGAAGATGCCGGTCCGCTCCGACAGCTCCTCCAGTGCCGGACCGGCAAGCCGGTCGTGAATCGCGCGGCTGCCAGCAATGAGAATCGCCGCCTTCAGCCCGGGCAGATTCCATCCCTTGGACGCCGAGTGCACGCAGACGCAGTTGGCGCTCAGGATCGGAAACGGGACATGCTGCGTGCTGTGGTCGAGAATCAGCGGCGCGTGGATTTCGTCACTGATGACCGGGACGCCGTGCCGGTCAGCCAGCGCGGCGACGATGCTCAGCTCGTCGAGCCCGAACACCCGTCCGGTCGGGTTCTGCGGATTGCACAGCAGTACTGCCTTTGCTCCGGCGCGCAACGCGGCGTCGAGGGCGTCGCCGTCGACGGTCCAGCCCGCATCGGCATCGCCCGCCATGGGCACGGCTGCCACAGCACGCCGGGTGGTGGCCACGGACAGGAAGAACGGCGGGTACGCGGGAGTCAGGAATGCGACGCCGTCACCGGGTTCGGTCAACCGGTCGATGGCGTACTCGACGCCGGTCATGACGTCGGGCACCGTCGCGCCCAGCGCGGGGTCGAGGGTCCACCCGTAGCGGCGCGCGGCGAATCGTGCGAACGCATCGACATAGCGGCCGCCCGTGGGGTAGCCGGTGTCGCCGCGATCGACAAGCGCGTGCAGGACACGTCGAATGGGCTCGGCCAGCGGGAAGTCCATCTCGGCCACCCACATCGGCAACACGTCGGGGTCGTACGCCGTCCACTTCATGCTCGTGCGCCGGCGCAACTCCTCCGGGCGCAATGCATCGTACGGATGGGTCATGCGTCCTCGCGGGTGAACGTGAAGCCGACGATCCATGCCGGCTCGACCCGGATGTAGGCAATATCGCTGCCCCACTCGTCCGGCGACTGGCCGTACGTCCGGACGCAGTGGTCGTACAACATGGTGAAGTCGGGCCCGCCCCGTTCCAGGAAGCGTGCCT
>DATFRC010000106.1:0-2620 GCA_035263725.1 Jatrophihabitantaceae bacterium | reverse complement strand
GCGGTTCCCCGAGCCCGACCTGCCGGACCTGGTCTACCTCGAGCAGCTCGACAGCGCCACCTACCTCGACGGCCCGGACCAGGTCGCCCAGTACCTGAGCGTCATGAACGAGATCTGCGTCCAGGCCCTGCCCAAGACGGCGAGCAAGCACATGCTCGGCGACCTGCTCGAGCAGGCCTAGCCACCGACGTTCGCACGCAGACTCGCGGCGAGGTTCGCCAGTGCCCGCCGGTCCGCCTTCTGGCTGGTCAGGTAGGGGATCTCGGTCGCGTCGATCGAGAAGATGTGGCGAGGGATCTTGTACGACGACAGGCGCTCGCGCAGCCGAGGGAGCAGCATCTCCGCTGACGCGATTTCCGCAGCGCCGTCGTCGGGGACGACGATGGCCACCACCTCCTGCCCGTGCAGGTCATGGTCGACCCCGAACACATATGCCTGACGCACGCCCTCCAGGTCGCACAGCACCGCCTCGACCTCCATGGGCGAGACGTTCGCGCCCCTGGTCTTGATCAGGTCGGTGCCGCGGCCGGTGAAGAAGAACCAGCCCGCGGTGAAGTAGCCCTGGTCACCGGTGTGATACCAGCCGTCGGCGTCGAACACCTGATGCCGCTCTCGCTTGTGCAGTCCGAGCATCAGCGAGTACCCGCGGACGAGCACCTGGCCCTCGGCGCCTTCCGCGACATCTTTGCCTTCCGCGTCGACGATGCGGTGAGACATGCCGGGAATCTCGTGGCCGAAGGTCCCGCCGAACTCCTCCGGCGCGCCGCAGCGGTCCTCGGCCGCCGTCCAGAACGTGTGGGGCCCACCCGTCTCGGACATTCCCAGCGACGTGACGCTCAGGGCGGGATCCGCTGGCCGGTGTTCCGGCGCGCGCGCCTCGTAGAGCGCGCCGAGGCGCAAGGCGGACAGGTCTGCCCGCTCGTAGTCCGGGTGCGCCGTTAGCGTCGCACCGATCGACGGCCAGGCGCTGGCGCACGTGACCCGCTCGCGCTCGAGCAGCTGCAGCGCCACGCCCGCGTCCATCTTCTGCTGCGTGACGAACGCGGCCCCGACCGACAGTGCCCGCAGCAGCGTGAAGGAGAACCCGCCGACCCAGCACAGCGGCATCGGGGTCCAGATCCGGTCCTGCGGCCCGAGCCCGGACATGGCGGCCAGGTTTCGGCCGTGACGGAGCAGCGGTCCGTGCCCGTGCACGACGCCCTTCGGCTCCCCCGTAGAACCCGAGGTGTAGGTGATCAGCATGGGGTCCGCGGGCACGACGTCGTCCTGCATCGCCGCCGCCACGGCGGTGACGTCGGGGTCGTGCGGGTGCCGGCCGGCGATCGGCTCCGCCCACGGGACGTGCGGCGACTGGTCCCACACCAGTACGTGCCGTAGCTGCGGCAGTGCGGGCAGGAACAGTGGTCCGCGGCGTCCTGGATCACGCAGTTCCGCAGCGATGTCGGCCAGGCGCTCCAGGTAGTCGTGCGGCCCGAAGGACGTGCAGGCGATCAGAACCTGGACGTCGGCGTGGCGCAGCATAGCCGCCATCTCCGGGGTCGTGTAGAGCGTGTTGACCGGTGCGGCGATCGCGCCGATGCGCGTGACGGCTGCCCACGACACAACCCACTCGACGCCGTTAGGCAACAAGATCCCGACGGTGGCTCCCTTTCCGACGCCTCGGGCCACGAGCTGGGCCGCCAGCAGTGCCGACCGCTCATCGAGTTCTTCGTAGGTCAGGCGCGCGTCGGGCGTCGCGACGGCGAGGTTGCGCGGGTGACGCCGGCGGGCGTCCGCCAGCAACCCGGCCACCGTCGGGAGGTGCTCCGGGAACGTGGCATCCCATGAACCGGCCCACTGGGCGCCGGCAGCAGGACCGGGCGAGATCACCGGCGCCCCGGAATAGTCTGCGGCGGCCATGTCAGGTGGAGCTCGTCTCGCTGGGCAGCTCCACATCGACGGACGCCGTGGCGAGGATGGCTTCTGCCTGGTTCCGCATCTCGACCGCAATCGTCACGCGATGGCTGCGGCGGCGATGGATCGCCGTGTCGACGACCCGCCCGCTGATGAACGTGGCGTCCCCGGTAAACGCCGGATTGCGGTACTGCGCAGTCGAGTGCACGATAAGGCCCCATTCACCGGCCCACGCTGCGACGTAGTCGATCGCCCACGCGCCCATCGACGCGCCGTAACCGTAGCCGCGCGGGAGACCGACGTGCTGCGCCCACCGGGGCTGCAGATGGCCGCGTGACGGGCCGTAGTAGGCGCCGTCCGTGAGCTCCGGGTTGGTGCGCTCCATGCGCCGGTCGCCCTCGAAGCCGGCCATCTCCTTGGTGTAGCCGAGCGCGTCGGCGCGCACCGTGGTCGGGCCCTTGGCGGTCGCCCCCCAGATGGTCATCGGGTAGGCGCGCCACTCGGTGGCGAAGCTCGCCAGGCTGTGCGGCCCGAGGACGTTGCCGGCCAGCTCGTCACCGACGGAGACCGACTCGAAGTATCGCTGGTCGTGTCGAAGGCTGTGGATCTGCTCGATGAAGACCTGCTTCCGCACGTCGAGCTCCGCTAGCTGCTCGTCGGTCCACACCGGGTCGGAATCCTCGGCGAACAACCGCTTCTCCTTGGCCTCACGAACCCGGTAGCGGAT
>DATFRC010000105.1:0-22740 GCA_035263725.1 Jatrophihabitantaceae bacterium | reverse complement strand
GGCCCAATCGTCGCCGACCTCGCACCGCCTCACCTGCTCGGCCGCTACATGTCGCTCTACGGCCTCAGCTTCACGACAGGCGTGGCCCTCGGCCCCGCTGTCGGCGGCGCCCTGCTCGCAACGTCACCCGACGCTGTCTGGTGGGGTGGCGCCTTGACGGTTGCACTGATCGGAGCCGGCTTGCTGCGACTCGGCGACCGAATACCCGACCCGCTCTTGCAGGCACAACGCCTCCGCCGCAAGCCGTCAGCGCAGCCGATATCGACTCCGCCTGCCACAGCCAGATAAATAGCACGGAGATGGAACCTCACTCGCGTACGTGATCATCGATATATTTACTGACACGCCGCTGCAGGGAGCGTCTGGCACAGGCAATCAGATCGAAGCGGTGCCAGATCCGGTCGTGTTCAAGCTAATGAACCACATTAACCGGGCACGACGACGGCGCCAGCTCATCCGAGAGCAGCCCCCAACACTCTCTACTCGGCATTCTCTGACCGAGCGTCGCGGGCCGCGCCGATCATCCAGTAGCGGCGGGGCCCGTCCGGAGTTTTGGGTGAGGGCCACGGCTAGTTGATGTTGAGTCGGTCGCCATACGTACAGCACCGCGCGACCGGCGTGTGAACAGCTAGTGCAGCTGAGTCCTGATGTCGTCTGGTGCACGCATGTGCCAGGCGTCGGTGATGAGCTCTTTGAGTCGTTCGACGCCGACCGCATCCAGTCGCAGCAGGACCAGCGGCCAATCCTCGTAGCCCCGGGCGGAGAAGAACAAATCGGGCTCGCCGAGCAGCAGCGCCTGCCGTTCGGACTCGTCTCCGACGTAGAGCACCGCAATATCGACGCGAATTTGCCGTCGCTGGCCGGGGATGCGTTCAGGATACGACCAGACGAAACCCTTGTTGCCGACGCGGAAGTCAAAGCCCTCCGATGGGATCTCGTCCACCGACGGCAAGGCCAGCGCAATCCGCCGCACGTCGTCAGCATCGGCCACGACAGCAGTGTGCAATGCAACTGACGCCGAGGGAAGCCATACCTACGTGACGCTCGACGAGCACGTAGCGGCCGTCGCGCTCGACCCGCATGAGCGGCGTCTTGCGCAGCTTGCCGCTGCGGGCGCATCGAGTCGTCAGGATGACGACGGGAAGGCCGCTCTCGGGTGCGACCGCACCCCGTTGTCCAGCGGGAATTTGGTTTGGAATTTCGCGTGAGTGGAGTCACAACCGGGACTTGGCGGCGAACCGGCGATGCGGTGCTGGCGTACTCGGAGCATCTGACATTCGTCCAAGCATTGGGAGAACGACCATGTCCAACCAACGCAAGAGGCGGCGCGCTGTCGCAGCGATCGCCGCTGCGGTCGGCACCGCATCTGCAGGCTTCGTGCTGGCAGCGCACGCGAGCGCCAACACCGGCTCCGGGATCTCGGCGCATTTCGACAACAGCCGCGGCATCCTCACGGTTGTCGGCGACAACGGCGACAACAGGATCACCGTGGGCCGAGACGCCGGTGGCACGATCAACGTCAACAACGGCGACGTGCGGATTCGGGGTACCCGGGCGACCGTCGACAACGTCCGGCTCATCCGCATATTCGGCTCCGGCGGCAGTGACGCGCTTACCTTGGACGAGACCAACGGCGCCTTGCCGAGTTCGCAACTGTTCGGCGGTGCCGGCGATGACCGGATCGTTGGCGGCTCCGGTGACGATCTGCTCTTCGGTGGTTCCGGTGACGACACGCTCATCGGCGCTCGAGGCGCTGACCGGGTATTCGGCGACAGCGGCAACGACCGCATGATCTGGAACCCGGGCGAGGGAACCGACGTCAACGAGGGTGGTGACGGGGTAGACACGGTCGAGGTCAACGGCGGGAATGTCGCGGAGAACTTCACCGTGACGCCGAACGGCAGCCGGGTGCGGTTCGACCGCGTTACCCCGTTGCCGTTCTCGATCGATATCGGTACCTCGGAGAAATTGGTGCTCAACGCGAACGGCGGCGACGATCAATTCTCGGCGGGCGATGTCGGTTCGCTGATTTCGATTACCGTGAACGGCGGCGCGGGCAACGACACGCTGCTGGGCGGGAGCGGCGCCGACACGCTCAACGGCGACGACGGAAATGACTTCGTCGACGGCAACGGCGGCGCCGACGTGTCCGCGCTGGGTGCGGGCGACGACACGTTCCAGTGGGATCCGGGCGACGGCAGCGACGTCGTCGACGGCCAGGACGGTCAGGACACTCTGCTGTTCAACGGCGCGGACGCCGCCGAGAACATGACCGTGTCCGCCAACGGTCACCGGGTGCTGTTCACTCGCAACCTCGGCAACATCAGGATGGATCTCGACGGCATCGAGCGGGTCAACACCAACGCGCTCGGTGGCGCCGACCAGATCACCGTCAACGACGTGACCGGCACTGACCTTTCCGCAGTCAACGTGAACCTCGCGGCCGGCACCGGTGCCGGCGACCTCGCGGCCGACAGTGTCATCGTCAACGGCACCAACGGCAACGACGTCGTCCAGGTCACCGGTACGGCGGCCAAGGGTGGCGTGGCCGCCTCCGGCCTGACCGCGACGACTCACGTCACCGGCACCGACGCCGGCGACACGTTGACCGTCAACACCCTGGCCGGCGACGACGTGGTCGACGCTTCCGGCATGGCTGCCGGTGCGATCGCGCTGACCGCCAACGGCGGCGACGGCAACGACCTGCTGGTCGGCAGCGCGGGCGACGACGTGCTCAACGGCGGACCCGGCGATGACGTGCTCAACGGCGGACCCGGCGTCGATGTGCTGGATGGCGGACCCGGCGCGAACGTCCTCATCCAGTAGATCCGACACCCCGAGTGGGCCGGTCCGTTCGGGCCGGCTCACTCGCATGGGAGAACGCGCACGCGCGTGTCTGCGTTCTCCTCATGTCCGCGGCCGCGCTGCGCCGCTTGGTTTGCTCAGCGTGGACCGGCGAGTATCCGGATCGGCCGGCCGACCAGATAGGCCTGGATGTCTTCGACGACCTGAGTGAAGTAGGCAGCGTAGTTGCTGCGCGTGACGTAGCCGAGGTGTGGTGTGGCGAGCACGTTGGGCAGGGTGCGGAAGGGGTGTGCGGCGGGCAACGGTTCGAGGTCGAACACGTCCAGGCCAGCGCCCGCGATACCCCGACGTTGCAGCACGTCGAGTAACGCGGCCTGATCCACGATCGCCGCTCTCGCGGTGTTGATCAAATATGCGGACGGGCGCATCGATTCGAGGGCGGCCTGGTCGACGAGGCCGCGGGTGCGGTCTCCGAGGACCAGGTGGATAGAGACGAAGTCGCTCGAGGAGAACAGATCGTGCATCGATCGTGCGCAGTGCACGCCGTGTGCAGCCGCCTGGTCTGGGGTGAGATGCTGGCTCCAGGCCTGCACGTGCATGCCGAATGCCAGGCCGACTCGGGCCACATCAGCACCGATCCGGCCGAGCCCGAGCAGGCCGAGCGTGGCGCCGGCGAGATCGGTGCCGATCGCATTCGGCCACTGACCGCCGGAGCGTAACGCGACACTTTCGGCCACCAGGTTGCGTGCCAGGCCCAGGATCAACGCCCAGGTGAGCTCGGCCGGCGGCCGCGAACCGCTGGCCGTGCCACAGACCGTCACGCCGTGCCTGGCCGCCGCGGACATGTCGATCGACGCGTTGCGGAAACCGGTTGTAACCAGTAGCCGCAGATTGGGGAGTCGGCCGAACAAGCTCTCGGGAAAGGCCGTTCGCTCGCGCATGATCACGACGATTTCGTCGTCGTGTAACACCTGCGCCAACTGCGTTTCGTCCCGGACGTGCTCGGGCAGCGTGCGAACTGCGACGCGGTTACTGACGGGCGCCCAGTCCGCGAATGCGGTCGCGGCACCGTGATAATCATCCAAGACGGTGCAGCGCAGCATCTCGATCACCTCATCGCAATCCTTTACATGCCAAGTGTCTACCGCGTTCCAGTAATAGGCCTGCGGGCCAGGCAGTCACTATCGTTCGGGAAGCGCTCAGGCACCGTCACGATGACAGCGCTGCTGCTCAACTGTCGAGGTGAAGGATGTGCTTGCCGTGCGCTCAGGCTCAACCAGGTCGCGATGGTGGACGCGAGCACGCGGCGGTTTGGATACGCACCGACCTGCGACTCTGAATCCTGGGCGTTGTTCGGTCAATCGACCCAGTTGCCGATCGCCACGGCTACGTTAGGCCTAGCCCCACCACTGCCACGGCGTGTCGCGGGGCACCGCGATGCGGCGACCGGTCAGCACCGACGGCCGGATCCGGATGTAGTGGGTCTTCGCGCCGGGCGCCCAGGGATACAAATGCAGTTGGCGCACGCGCGCTAGGTCATCGGGATCGGTGATTTCAGTGGCCTCTCCCCGGACCAAGACGCTCCAGCCGGTGCGTGTTGCCTCGTCGGCCCCGTCGACCTCGAATGCGACCGACGCGCAGTGGTCGGCAACGTCGAGCTTGGTCCCCTGGCCGCTACGAAACACAACCGTGTGACGGTCCAGGACGAAATTGACCGGAAAGGCGATCGGTCCGCGGTCATCGACCAGGACGAGCCGCCCCAGATGTTGGCTGGCCAGTAGCCCGAAGCACTCGGAGTTCGTCAGCTCCTGCCAGCTGACTTCGGCCACAAGACCCACCTCCTCAGTACCGTCGCGAACCGCTGCCGCGGCGCGTACAGACAAACCGCGCCGCGCACCACTGTCGAGGTCAAGGATCGTCCACCGCATCTTGGAAGGCATGGGCCCAAGTGCCCTATGTCCGCGATCCGGTTGGCCCGCCGTTTAACGAGATGCTCTGCCAGTCACCGTCCACGCCCCGGCACATCACCGTCACCTGGGGCAGGCACGGCACTCGACCGCCGCGCCACTGCGTTCGTTGTTAGCCGGTGACCTTCTGCCCTGTTGGCGGTAGGTGCAGCTGTGCGCGAATGAGGCGGTGTTCATCCGTGCCACCCTGGACCTTCCCGTCCCAGTGGGCAGCGCCGTCGAGCGCCTCTATGCCGCACTCGTCCGGCATCGCCTCGACGAGGCGGCCGACGACGCCTACGCCGCGGGACTCGTTGTATTGACCAGGGTTGGCCCTTTCGGCGAGATAGCAGGGCTGTCGAAGACGGTGCGCCTAGAACTCCTCGCTCCGCGCCAGGTCGGCGACGGCATGCGGCTGCAACTACGCTGGGTCGCCACCGGCACGACCGGGCAGCTTTTTCCTGCGCTGGATGCCGATCTCGATCTGCTCGCAGTCGACGAGCAGCATTGCGCCCTGTTGATCAACGCGGTCTACGACCCGCCGCTGGGTGCCTTCGGCGCGGGGATCGATCGGATCTTGCTGCATCGCGCCGCGCGCGCCACGATGCGCGCATTTCTGCGGGAGGTGGGCCACACGCTCACTCAGATGCCGCAGGCGGAAGGGTCGGCCGCCACCGGTCGCGTTCGGCTCGGCCCGGTCCGGTTCACATCCGCTGTGGAGGCGTAGCCCTCGGGCGAAGTTCAGCACACCCCCGTGTCTCCCGGCTGGTCAGCCGCAAGCATCCGGACTGGTTGGAATCGGCGCCGATGGCAGTGCCGAAGTCGACCAGCTGACCCCGTGACCACGCGCTGGATGCGTGGACGGCGATTGATCAGTTGTGATCGGCGACGACGAAGGGCTGAACCGACGTGGTCGCGGTGGCGCGCTCGAACCACGGCCGCGCGCCTAGCTCCTCGAAGATGCGCGCTGCCTCCGCCGCCAGGGCAGGCGCCTGTATCTCACGGCCACGGGCAGCCAGCCATTCGGCATGCTCGAGCAGCGTGCGGCCGAGCCAATACGGCGCGCCGAATTCGCGCAGTGCCTTTGCCGCGGCGACGAACTCCCGCTCGACGCTCTCGTGCCGCCCAGCTGCGGCGTTGATGACTGCTCTTACGCGCGGAAGCTGGCATCGGATGTAAGGCGTGATGTGTCCGTGCGGCCGGGTGGTCACCAGCGCGAGCAATTCCTCGGCCCCGGCGACATCACCGACCGCGAGCGCGTCGTCGATGCCGGTCAGCCACAACGTCGAGAAGTCGTCGTCTATACCAGTGAGGCTGACCCAACGAATGGCTGTCGCCTTGGTGAGTTCGCTTGCGTGCGCGAGGTTCCCGGCCGCGCGCGCTACGGCGGCCCCGAGGAAGGCCTCGATCAACTCGACGATGACGTCCGAGCGCGTCCCCTGCAGCGTCGGCGCGGTGGCCGGGCGCTCGACGGGTTCGCCGCGCGACGCCCAGATGAGGGATGCGTACATCCGCATGACCAGCAATAGCGAGTTCAACTCGAGGCCTTCGCCCAACTCGGCGTGCATCTCGAGTGCCTCGTCCCAGCGGCCTGTGGTCCAGTACACGTGCATCACGCTTCCGCCGAGCGAAATGCCCCACTCGCGGTCTCGCAGCCGGCGCACGACGGCGAGGCCTTCTTCTGCGTAGGGGATGGCGGCGCGTAGGTCGCGCGTCGCGAGGAAGCTGACGAGATTGTTCAGCGGCTTGAGGCGAATGGTCGGGTCATCGAGCTCGCGTGCGAGGTCGAGGGAGACGCGCAGCAAACCGAGTCCCATACGGGGTCGCCCGACGAGCACGAACGCACCTGCGTAGGAGGCCAAGGTCGATGCGAGTTGCGGCAGGTCGTCGAGCGCCTCGGCAAGCTGAACCGCGCGATCGAACCACGGAATCGACGTCTCGGCTTCCCCGTAGGACAGGTAATAGCCACGCGCGCACTGCAGCGCAAGCTGCGCGGCGACCGGAGCCGCGTCGGCTCGGTTCTCCAAGAGCGCATACGCGGCTGCAAGCGGTTCGACGACGACCTGGCCGTTTCCCGCGGCAATTTGCGCCTCGGCCCATAGTGCCTGCGCTCTCCAGGCATCCAGCTCCTTCCCGGCAGCCGTGTAGAGCGCCTGCGCCTGCGCTGCGAGCACCGTGGAGGCGCTCGGGTCGCCGAGTGCCATCTCGGCGCGGGCCATGTCCTCGGTCAGCCGCGCCTCGTCCACATCGGTCGTGGTCAGGGTGAGCGCCGTGGCGAGGTGCCGGCGCGCCTCCTCCGGTGCGCCGAGCGCGCGCGCCCGCCTCGCGGATTGCTCGAGGAGGGCAACGGCCTTGGCGGCGAGATCGGCGGCATCGGGATCGTCGGCGGCGGCAGCGTGCGCATCAAGATAGTGACTGGCGAGCACCGACGGGATCGATTCCGCGTCCGCGTCGTCGGCAAGGTGCTGGACAACCGCTAGGTGGCGGGCCTTGCGGTCACGCCGCGCGAGCGTCTCATATGCGACGGCACGGACGAGCGCTTGGACGAAGCGGTACTGGCCCCGCTCCGGTGAACGCGGATCCGACTCGACCGCGAAGATCTCCTTGCGGACGAGGTTCGCGAGGGCTGCATCGACGTCGACATCCTCACGGAGTGACGCCACCAGTGCACGGAGGCCGTCGGTGGTGAAGGCCTGGCCGAACACCGAAGCGTCCTGAACGAGGCGCCGCTCGCTCGCCGGCAAAGCGTCGAGTCGAGCGGCGATAAGCGTATGCAACGTCGTCGGCAGGTCGAGGTTGTCGACAACGACCTTGTCTGCCGCAGCCGGGTCGAGGACATATCTGCCCTCTCGTGGAACGACCGCATCGCGGTCGATGAGGCCGCGCACGGTCTCAACTGCGAACAGCGGGATCCCCTCCGAACGCTCGACGAGCGCGTCGCGGATGTCGTCGGGCAAACCGGCGACGAGCCCGTCCACAAGACTCCGCATGTGTACATCGGGCAGCGGCTCCAAGTGGATAGCCGTGGTACGTCGTCCGGTGCCGAAGGCCGGGGCCCGATCGGACAGCTCTGACCGGGCTAGCGTGAGGATGAAGATCGGCGCGGCGGCCGTATCGAGCAGGTAATTGACAAAGTCGAGTTGTCCTTGGTCAGCCCACTGCAAATCATCGATCTGGAGGTACGCCGCGACGCTGCCGTCGCTGCGTGCGATGCGTTCGAAGAATGTCCGCCACGCGGCGAACAGATCGTCTCGGCCGAACGAGGTACCCGGGCTCACCGCGTCCCCGACGCCGATGAGCGTCGCCATCCGGGGCAGCAGCCACGAGCGTTCATCGCTGTCGGCAACGTGCAACTCGAGGCCGCCGATAAGTCGCTGGACGACGATCTCGGTCGGGTCGCCTTCCAGGATCCCGAGTCGGCCGCGGACGATCTCAGCGAGCGCCCAGAATGCCACGCCCTCGCCGTAGGACAAGCAGCGACCACGATGCCAGTGCACGGTGTCGCTGATGCCGTCGATGTACTTGTCGAACTCCCATCCGAACCGCGACTTGCCGACACCGGCCGGCCCAAAAACGGCGACCAGGCGCGGCCGGTTCTCCTCGAGCGTGGCATGGAATAGTTCCTTCGCGAGCCGTATCTCCCGGTCCCTACCCGCGAACGGGGCCTCGAGCCCGTCGACGCGCCGGGCACCACCGATCGCGGCGACGACGGTCCGCGCCGCGAAGAGTCGAACCGACTCGGATTTGCCCTTGAGCTCGTGCATTCCCACGTCGTCGTAGGCAACGGCCGCTGCTGTGGCGGCCCGAGTGGTCTCGTCAACCCAGACCTCGCCCGGCCCGGCGACCGCCTGAACGCGCGCTGCCGTATTGACCGCGTCGCCGGCGACCATGCCTTGTCCCGCCGCACCGAGCGTTACGGCGACCTCGCCGGTGACGATCCCGATCCGCATCGCCAGTCCGGGCACGCCGATCTCGTCGCCGAGCTGTGAAACGGCGTCGACCAGGTCGAGCCCCGCCCGCACTGCGCGTTCCGAATCGTCCTCATGGGCGGTGGGAACGCCCCACACCGCCATGACAGCATCGCCGATGAACTTCTCGACTACGCCGCCGAAACGTTCGATCAGGTTGCGGGCGGTGTCGAAGTACTTCGACAGTAGTTCCCGGACATCCTCGGCGTCGCGGCTTTCGGACAGCGGTGTGAACCCGACAAGATCGCCGAAAAGCACGGACGTGATCCGCCGCTCCGCGACGGGAGCCGCGCCGACTCCATCCAAGGACGACGCCGGCGCAACGGCCGTCGCCGTGAGCGGCGTACCGCACTCTGAGCAGAACCTCCCCGACACCGCGGCGCCGCAGGCCGGGCAGGTGCGCGCCGTGGCAGTGCCACATTCAGAGCAGAACCGGGCGGTCGGCGATATCGCGGCGCCGCACGCATAACACCTTGCGGCCACAGTTCCCCCTTGCTGCGGCGGCCGGAAACCTGGCGAAGAGAGTACGCCCGCACCGTGGAGTCGACCAGCGACGTGAGACTCGGCGAACACGGTGCAGCGTTCTACGCCTAGCTCACGGGTGGAATGCGGAGGTCCGTCGTACCCGGGCACAGCCGCTTCTTGAAGCCCACGCCTCAGGCGGCGGTCCGCCTAGTCCGAGTTGCTCGCCATGGCCGCCTCTCGGCACATGGTGCACTGGCCACGCCCGGCTGTGCGCCGCCGACGGCTTCGGGGGCGCGCGCCGACATGCGCGTCGACTACGCGGACCGCACTGGGGTGGCGACACGCAGCACGGCGTCGCCCGGTCGCGAGTCGACGGTGATCGTCCCGCCGTGGCCTCGACCACGATGCGCGGTGCGGTGTGCGCTGGTGCCGCTCGAGGCGATCGGTGTTCGTTGGAAGCACTCGTACGCTCCGTTAATGCAACGCAGCGGACTGATCGTTGAGGTACCGGAGGCGAGCGCCACCGTTGATCAGTGGCGCCAACGGTTGGACCCTCTCGCGCCATTCGGCGTCCCGCCCCACATCACGGTTCTCTTTCCGTTCGTCAAGCCGACGGAAATCGATGAGGGCACCACTGCCAAGCTCCGCCGGCTGGCCGCGAGCGTTCGCAGCTTTCAGTTTCGGCTCACCCACGTCCGCTGGTTCGAGCAGCAGGTCCTCTGGCTTGCTCCCGATCCGGGGGCGCGGTTCGTCGAGCTCACGGCACAGGCTGTCGAGGCGTTCCCCGATTATCTGCCTTACGGAGGGCAATTCACTGAGGTCATCCCGCACCTGACGATCGGGGACAACGGCGCACCCGAGCAGATGGCGGCCGCTGCACAGAGCCTCCTGCCCGACCTGCCGATCGCCGCGACCGCGAACGCGATCACGCTCATGGTCGAAAGACCCGATCGGGGCTGGCAGGTTCGGGCGAGGTTTCCGCTCGCCGGCCGCTGACCGCCAGAACAACTCGCGGCCGCGCCGGGGAATCGCGCAGACCCGGATGGCGGCGTTCGAGGACGGCATGCATTTGCAGCGTCAGCGGGCCAGCCCGACGACGTCCCAGTCCCGGGCCTGCTGCCGGTGGGCCACACGGAGGCGGCCCGACTCCGCTGCGCGCACCATGTCCTCCGGCGGGTGCATGAATACCCGGAAGTCATTGCGCGTCAGCCGCCGGTAGAGGTTCTCGGCACCGAACTGTGCGCGGTTGACGACGTTGTCCGCAGGATGGCTGTAGACAAGGGTTTTGCGTGCGTGGCCGGCCGCGACCGTGAGCAGTGCAGCATAGTCGGGATAGCAGCAAACGACGCGGTGCAGCACCACGACATCCGCCGGCTCGACCTCGTCCGGTGCCTGCGCGAGGTCGAGGAAACGGCGGGTGACACGGTCGCTCATTCCGGATGCTTCGAGCACGCGCGCAGCCTCGCCCTCGTAGTTCTCGGAGATCTCCAGGTTGGTGACCCGGGAGGCGCCCCGCCGCAGCAACTCGACGTGGAGGTGCCCAACGCCGCCGCCGATCTCCAAGACCGTGGCGCCCGCGATTCCCTGCGAGGTGGCGAAGTCGACGATGTCGCGCGCCGCGGGGGTCAGTCCTCGACGTCGATAACGTTTGGACTGACGGCGCGCAAAGCGACCGGAAAAGACCGATTGGTAGTCGTCGTGGTCGCAGCATCCAGCCATGGCAGCAGTATCTCCTGCACGACGATCGCCCGAGCGTCCCGTCCGCGCGGCGTAGCGTCAGCCTCGTTATGGGCCGTGGTGGAAGCGAGCCGCTGTCGACGCGGCGCCTGCTGCAGACGCTGCGGCGCGCACCCGGCCGCCAGACCAACGAGGCGCTGCTGGTCGGGCTGCTGCTCGCCTTCGGCACCGGCATCGCCACGGTCGCGATCGGCTCACCGGACGGGGCGTGGGTAGCCGTGGGCCACGCGGTCTGCGGAATCGCCGTGGTGCTGCTCATTCCGTGGAAGTCCCGTGTGGTGCGTGGCGGCCTGCGCCACGCGCGCGTCAGCCGGTGGGTGTCGCTACTGCTGGCCGTATTGGCCCTGCTCACCCTAATCGCGGGCCTCGGTTATGCCACCGGGCTGGTTCGATCGATCGCCGGTCAGCCTGGGCTGTGGGTGCACATCGCAGTCGCGCTAGCCCTGGTGCCTCTGGTGGTCTGGCACGTTTGGGCTCGGGGCATCCGCCCGCGTAGGACCGACCTCTCACGTCGGGCGCTGCTGCGCGCCGGCGTGGTTGCCGCTGGCGCGGTCGCACTTTATGCCGCCGACGAGGCTGCGAACCGCGTGCTGGGCCTACCCGGGGCCGGACGCCGCTTCACCGGCTCGTACGAGGCGGCCTCGTTCCGACCGGAGATGATGCCGACGACCAGTTGGCTGCTCGACGCCGCGCCCACCGTTGACCCGGATCAGTGGCGGCTCTCTATCAAGGACGGCCAAGGACACCGCGAGCTGACGCTGGCGCAACTGACCGCGTACGCCACCAACGTGCGGGCCACGCTGGACTGCACGTCCGGCTGGTACTCGCGACAGGACTGGACCGGCGTACCGCTGACCACGTTGCTCCATCGCCGTGAGAACGCCCGGAGCGTGTACGTGCACTCGGTCACCGGCTACTGGGTCCGTTTCCCGATCCACGACACGGCTCGCCTGCTGCTCGCGACCCACGTGGGCGGCGCGCCCCTGTCAGCCGGTCACGGATTCCCGGCGCGCCTCGTGGCCCCGGGGCGGCGTGGCTACTGGTGGGTCAAATGGGTCGACCGCATCGAAGTGCAGACCACCCCGTCGTGGTGGCAGCCGCTGTTTCCCATCGGCTGAGACCGAGCCGATAGCGACATTCAGGAATAACTGCCCAATCTCGCGACTACGTTGACTGTCGTCGTCGTCCGAGGCAGGCTGCCGTCACGCATTGTGACTCCTTGAAGGGAGACGGGGGAATGGGAGTACGCATTGGAGGGCGCTGGCGGCGCTTGCTCGCAGTGGCGACGGGGGCGGCCGCACTCTTACTGGGTTTACCGGCGGTGTCGGCGTCGGCCGCGGGCGCGTCGTATACGTGCCGCGGAGGCTCAATCCCGGCGGGCAACTACGGCAGTGTCGCGGTGGCCGGATTCTGCCAGTTGGACTCGGGCTCGGTGAACGTCTCGGGGAACTTCACGGTGGCGGATGGCGCCGGCTTGCTCGCCGCGTTCGGGGGTTCGGACCTGCACGTCGGCATGAACTTCACGGTCGGATCGGGAGCGATCGTCGCACTCGGCTGTGAGCCGGAGGCGTTCCCGTGCTTCAACGATCCGGATCAGCAAGTCGGAACGCTATCAACGCATGACACGATCGGCATGAACTTCACCGCCACAGGCGCGTTGATGGTGCTCGCGCACAACAACAGAATCGGCGGTAACGCGACGCAGACAGGCGGCGGTGGCGGCGTGACGTGCGACCTGTTCCCGTTAGGGTCGGACGGCCCACCCGCGTACAGCACGTGGGAGGACAACATGATCGGTCGCAACGCAACTGTCACGGGCGTGCGGACCTGCTGGATGGGGTTCATCCGCAACACGGTTGGCAACAACGTCACCTACAGCAACAACGTCCTGGCCGACCCCGACGGCAACGAGATCGTCACTAACAAGGTCGGGCGCAACCTGAACTGCTCGGCCAACGCCCCGTCACCGCAGATCGGTGATTCGGACGGTGACGCGAACATCATCGGCGGCAAACCCACCGGACAGTGCGTGAACATAACCTGATTCCCCAAGAGGGACCAAGCAGCTCTGCACACCTGTTTGACGGCACCGAGCGGCCGACACGTCAAGATCCGCGTGCCGCTGCGCTCGGTGCGGTCAGACATCAGCAGGCATGATGGTCTGCGGAGGCGTTGAGAAGCACGAATGACCAAGCTGCAGGAAGCGGCGTACAACGCACAAATGGCAGCGGGCTTGCCAACAAGCGCGTTAGCTCGCGAGGTGCTATCGCCCGCGCACCACACGATAGATTTCCGTCAGTGCGCGTCCTACATTCACGCGGTACAGCAGATGACGTGGTTCACGGCTGCCTTCCCGGGATATACGGATCCAGTATCCGTCGTCGGTGGTATGGGAATCAGTCGCGCGGACGCTGATCACCGGTGGGTCAGGATCGGCGTTGAGGACCGCGTGAGTGTCAGTAAGTGCGAACAGGCCTGTCTGCACGAGCTGGCTCACATCGTGACGCCCGACTGCGGACCGGGAGACGAACCCCGCGAGCCCGCGCGTGGTCGAGGCAGCACCAAGGGCCATCATCACGCATGGCGAGCCAACTTCATCCTCATCGTGAGGAAAATGCTGGGAAGTCAGGCCGCACTACGGCTGAGGCATGAGTTCGACCAGTGGGGACTGCCAACGCGCAAGTAGGACTATCCGTCTCTGCCGGGGTCGCGGCGAAGCGAGGTGAGATGAGCGCGTACGAGCGGACTGTCGGATCATCCGTTCAGATCGGCGCTCTTGTTCCGTTGACTCGGCCCGGCTGGGTGGAGGCAGGCCGACATTTGCTCGCTGGACTCGAGCTGGCTGTTCACGAAGTCAATGGCGCCGGCGGAATTTGCGGAAGACCGCTCGAGTTGGTGGTCCGAGACACCGCGGCTGATCCACACCGGGCCGTGGCGGCAGTTGATGAATTGGCTGGCCTGGGCGTGGCGGCTGTGGCGGGGGAGTATCACAGCGTCGTCGCCCGCGCTGCTGCCGCCAGGGCCGACGCCCTCGGCGTCCCGTTTCTCTGCTCGTCGGCGGTTCTTGATGCGCTCACCGAACAGCCGTCGCAATGGGTCGCGCGCCTCGCTCCGGCGCAGTCCCACGGCTGGCAGATCTACGCAGACTTCCTACTCAGGGTGGGCCACCGTCGAATCGCGGTAGCAGCCGAAGCGAGTGTCTACTGGGAATCTGGGGCGCGCATTCTGCGGGACAACCTGGCTCCACACGGCGGCACCGTCATCGACCTCGACATGCGCACGCTCGCTGCCGCGGGCGTATGCAACGAGCTCGTCGACAATCGGGCGACAGCCCTGCTTATTCTCGTCGGCCACCCGCAACCGGCAGTGTCGATCGTCAAGTCTGTCCGCCGCGATCAGCGTCTCTCCGAGATCATGATTGGCGCTCCGGCCGGGCAACCGGAGTTCGCCGACTGGGCGACGTTGCTGGGCGACGACGGCGCCGCGATTCCGTTCTTGCGCTACCTGCCTGAGCGCCTCAGCCCATTCGGTGCCCGAGTTGAGACGGCCCTCCGCGAACGGCTCGGCGAAGCGCCCTCCTTCGTCGCGTTCGAGGGCTACGACACGGTCGCTGTCCTCGCGGATGTGCTGCGCTCGTACGGCACGGACCGCGCGCACATTGCCGAGTCCTGGCCGCGCGTCACGGTCGAAGGCACCCGCGGGCAGATCCGATTCTCCCCCGTGCCAGGCATCAATGTTTGGCAGTGGGCTTGGCCGCCAATCCAAGTCGCTGAGCGAGACCCGACGAAACTCGATCAATTCCGGATCCTTCACGCCAGCTGAGAGCGCACACGGCGTGGCTGGCCTGGAACGAGTTCACCAGGTCGGTTCGCACGGGTCGCACGCGAGCCGCTGCCGCCCTGGGCGCAGATTTCTTCGACTACCTGGAGAAGCATCCGGGCGAGGCCCGCGACTTCTCGGACGGCATGGCCACGACGACGTCCCTGTGGACCAGCGACGCCGCGAAAGTCATCGACACCGCCGGCGTCAAGGTCGCGGTCGACGTCGGCGGTGCGACCGGTTCGCTGTTGCATCTGCTGCTCGAGGCCAATCCCCGTCTGCGCGGAGTCGTGTTCGACCGACCGAGCATCGTCGGCGCCGCTGCGTGGCGGCCGCGCAACGCGGCTTGGCGGACCGCATCGACGTTGTCGGCGGTGATTTCTTCCAGGCCGTTCCGCCGGCAGACCTTTACGTGCTGAAGATGATCCTCCACGACTGGGATGACGACCGGTGCGTGCAGATCCTCGAGGAACGGTCGCTCGCCGAGTACGACGCGCTGCTGTCGGCCGCCGGTCTGCAGCGCACGGCGGTCGTCCCCACCCGCTCCGCCCAGAGCGTCGTCGGGGCGGCATGAGTATCGGCTCACCCGAATGCGTTGGGCGCTGTTAGCCCTGGCTCTTCAAGATCATATCGGTGGTTCGGCGCGTAGACGAGCGAAAGTGCCTGTCCGGTAAGGGTGTTGATATCAGTGCACGCTGGTGCAGCGGAGGTCGGCTGTCACCGGAAGGTTTGGCAACGGCCGACCTCGGACCGCTGCTGCTCAGCAGGTTGCTTGCGCGACCTGAGCTGTGGGTTGCCCGGCGGCGTTAGTGGCGTATTGCATGTGACCGTTAATGTTCACCGCGTTGCCGGCGGAGTCCGCTCCGTGGAAGGACACAGTGGCGTGGAATACGTTGTTTTGGTTGTTGTCCTCTTGGCCGAACCAGGTCGTCAGATGCCCGACATAGAGCGCTGGGCCGATGCTATCGACGACTACGTTACCGTTGCTGTCGTACTGCACCGGCTGTACGACCGGGTACACCGCGGCATTACCAGTGAAGGTGGAAGTGAACCAGAAGTCCTGCGCCTTATTGACAGTTGAATGCTGTACGGCATTGCCGTCCGTGGACACGATCGCGATATTCGGGTTGGCCCAGCACCCGACGGGCAGGGGAGGGGCGTCCTGGGGCAGAAAGTCAATAACTACCAGGCCGGCCGCGGCGCCATGGACATGCTGGGTCTGGGCTGTGGAGCCGTTGCCACTGGCGAACGCAGCAGAGGCCGGAACCAGCGTCGCGACCGCCGCCGCAGCGACGACCGCCGCCGCGCGAGGGCGCAGCAGAGTACGAAGTTTCATGTATTCCCCCGAATCGACACGCGGCGCGGCTCCTGCCGCGCCGGTCGCCAGAATCTAACGGCGATATGCGGAACCGTTTATAAGAGGAAGGTAAGAATTACTGAAGTTCAGCAGTAGAAGTGTTCGCTCGAAATAGCCACAAGTCGAAGCCAAACCGCGCAGAGTTGCCGCAAGTTGTGCGCAGAGGGCAACTGCGCTCAACGGAATTCGTCCGTTACATAGGTCCGAGCGTGCAGCGGAAGCCCGGCAATGTGTTGCGAGATCGACGAAATGCACTGCGCACGCATGAATTGGTGGCCTGAAGATCTCGCCTTAGGCGCTCTCGTGCTGGCACACTATTCCGGCCTCAACCGCTTCGGCCGGGCGGGGTAGCAGGGGGAGCTATGACGACGGCGGTCGCTGAGAGTGCGCCCAAGCGTGGGGTGATCCGGTCGGCGCTCGGCGAGACGGCAGCATCGCTGCGGGCCGTGTTCGGGCATCGGGCGCTGCGCCGCATCCAACTCGCCCTGGCGGGATCGCTGATCGGCGACTGGGCCTACGCCACCGCGGTGATCGTCTGGGCGTACGGCGTCGGCGGTGCGAAGGCCGTCGGCCTGTTCGCCGCCAGCCGGTACGTGCTGATGGCTGTCGGGGCGCCGTTCGCGGCGACGCTGGCCGACCGGTGGCCGCGCAAGCGGGTCATGATCGGCGCCGATCTAGCGCGGTTTGCGCTCGTGGTAGCAGCCGCCGGTTGCATCGCCGCCGCTACGCCGGCGATCGTCGTGTTCGCTCTGGCCGCGGTGACGTTCATGCTGGGGTCGGTGTTCCGCCCGGCCCAGGCGGCGTGGCTGCCGTCCCTGGTGGAGCGTCCCGAGCAGCTCACCGCGTCCAACGGTGTGGCCAGCACACTGGAGAGCGTCGCATTCTTCCTCGGGCCGGCGCTCGGCGCCGCGCTCGTCGCGACCACCGACGTGCAGACCGTGTTCCTGGTCAACGCGGCTACGTTCCTGTGGTCGGCGGGCCTGGTGCTGTCCATTGCCGCGCCCCGGAGCCAACAACGCGACACCAGGGACAGCGGGCCGGCCGAGGGCGCCCTCGCCACGATGTTCGCCGGCTTCGGCGAAATCGGCCGCAGCCGAGACATCCGGCTGGTCGTGTTCCTCGCCGCGGCGCAGACGATCGTCGCGGGTGCGTTCGCGGTGTTCGGTGTTGTCTGGGCGGTCCGGGTCCTTCACGTGGGGGCGCGCGGCGTCGGTTATGTCGAAGCAGTGCTCGGTGTAGGCGCGATCGTCGGCGGGTTCGTCGCCTTATCGCGGGCAAGCCGCAACAAACTCGCGGGCGATCTCACTGTCGGGGTCATGCTCTGGTCACTGCCGCTGCTGCTGGTGGTGGCGTGGCCGTCGCCGGTGACTGTCCTCGCCGCGGCCGCCCTGCTCGGGTTGGCCAACCCGCTGGTGGACGTCAACATGTTCACCCTGCTTCAGCGGCTTACCCCGGACCGCGTCATGGGGCGGGTCTTCGGCGCACTCGAGGGAACGATCATCGCGACGATGGCGCTCGGCGCCGCGGTCACGCCGTTCCTCGTCAGCGCGCTCGGCTTACGCGGCGCGGCGGCGGTGGTGGGACTCGTGGCGGGTCTGCCGGCGCTCGCGGCGGTCCCGGCGGCGCGCACGCTCGATCGCCGGTTGCGCGCACCCGACGGGCTCGACCTGCTCCGGGCACTGCCGATCTTCGCGCCGCTCGCGCCGGACCGCATCGAGTCGCTGGCGCGCCGGCTCACCCGCACCACAGTGCCGGCCGGCGAGGTGATCATGCGGGAGGGCGACGACGGAGACCGCTTCTATGTCATCGAGTCCGGCGGCGTCGACGTCACTCACGGCACAAAGGTGATCCGCCACGAAGGCCCGGGCGAGTACTTCGGCGAGATTGCGCTACTCCGCGACGTCCCGCGCACTGCGACGGTCACCGCGACCGAGGACACCGTGCTGCTAAGCCTTGAGCGCGGCCCGTTCCTCGACGCAGTCACCGGCAACGCGGAATCCACCCGCGCGGTCGACGACGTGGTGTCCTATCGCATGACGTTCTGACACGAGCTATAAGGGCGGTGGACCTCTGCTGCCGACCGCTCGACGCGAGGTCAGGCAGTGACACGATCGAGGAACTCGCGAATCGTCGCGACGTAGCGGTCCTGTTCTTCGGCGAACATCATGTGTGCCGATTTCTCGAACACGACCAGCTCCGGATCCGGCAGCCGCGCCGCCATGTCCTCGGACGCGCCGACCGCGCACGTCCGGTCGTACCGCCCGGCCATCACCAGCACCGGATGGGTCACCTCGCCGAGCTGATCCTCGACCTCGATCCCGCCGTACTGCTGCGCGGCGAAGTGCCGAATCACGTCAGGCGCGTAGCAGGCGCGTCCCCCGGTGCGGCGCAGGTACTCGGCGAGCGCCGCGCCCCGCGGCTCACGGAAGTGGAACGGCCACTGATCGGCCATCAGGGCGGCAGCGTCGTCCTCGGTCTGCACGCCGGCCTCGCGGGCCCACGAGGCGGTCACCTGCTCGCGCAGCGCAACCGGCTCGAACGCCGCCAACTCCTTCTCGACCCGATCGAGCCAGCGTGCGCTTGCCATGCCGGCAGAGACGATCGTGCCGCGCGGCTCGCCCGGGTGGTCGACAGCGTGCTGCAGAACCAGGAACGCGCCGTAGGAGTGGCCCAGGGTGGCGTACCCCGTGCGCACCCCAAGCCCGGCTGCCAGATCGCTCACGTCCTCGGCCATCCGCGCGAGCGTCCACGAGCTGGGCGGCGCGGTCCGCTCCGAGCGGCCGCACGCGCGCTCGTCGACCAGCACCAGGCGGTAGCCCCCGTCCTCGGTGAGTGGATCGAGGTAGTCGGCGAACATGGTGTGGTCAAGACCCGGCCCACCGTGAAACACGAGCAAGGGAAACGCTGCGGGATCACCTCGCTCGTCGACGTAGAGCTCGGTGTCCGCCACCTGAACCAGCCGCCCCATATCCCGCACCTCCGTCGTCGTTGCCTGCATTGTGTCGCGCGCCGGCGAAACCGGTGGCCGCACGTGCATCGGATCTGTCAGGGTCATCGGCATGCATGATCTCGCTGACTTGCTCGCCGCGTATGACGCGCAGCTGCGATCCGACGCAGAAACACCCGGCGCGGTCTCAGTAACCAGCCTCGGTCCGTTGCGCCTGGTGACGTTCGCCGGCGGGCGCGGTTTCGTCACGTACCGGGATCTCGGCGGGGCCGATGCCGATGCGCTCCGGCAGCTTGCGGGGGCGGCGCTGGCCCACTACCGGGCAGATTCTGAGATCAATCGAGTCGAGTGGAAGACGCGTGGGCACGATCACGCGCCGGGGTTGCACGAGATACTTCTGGATAACGGCTTCGTCCCGGACGAACCGGAGTCGATCATGATCGGCGAGGCTCGGCGACTCGCGGTCGATGTGCCGCTACCCGATGGCGTGACCCTGCGGCAGGTCAGCAATGACGCGGACGTCCGCGCGATGAGTGCAATGAGCGCGGAGGTGTTCGGCGATCCGTTCCCGGAGGCGGCGGCCGAGACCGACACCTTGCTGCGGCGGCTGTCCTTCGATGACGGTATGGAGCTGTGGGTCGCCGAGGCGGACGGGCAGATCGTCAGCGCCGGCCGGCTGGAGCCGGTGCGTGGGACGGACTTCGCCGGGATCTGGGGCGGTGCGACGCGGCCGGAGTGGCGCGGTCGCGGGATTTATCGTGCGTTGACCGCGGCGCGGGCGCGGTCGGCTCTGCGCATGGGCAAAACCCTCATCAACAGCGACTCGACGGAGTACTCGCGCCCGATCCTCGAACGGTCCGGCCTCGTCAAGGTCTCGACCACGACGCCCTATCGCTGGCACCGCTGACCGCGACCAGGCATCACCTGCGGCCCGGGGGCCGCGCGCTGGGTGCCCATGGCGCTGGACCCACACCCGGCTCGGATTTGTCTCTGCCCCGCCGCACACGCGGGTGTGGCTAGCCGCACCCTCGTCGGGAGCCAGCCGCCGTACTCGTCAGCGGAAGACCACCCAACGATTGGTCGGCTGCCTCGATAGTGAGATGCCACGGCGGCGACCAGTCTCGTAACCACAAGACGAACACCCCAACGAAGCGTGGTCCCGGCACGGCTGGCGCACACCTTGCTGGATCACGACCAACGCCTCGTACGAGCCATCAAATCAACGTCAAGCACACGACCACCTCAGAGGGAGCCGACCGTGATCACCCATTTCGCCGTCGCCAGGCAGGTAGCGAATCAGCGTCGCGCCGACCGAGTGCGCGAAGCTCACCACGCTCGGCTCGCCCGCAAAGCAATGCGTCGACACCGCACCGCACGGGGCGACTCCACTCCCGGCATCCGTCTCCGTGGCGGCGCTGCGCGCACAGCAGCGGCGACGTAACGCCGCGCCGACCAGCAAGGAGCGCGATCTCGTGAATGACGACCGCAAGCTGGCGCAGGACGCCCCCGACATCAGGCGCCGCGCCGCAATCGCCGGGGCTCCTCGGATCCTGGGAGGCGATCGGCCGGCGAGCACCCGCGTGTGGACCGGGCACCTAATGGCGCACTGCGGCGCGCTGATCGATCCCATCGCCCCGCGCGCTCAGCCCAGGCTGCCCTGCCAAATACACGATCCTGAGCTTTGGTTCGCCGACGAACCGTGGCAGCTCGAGCGCGCGAAAGAACTCTGTACCGGCTGCCCGGTTCTGCGCGACTGCCTGGCCGGCGCGGTCCAGCGCGAGGAGGCCGCTGGGGTCTGGGGTGGCCAGATCTTCGACCGCGGGCGGATCGTGACGCACAAGCGGCCTCGCGGCCGGCCCCGCAAGGACAGCACCGCTCCGCAACGACGTCCCGCTAGCTCCGTCACCCTCGCACTCGCAGCGGCCGAACCGGCTCGTGACCGACACCGCGAACACACGCCGAGGCAAGCGACATCGAGCCCCGACCAAACGCCGCTATCCAGAGGGGCATAGCTACGACGCTGAGCGCGAGCGGTGCCTTACCGGGATCAGGGGCACGGGATTTCGGCGCTGATCCGGGTGCCGCGCGTGTGCGGACTATCCACGTAGAGGTGGCCGTCGAGAGCCTCTACGCGGTCCGCCAGCCCGCGCAGCCCGCTGCCCTGCATAGGGTCTGCTCCGCCGACGCCGTCGTCGCAGACCATGACGGTGGCGTGCTCGTTCGAGTGGCGGACACTGACTGTGACGTGGGAGGCGTGCGCGTACTTGGTGACGTTTGTGATCGCTTCGGCGACGACGTAGTACGCCGCCGCCTCGACTGGGTCGGCCAGCCGCTCCTGCGGTAGCTCGGTGATCTCGACCGGCACCGACGACCGCCTGAGCAAGGCATCCAGCGCTGGGCCGAGGCCGCGCTCGCTGAGTACGGCCGGGTGTATTCCGCGCGCCAGCTCACGCAGTTCGTCGAGCCCCTGCGAGAGCAGCTGCTGCGCGGCCGTCAGTGTCGTGCGGGCGGCTCTTGGATCCTTATCCAGCGTCAGGCCGATCAGGGTCAGGTCGACTGCGAGCGCTACCAGCCGCTGCTGAGCACCGTCGTGCAGGTTGCGCTCCAGCCGACGGCGTTCGGCATCGCCGGCTTCGACGATGCGGGCGCGGGAGGCGGTCAGCTGCTCGTGGGCGTCGGCGTTCGCCAGCGCTTGTGCGACCAGCTCCGCGAAGTCGCACAGCCGCTGCTCGATACCTTGCGGCAGCGGATCGTCGGATCGGGTCGCTGCGGCCAGCGCTCCCCAGAGCCGTCCCTCGACGGTGACCGGCGCCGCCACCGCCGCTCGGTAGCCGGACCGCCGCAGTGTTTCGGCGAGGCGTCCACCGGCGTCCTGGTAGCGCTCCAATCGCTGTGCGCTGCCGCTGCGAAGCACCCTCGCGACAACCGTGTCACCGTCCAGATCGACCGTGCTCCCCAGCGGGAGGCTGAGCACACCGTCCTCGCTCCAACCCGCAACTACCGTGGCCGTACGCGCGCCGTCGTAGCGCAGCACGCTTGCGCCGGGCATTGCCAGCAGCCGAGCGACCTCCTCGGTGACCTGCTCGAAGATGCGGACCGGTGGAACGCCGCCCGCGACGAGCGTGGCCACTCTGCGCAGCGCCGCCTGCTCGTTCGCGAGCGCATGCTGGGACGCCTCGCTCGCCGCGAGCGCCTCGCCCGACCGGGTGCGTTCCGCGGTCTCCGCGGCCAGCACCAGTGACGTGAGCGCCGCGATGGTGATGAACAGCTGCGTCGTGAGCAGGCTCTGGGTGATCGTGTCGCGCACGAACGGCCCATCGTTCTGTGCCGTGTTCCAGACCGTGATCGAGCAGACGACGAAGACGGCCGTCGCCGCTCCGCGCGGCCCGAAGCGCAGCGCCGCCCACAGCAGGGCTGGAAACACGATGTAGGGCACATCGCGCTGCGGCGGGAGCTCTGCCAACGCCACGAGGACGACGAGCATGACCGTGCCCTCCACCAACTCGCGCCGGTGGATACCCGCTCGGCCGGCGGTCGCCCACGTGAGGATCAACGGCGCAACCACGAGCACGCCGCAGGCGTCGCCCACGAGCCAGGTGCGAAGCACCTGCCCGAACTCTCCCGCCGAGATCACGCCGCCCAAGCGCAGCGACAACGGCCCGAACGCGGCACTGACCGCCGCCGCGACCAGTGCAG
>DATFRC010000104.1:0-15413 GCA_035263725.1 Jatrophihabitantaceae bacterium | reverse complement strand
CCGGGCCGACATCACGGCGCGGCGATCTCGCGGGTCTCGGTAGTCCTACTGATCCGAAGCCCTGGGGCCCAGGGGTGCCCGTCGTGATCTCCGTAGTCGCAGCGGATTCGCCGCGGCCCGGTCACTTCTAGTGTCAATTTCGGCCGGTTCCACAGAACCGGCACGGCAACCATCGAACCAAGAGGACCAGTTGATGCACTCCCACGCAGCATTGATCAGCAGTCTTTGCATGAGTCAAGCACCGTCTGACCCGGTTAGTGACGACCTGTACACGCCGCGGCAACGCATCCTCGACCGCCGGCAGGGCGGCGGGCAGCGGAGGTTGTTCCGGCGCAGCGCATCGGACCGCCACTCACCCACGGGCCGAGGAGGTCGGCCGTGATCCGCAGAGTCCTGACCGCAGTCGGCTCCCGGCTCGCGCAACTGATCGCGCGGCCGTTCGAGCTCGACGGACTACCTCTGAGTCTCAGCTTCGACCAGGACGAACTGCTCGACCAGCTGCTGAGCAAGGGGACCGCGAGCGCGCCATGATCCAGCTCCTCGGATGGATCGGCTCGGCGCTGGTCGTTATCTCTCTGACGCTGCAGCGTCCGGTCCCCTTCCGCCTCGTGAACCTCATCTCGGCCGCTGTACTGCTCGTCTTCAACATCGCCATCGGACTGCTTGCCATGGTGTTCCTGAACGTCGTCATCCTGATCGTCAACTTCTGGCAGCTGCAACGGCTGCGGGCGGCACCGATGCAACAGAAAGGTGGCGCCAGAACCGCCGCGATGCTCGGTACTCCTGCAAAGGCCTTCAGCCTGCAAGGGGAGTGAGTCGGACGCGATGACGACCATTTTCGCTGGCGTCACGACAGGTCGACCGAAAGAATCGGTGCCATGCGACGGTTTCCACCGAGCCCGATCACTGCGCTGGTCGATGAGACGCCGCAATACGACCTCGGCGAGAGCTATTGCCGCGAGCTGACTCTGGGCGACCTCCTCAGCGCGGACGAGATTGCCGCGCTGTCGCAGGTTCCACTCGGCTACGGAAGCTCCGCCGGCGCGCCTGAGCTACGGCAGTTGATTGCCGATCGCTCCGGCGTCACACCCGACGAAGTGCTGCTCACCACCGGCGCGGCGTCGTCGCTGTTCCTGCTCGGGCTGCTGTTCGGCGACGCCGACAGCGACATCGTTGTGGTCCGGCCGTCTTTCCCGCCCATGTTCGACGCGCTGCGCGGGATCAACGCGCGCATAGCAACTGTGCAACTTCGCTTCGCTGACGGCTACCGTCTGGACCCGACGGTGCTGCGCGACGCGCTGTCCGCCAACACTCGGCTGGTCATGCTCGCCTCGCCGCACAGCCCTTCCGGCGTTGTCATGAGTCGCGAGGACATCGAGCAGACCCTGGCGGTTATCGAGCAGGTTTGTCCCGACGCCTACCTGCTCGTCGACGAGATCTACCGGGATGCCACCCATGGGCAGGCGCCCGTCCCGCCGTCCTCGGCTGCGCTTTCTCCCAAGGTGATCACCTGCAGCTCGCTGTCCAAGGCACACGGGGCCCCAGGGCTGCGCATTGGATGGATGACGGTTCGTGACACCGATCTGTACGGGCAGCTTCGTTTGGCGCGATTCAACTCCGCGGTTTCGTGCGGCACCCTCGATGAGGTGCTCGCCGCACGGGTCCTGCAACGCGCCGAGTCCATCCTCGCGCCCCGGCGGACGTTACTCGCGGATGCCCTGGCCGTCGTCGAGGACTGGCTTGCCACGCAGCACGGCGACCTGCGCTGGGTTCGCCCCGATGCGGGCGCCTTCTGCTGCGTGGAACTCGACCCCGATGCGTTCCCGGCCGCCCGCGTCGAACGCTTCTACGCCGAGCTGTCCGAACGCAGCACCGCCGTCGCACCCGGCGAATGGTTCGGCGACGATCGACGTGTCTTCCGCCTCGGCTTCGGTTACGAGCCGCTCGACGAGCTGGGGGCGGGGCTCGACGTGATCACGCAGGCGCTCCGGGCGTCGGAGAGGATGTCGCAGCCGGAGGTAGCGGCGACGCCGGGCTGACCTGGTCTAGAGTTCGATCATGGACGCGACGGTGGGGGCGCGGCTGCGGTCCGTGTACGAGGACCTACACCGACACCCGGAACTGTCCGACCAGGAACATCGCACTGCGGGGATTGCCGCAGAGTGGCTGCGCCAACACGGCTATCAGGTTCACGAGGGCGTGGGCACGACCGGCGTGGTCGGGATGCTGCGCCGCGGGGACGGGCCGACCGTGCTGCTGCGCGCAGATATGGACGCGCTGCCGGTAAGCGAGGCGACCGGTCTGCCGTATGCGAGCGCCGTCGACGGGGTGATGCACGCGTGCGGGCATGACATGCACGTCACCTGCCTGCTCGGCGCGGCGGCGGAGTTGGCCGCGGCCGGTGAGCAGTGGCACGGGACGCTGATCGCGGCGTTCCAGCCGGCCGAAGAACTCGCCACGGGCGCGCAGGGCATGGTCGATGCCGGGTTGTATGACAAGGTGCCGCGCCCAGACATTGTGCTGGGCCAGCACGTTGCCCCACTGCCAGCCGGCATGCTCGGTCTGCGGCCGGGTGCGGCTTTCGCGGCGAGCGACTCGCTGCGAATCACCCTGCACGGCCGCGGCGGTCACGGGTCGCGCCCGGAGACGACTGTCGACCCGGTCGTGCTCGCAGCCGCCACAGTGCTGCGGTTGCAGACGATCGTCTCCCGGGAGGTGTCCGGCAGCGACACCGCCGTACTCACCGTCGGGGCAAGCAATGCCGGCACCAAGTCCAACATCATCCCCGACCGTGCCGAGTTGCTGGTGAACGTGCGCACCTACAGCCTCGAGGTCCGCGCCCGCATCTTGGCTGCGATCGAGCGGATCGTGCGCGGCGAGGCGCAGACCGCGGGAGCACCGCAGCCGCCGACCATCGAGCCGCTCGACGTCGCTCCCGCGGTGATCAACGACGCCGAAGGCGCGGCCCGGACCCGACCGGCGCTCGAGTCCGTCGTTGGGATCGGCCGGGTGGTCGACCCGGGCCCGGTGACCGGCAGCGAGGACGTCGGGGTGCTCGCCCAGGCCGCTGGCGCGCCGATCGTGTACTGGTTGCTCGGCGGCGCCGAACCGGCCCGCTTCGCCGGCGCCGCGTCCCAGGAGCAGCTTGCGCAGGTCGTCGGCGGGTTGCCGTCCAATCACTCGCCGCGCTACTACCCGGTGCCCAACCCGACCATCGAGGTCGGGGTGGGCGCCCTGGTCGCTGCTGCCCGCAACTGGCTCGGCTGACGTCACCACCAGAACGCTGCGTGCGGCCCCAAACGGCTGGGCGAGTAATGCCGAAGCGATGCGGCTGGCGAGAACGCCGATGCGCGCCGCCGCGTGGCCAGGCTGCTCGTGGGCGCGCGATAAGCGAGTACCACCAGTCCGGCTCCGGCCGCGATCCAGTGTTCGGTGACTGTCTGGGGCGCGCTGAGAACGGCGTCGACGCACAGGCCGGCGGTGAGCACGGCGGTGAGCAGGCGGGAGCGTACGAACCACGCATAGCCGGCGGCAGCGCTCACGACCAGGCAGGACGTGCCGTAGTCGGGCGCGGCGAGTTCTGCGGTGTGCCCACCCGTGTTGACCAGGAAGTCGGCCACTGCGGTGGACAGGACCTGCCCGGCGAACACGCAGAGCAGCAGGCGTGCCGGGCCGACCCGGACCTCGAGCGGCGCAAAGAGTATGACCGCCACGACGGCCGTCCACATCCACTGCGGCCAACTTTGCGCGAGCAACGCGCTGAGCGGCAGTCGATACGTTGCAGCGGCGGTGTGCAGGTCGCGGCCACGGTAGAGAAAGATGCCGTTCGCCGCATGCTGTACCGGGCTGGGCAGGCGCACACTCGCGGTGGCAACCAGACTTGCGAGCAGCAAACCGAGACTGGCAGGCGCTGCCCGGACCACGCCGACCGCCCGAACTCGATCGCGCACCGGACTCAGGTGATCGATCCACCATTGTCGCTGCGCAGACAGCGCTCGACGAGCGAGTGCGGCACTCGCTGCGGTACTGCCATACCCGGCACTGCTCATGCGACTCAACCTTCTGCGGCGACGACAGCCCGTAGGGGTGAACCGGGCTGACGTGCCCCTGAATTCCGAGTTTGCCACCGCATACCGACCACGGATCGCAGATATTCATCCGTCCTAAGCGGGGGCTCAGCCGCAGAAGTCCTGAGCGAGCTGAGTCAGCGCGGCGGCAACCGTCTTGGTGCCGCTGCGGCTGACCCACTCCACGTCGGCATGAGCTCCGTCGCCTTCTGGTCCGTAGAGCACGGTGGAGATACCTGCCGCGGCCAAGAAGGCCGAGTCGGCCCAGTACGACATGGGAGCCACCGTTGTGCCCGGCCCGGCAGCGGCGAGCAGCGCCTGGACAATCTCCGCGTCGCGGGCAGTCTCCATCGGCGCGCGGTGCAGGAGGGTGCGCGCAGCGGTGGTGACACGCGGGTCGCCGGGTCGGCTGCGTTCGAGTACGTCGGCAACGTCGGCCTCGACTCGCTCAAGGGTCTCGCCGGGAAGCGTCCGGCGTTCGACGGTGAACACGCAACGGTCCGGAATGGTCGACTCGCCGGTGCCACCGGCTATCAGAGACGCGTGCAGATTGCCCGGGCCGAGGAACGGGTGCGGCCGATTGCGAAGCTCCTGGTCGAGCTCGTCGAACGCGACCAGGTAGTGGCCGGCGGCGAGGATTGCGTCGGCGCCGAGGTGCGGCCGTGAGCCGTGGGCGGCAACGCCGGTGACGGTCACCTCCGTCCAGACGAATCCGCGGTGCGCCGTGCCGACCTGGCGTTCGGTCGGCTCGGTCACGACTGCGGCGTCGATAGCCGCCGGGTCGAGGCGGGCCAGCACATCCCGGATGCCCAGGCTGGCGTGCTCCTCGTCGGCGACGGCCGCGACGATGACCTCTCCGGCGATGCCCGCCAGGGATGCGGCCTGGCACGCCGTGAGGGCGGCGGCGAGGCCACCTTTCATGTCGTAGGCGCCGCGCGCGTAGAGGCGGTCGCCCGCTACGCGCGGCGCCAGGGCGTCGCGGGAGCCGGCCAAGCTGACGGTGTCGAGGTGGCCGCAGAGCAACAGGCGGCGACCCCCGGCATCGCGGCCACCGCGCAGGATGACGCTGGGCCGCCCCGGCGTACTCTCGAACTGCTCAACCCGCAGTCCGGCGCTTCGCCCCCACTCCGCGACGAAGGCCGCGATCCGCACCTCGCCGGTGCCGGCCGGGTCGAGTCCGGGGTTGACCGAGTCGATCCGGACCAGGGCATCGAGCAGCTCGAGGACGGTCATGCCGGGTCGGGTCAGGGCTCGAGGTGCGGGTAGCGGTAGTCGCGGACCGGCAGATGGTTGCGTTTGGTCGAGCGCGGGCTCGCGAAGCGGATCAGATTCCAGACCGTGCCGGCCTTGTCGTTGGTTCCGGAGGCACGGGCACCGCCGAAGGGCTGCTGCCCGACGACCGAGCCGGTCGGCTTGTCGTTGACGTAGAAGTTGCCGGCTGTGTAGCGCAGCACCTCATCGGCTTGGCGAACGGCGGCCTCGTCCTCCGCGAAGACGGCACCGGTGAGGCTGTATGGGGTCGACTCGTCGACCAGTCGGAGCGTCTGCTCCCAGTCCGCGTCGTCGTAGACGTACGTCGTGAGTACCGGGGCGAACAGTTCCTGGGTCAGGAACGGCGATATGGGGTCCTCGACTTCGAGGACGGTCGGGTCGACGAACCACCCCGTGGCGTCGTCGGTGTTTCCGCCCACGACGACGATGCCCTCGCCGCGGGCACGCGCCAGTGCCTCTGCGTGCTTGGCGTATTGCTTGGCGTTGATGACCGCGCCGACGTAGGTCTCGGGTTCGGTCGGATCGCCGACGACGACCGACTCGGTGAGCGCAATGAGGCGGTCCTTCAAGGCCGGCCACAGGGTGCGCGGCGCGAAGAGACGAGAGGCGGCCGAGCACTTCTGCCCCTGGTATTCGTACGCGCCTCGGATGCAGGCGACGGCGAGTGCCTCGATGTCGGCGGTGGGGTGCGCGAGGATGAAGTCCTTCCCACCCGTTTCGCCCACGAGGCGGGGGTAGTTGCGGTAAGACGCGACGTTCGCGCCGACGGTGCGCCAGATGTGCTGGAACGTTGTGGTGGAACCGGTGAAGTGAACGCCCGCGAGATCGCGGTGCTCGAGAGCCACTGCCCCGATCTCCGGCCCGGCGCCGTACACGACGTTGATCACGCCGTCAGGTAGCCCGGCTTCGCGCAGCAGTTGCATCGACAGGTGCGCGACCAGTGACGCACTCTCGGCCGGCTTCCAGACGACGGTGTTGCCGAGGACGGCCGGCGCGAAGGCCAGGTTGTTCATGCAGGTGAAGTTGAACGGGGTGACGGCGAAGACGAAGCCCTCGAGTGGGCGGTACTCCGCGGAGTTCCACTCGCCCGGCCGGGAACCCGGCTGCACGCCGTACATGTCGCGCATGTTCTTGACGTTGGCCCGGATGAAGTCGATGGTCTCGCAGGCAGCGTCGATGTCGGCCTGGTAGGTGGTCTTCGACAATTCGAGCATCGTGGCGGCATTGAGCCGGTCGCGCCACGGTCCGTACTCGAGCAGGTCGGCGGCACGCAGGAACGGTGCGGCACGCTCTTCCCACGGCAGGCGTCCCCACCAGCGCGACGCCGCGAGTGCCGCGTCGATGGCCTGCTGGGTCTCGGACGGGCCGGCCCAGTGCACCTGGCCGAGTTGGCTCTTGTGCTCGTGCGGGGTAACGACCGGCATCTGCCGTCCGGTGCGCACCTCGACGCCGCCGATCACGCTGGCGATGTCGTAGTCGGCCGTGCGTATGTCGGCCAGTGCCGCCGCGGTGCTCGCGCGTTCGGGCGACCCGGCGGCGTAGGAGCGGGCTGCGGTGGGGCCGATAGGGAACAGGGCCGTACGGCCGGCGGGAGCAGTCATCGCGTACCTCCGAGGCCAAGAGGGTTACCGCAAACCTAGGCAGCCCGCATCGGTGGCGGCTTCGGCACGGCAGCGGAACTTGCCAGTCGGAGTTCCTAAGATTGTCGAACCGGCAGGGGTTAAGGACACGACTGAATGACGACGGCGTCGGCGGAGGTTCAGGCGGCGGTTGACCGCCTCGGCGCGTCGCTGGGCCGGGCCGTTCTCGTGGAGGACGTCCACCACCACCCGCTCTGGTGGAGCGCGCAAGGCGAAGTCGACGGCACCCGGCTGCGCACCATCCTGCAGCGTGAGCCTGCTCCCGCCGCGGCCGCAGTCGTCGTCCGCCTCGGGTTGGCGCGAGCCGAGGGACCCGTGCGTGTGCCGGCCGTTCCGGAAGCGGAGATGCTGCCCCGGTGGTGCGTACCGCTGCGCGTGGGCAGGGATCTGTTCGGCTACCTGTGGCTCCTCGATCCGGACGAAACCGTGAGTGAGGCCGACCTGCCGGAGATTGTTGCGTGTGCGGCCCTCGCCGCCACGACCCTTGCCGAGGAACGCCTCACCGGCACGAAGCGGGAGCACCGGCGGGCAGCATTGCTCGCCCGCCTGGCGGTGGGCCCCGACCCGAGTGCGGCACGGGAGCTCATCCGACTCGAAGAGCTCGACCCCGGCGTCACCGTGGTGGTGCAGCTCCCGGAGCGGCGCGGCGGCTGGCCGCTTTCCGACGGGATGAGCGTGCACGTCGGCGCGACCAGTGGGACGAGTGGCCGGCCGGTGCGACTCGGGCAGCTGCACGTGGCAGTGCATCGGGCGCGGGTCACGGCACAGGTGTTACGCGCCGGCGCGATCCTCGACCGCCCCAGCTGGGACGCCCTCGGGTCCTGGCATCTCGTCGCCAATGCACCGGACGAGCTGGCTGTCGGGGACATTCATCCGGCCGCCGAGCTGCTCGCTTCCCAAGTACGGCCAGATCTGATGATCACGGCCCGGGCGCTTCTGGATCACGCCGGCGACGTCGCGCAGGCGGCCGAGGAGCTGCACATCCATCGAACTACGCTCTACTACCGCATCGAGCGGATCGAGGCGCTCACCGGCGTGAACCTCAAGGCGGGACCGGGACGCGACGACCTGCACATGGCCCTTCGTCTGGCCGCGTTCCGCGCCGCCGGAGACTGATCTGTTTCGACTGCATTCGAATGGCGACCCGGCTTCTTTCGGTCCAGCGCCGAAGCCAAGCCGCCTATTGCGCGCTTAGCGTCGGCTCACCGCATTGAGTTGGGAGCGAGCCCATGAGCGCCGATGTCATCGTCGTCGGGGCCGGAGCCCTCGGGGCGAGCAGTGCCTTCCACCTGGCCCGGGCCGGACTGAGCGTCGTGGTGGTCGACTCCTTCGGCGGGCCGGCCGAGGGCAGCACCGGGCGCTCGTTCGCGTCCATCCGGGCGCAGTGGGCCGACCCGCTGAACATCGAACTGTCGTGGCGCAGCATCCAGGCGTATCGGTCGTTCCCAGAGGCGCATGGCATCGACGTCGGCTACCGGCCCAGTGGCTACCTCTTCCTGGTCCCGGAGGCCGGCTGGGAAGCACAGCTTGCCGCCGTCGAACTGCAGCGTGAACACGGTGTCCCCGTCGATGTCCTCGAACTGCCGGCGGCACAACGGGTCACGCCGTTCGCACCGCACGGGCTGGCCGGGGCGACCTGGGGGCCGGCCGACGGGGTGGTCGACCCGCACCTGACCACGAGCGCGTACCTGCAGCTCGCGCGCTCGGCGGGCGCCCAGGTGCTGTTCCGGCATCGGGTCACCGCCGTCGCCTTCGACCAGAGGTGGGCGGTGACGGCCGGCGACCGACATTTCGGCGCGCGGTACCTCGTCAACGCCGCCGGCGGTTGGGCCGGCGAGCTTGCCGCTCTGGCCGGGCTCTCGGTGCCGGTGGTGCACTCGCGGCGCAACATCTACGCGACGGCGCCGGGCGCGCTCGCCGGCCCGGTACCGATGACGATCGACGTCGGCACCGGAGTGTTCGTCCGCAGCGAAGGTTCGCGGCTACTGTTCGGCGCGGCTCGTCCCGATCAGGACGACGGATACGACCTTGCCGTTGACTGGCCGTGGCTGGAGTCGGTCCTGGAGCAGGCCGTCGTCCGGTTCCCCTGGCTGGCCGATCTACCGCTCGACCGGGCGGGCTGCTGGGCCGGCACCTACGAGAACACCCCGGATCACCACGGCCTGCTCGGCGCGGACCCGGTGGCGCCGGGCTGGGTCAACGCCTGCGGCTTCTCCGGGCACGGCCTGATGCAGGCGCCCGAGATCGGCCGGCTCGTAGCCGAGCAGATCACCGAAGGCGCGATCACCAGCATCGACGCGAGCGCGCTCCAGCTCGACCGTTTCGCGACCAGCACCGCGAGCCACGGGGTAGGGATGGTCTTCTGATGGGCGCGACGCGGGTCGAGCTGATCGTCTCGAACGGCACAGCACGGATCACCCTCGACGGGCCCGAGACGCGCAATGCCCTGGACGCCGACGCAGCGGCTGACCTGCGCGCCGTCTGCGCGGAGATCGACAACGACGCCGCGATCGGCGCGGCGATCATCACGGGCACCGCGCCGGCGTTCTGCTCCGGCGCCGATACCCGCGTGCTCGATGCTCTGCGCAGCGCTCGCCCGGATGAGGTCTACGACGGTCTCGACGAGCTGTACAGCGCGTTCCGCCGCTTCGGCCGGCTGAGCGTCCCGACGGTTGCGGCGATCAACGGCGCCGCGGTGGGCGCCGGCGTCAACCTTGCCCTCGCCGCTGACCTGCGCATCGTCGCTCCGGACGCGGTGCTCGCCTCGGGCTTCGCCAGGATCGGGCTGCATCCAGGCGGCGGGCACCTGTACCTGCTTGCCCGCGCTGGTGGCATCGGCGCTGCTGCCGCGGCCGGCGTGTTCGCCCAAGCCATTACTGCCGATCATGCGGTCGCCACGGGTATCGCCTGGACGAGCGTTCCGGCTGCGGACCTGCTCCGAGTCGCCGAGCGAAGCGTCGCCCACCTGGCGGCGGATCCGGCGCTGGCCCGCGCGCTGGCGGCAACGCTTCGTCGCACGGCAGCCGACGCGGCAGCCTGGGACCACGCGGTCGAGATCGAACGCGCCCGGCAGATGTGGTCGTTGTCCCGCCCCGGCAAGGAGGGCTGATGTACCCGACGTTGCAGACCGATACGACCAAGGCCGCCTGGATCAAGAACACCATCGCCGAGCTCGCCGCATTCGGCGACGAGCACCGCCGAGAGCTCGATACCGCCAGCCGCGCCAACCGCTTCCCGCGCGAGCTGTACCGCGAACTCGGCCGGCGCGGCTACCTCGGCCCACTCGTTCCGACCGAATACGGCGGCCTCGGCGGCGGTGTCGCCGAATATGCCGTGATAAGCGAGGAGGTCGGCCGGCACGGACTTGTGACGGGGCAGCTCGCCGCGCAAGGGCAGCGGTGGCTGCTCGACTGGGGCACCGCGGAGCAGAAGGACCGGTGGCTGCGCGGCATTGCCACGGGCGAGGCCGTCTTCTCCGAATGCATCAGCGAGAAGGGCGCGGGGTCGTCATTCAAAGCGATGAAGTCGACCGCGGTACCCGACGGTGGCGACTGGCTGCTGACCGGCAGCAAGACGCACATCAACCTCGGCGCGGATTGCGACGTCACACTCTTCTACGCCGTTGCCCCCGAGGGCCTGACCAGCTTCCTGGTCGACATGTCGCTGGCCGGCATCCGCTCTCACGTGACGCGGGCGATCGGCCTGCGGCTGATCCGCACCGCCGATGTCGAGTTCGACAACGTCCGTGTCCCGGACTCGGCGCGACTCGGCCCGGTCGGCGGCGGCCTTTCGACGTTCCTGTCTACGTTCAACATCAGCCGGCTGGGCAACGCCTCCGAGCTGATCGGCATGGGTCGGCGCGCCCTCGAACTCGGGCTGCGCTACGCCGGTACGCGGGAAGTCGGCGACAACGTCGTCACCGATTTCCAAGGCATCCGTTGGATGGTCGCCGACACCTGGACCGCGTTGCAGGCCGCCTCGTACGCCCGTGACGACGCGGCGATCGCCCATGAGCGCGGCGAAGACATCGCGCTGCGCACCACCACCGCCAAGCGCCTCGCGATAGCCGCCGCCGAGCAGGCGTCCGATACCGCGTTCAGCCTCGTCGGCGGCCACGGCCTTTACGTCGACACCCCGTACAGCGACATCCTCAACGACATCAAGGTGCTCAAGGTGGCCGGCGGCTCGTCCGAAATCCTGCGGAACTACCTCGCGCAACGCATCCTGAAGGATCCGGGGCACGAGGGGCTGGCATGACCAACCTCGCGCGGGCGATCGTCGAGCAGGCCGCCGTCCGGCCGCGGCTGCGGGTCGGCGCGGTGGACGATCAGTTGGAGCTTGCCGACGCCGTCGAGCTGGCCGCCGGCCGCGCGACGGACCTCGCGCTGGCTCCCGGGCAGCGCGTCGCCCTCGTCGCGCCCACGTCGACGGACTACGTCGTCACCTGGCTGGCCTGTCTGCTCGCCGGCGCACCGGTGGCCCTGGTCAACCCTACGTACCCCGACGAGCTGGTCGAGCGCATGCTCACACCACTCGCGCCCGATCGCGTGCTGGGCGCCGAGGAGATCGCGCTTGCTCCCAGGCGAGGTCGCGGCGATGCCGCGGCCCTGCCCGGCCTCGGCGCCGACGACTTCGACGTCGCCTCGTACATGCACACGTCCGGCACCACCGGCGTACCGAAGTTCTGCGCGCAGACGCATGAGTACTTCCGGCGCCTGGCCCGCGCCATGGCAGCCGCCCTCGACCTGACGCCCGCCGATCGCGTGCTCGCGCCACTCCCGCTGTTCCACATCAACCCGATGGGCTACGGCATCGTCACGGCGCTGCTGACGGGTGCGGACGCGCTGACCGTGCCGAAGTTCTCCGCCAGCGGATTCTGGCCGGCCGTCGTCGCGGACCAGGTCACGGTGCTGATCCTGCACGCGCCGCCGGTCGAGATCCTCAAGAGGACGACCACCGCGCGCGATTCCGATGGGCATGTCGTACGCACGATGTTCTACGCCGATGCGCAATTCCTGCGGCAGTTCTCGATTCCCGCTGCCGTGTCGGGGTACGGGTCGACCGAGGCCGGCGGTGTCTCGCACCTGATGCGCTGGACGCAGCCGGACGACATGCCGGCCGACGCGAGCCGGCACGGCGGCCCAGCCCGCGCCGACATCGAATGGCGGGTAACCCGCAACGGCGAGATCTTCGTTCGTGAAGGCGAGCGCGCGGCGCTGTTCGACGGGTACGTCACCGCCGACGGCCTGGATCCGGCACGCGACGCCGAGGGGTGGTTCGACACCGGCGACATCGGCCGCGCGGACGGCGCCGACTACCTGGTCTTCGTCGAACGCAGAGCAGAGTCCATCCGGGTCAAAGGCGAGTTCGTGCCGATCCCCTATGTCGAGAACCACCTCGCGGCCGTCCCGGGAATCACTGATCACGCGGTGTGGAAACGCAAGGGTGCCCTGGTGGACGAGGAGGTCGTGCTGTACGCCGTCGCCGACCCGCTACCGGTCGACCGGCTGCGGAGCCGGATCGCTGAGCTGCCCGCGTTCATGCGCCCGGTAGCTATCGCCCGGGTCGCCGCGCTGCCGCGCGACGCGGCCGCCGGCAAGGTGCAGCGCCGCCTGCTCGCCGAACATCCCGTCCTGGACTGGGTGGAGCTGTCATGAACCCGCCGGAGTGGGCGGCAGGCATGGCCGACCTCCACGTGCACGCCGCGCCCAGCCTGCTGCCCCGCCATGGCGACGACCGGGCCACCGTCGAAGCGGAACGGGCGGTCGGGTTCAGCACGGTAGTGCTCAAGGCGCACGAGGGCAGCACCGTCGAACGCGCCGCAGCAGCGGGCGACGGCGTATACGGCGGGGTCGTCCTTAACAGCGCGATCGGCGGCGCCAACCCCGACGCCGTCGAGGTCGCAGCACGCCTCGGCGGGCGCCTCGTGTGGATGCCCACGGTGTCGGCGCGCACCCATCAGGCGGGAGCGTCGTCCCCGGAACTGTCCGTGCACCGCGGCTTCGAACTGCGTCCCGTCGACGTGATCACGAACGGGACGTTGCTGCCGCAGTGGTTCGAGGTGCTCGACGTCGTGGCCGCGTACGATCTGCTGCTGGCCAGCGGCCACCTGTCGGCGGACGAGACCGTGGTGCTGTTTCGCGAAGCCAAACGCCGCGGCGTGCGGCGGCTGCTCGTCAACCACCCGAAAATGGCCTTCCTGCACTGGAACGACGAAGCATCCACGGCGTTGCAGGCACTCGACGCCCACCTCGAGCTCGGCATTCTGCCCGACCTGCTCGGGGACGCCGAGCACTCCAGTCTCACCCTCACCCGCGCCTACCCCACCTCGCTGCTGGTATTCGGCGGTGACCTCGGCCATGCCGATCACCCACCGCCGGCGACTGCCGTTGCTCCGTGGCTTGCCGACCTCGAGAAGCACGTCGGCACCGACACAGCCGTCGCGATCATGACCACCCAGACCCGGAGCCTGCTGCTATGACGACGATTGCTCTGCTTCCCGGTGACGGCATCGGATCGGAAATCCTCGACGGGCCGGTTGCCTTCCTGCATCACCTCGAACGCAACGGCGCACCGGTCCGGGTCACCGGGCCGTGGCCGTACGGCAGCAGTGGCTGGGCGCAGACCGGATCGACCCTGCCCGGGCAGACGCTCACCGCCTGCCGCGCCGCCGACGTCATCCTCTCCGGCGCCGTCGGCACCCATCCCGGCGTCACCGCCGACCAATGCCCCAACCCCGAGGCCGCACTCATCGAGTTGCGGCACGTCTTCGACCTGCGGATCAGCGTCCGCACCGTCCGCGTCCCCGGCGAAGACGATGTGATCATCGTCCGCAACATCACCGGCGGCGCCTACGCCGGACCGGAACGACGCGTCGAGAGCGACGGCGAGCGCCCGGCCGAAGACCGGCTGGTTCTCGACCCGGTGCGAGTGCGGGAAGTCTTCGACATCGCCGTGGAGTACGCCGGGCACACGCCACACCGGCGCGCGATCAGCGTCGACAAAGCCAGCGTGTTCGCCACGTCCCGGCTGTGGCGGCGCATCGCCCACGCCAGCGGCTTCCCGTTCGTCGACGTCAACGTCGACCGCGCGGCCTACGAGCTCGTCAAATACGCCGAGCTGCCATCGGTCATTGTCACCGAGGGCCTGTTCGGCGACATCCTGTCGGACGTCGTGTGTGCGCGCGCCGGCTCCCCCGCCCTGTGCGGATCGGCGACGATCAACCCCGACCGCGCGTTCGGCCGCGGGACGACCGCGCTTTTCGAGCCGGCCCACGGCTCGTCGCCGCACCGCACCGGCAGCCGCCGCTCCAACCCCACCGGCGCCTGGCTCGCCCTGGTCGACCTGCTCGCCTGGTGCCCGGACCTCGCCGCCCTCGATCTGCACACCCAGGTCCGCAAAGCACTCGATCACGTCATCGACACCGCACCGCCCACCTACGACTTGGCCCGGCCCGGCGAGCCGACGACCGACCTCGACGAATTCAACGAGCGCGTCCTACAAGCCCTGGCCACCGTCGCGGCATGACCGCTGTCGCCCTACCTGGAGGGATACCGATGACCGGCACACCATTCCGGCAGCTGCACCACATCTGCCTGGTCGTGCGCGACCTCGACAAGACCGTCGCCTACTACGAGTCGATCGGCATCGGGCCGTGGCGGGACTACCCGCCGCTCACTGAATACACCGACCTTGACGTACCGAACCCGGATGCCTTCCGTGCCCTGCGATACAAGCTCGTCGACCTCGACAACGTGCAGCTGCAGCTGTGCGAGCCGCCTGAGCTCGATTGCCCGCAGCGCCGTTTCCTCGATCTGCACGGCGAGGGCGTCTTCCACATCGGCTTCGAGTCCGATGTCGACGTGGCCGTGCAGCAGGGGCGGGATCTCGGCATGGCAGTGCTGATGCGGGGACAACGCCCGAACGGCTCAGGCTTCGTCTACTTCGACACCTACGACCAGGCCGGCGTCGTCCTGCTCGCCCGCAAGACGCAAACCTGATCGAGCATGCTTGACTTCTACTTAGCCCCTAGGTAGAGTTAGACCATGGCCGATCAGCTGCGCATGACGCTCCGCACCCAGTTCGTGCTCCGCGCGTTGCTCGCCGACCCGCAAGCCGAGCTGTACGGGGTGGAGGTCGGCCAGGCGGCCGGGCTGCCGTCGGGCACCGTGCACCCGGTATTGGCCCGGCTGGAGGGGCTGCGCTGGGTGCAATCCCGCTGGGAGGACATCGACCCTAAGGTGGAAGCCCGCCCGCCGCGGCGGTACTACCGGCTCACCGCCGCCGGCGCCCAGCAGGCCCGCACCGCGCTCGCCGAGGCGTATCAATCCAAGCGCCGGGTGCGCATCCCCCGGCCGGTGCCCGAACCATCATGAACACCGAGGGAGGGTGTGGTCATGGCTGAGCCAGCGATGCGGGCAGCGGGGTTCTTGCC
>DATFRC010000103.1:0-10596 GCA_035263725.1 Jatrophihabitantaceae bacterium | reverse complement strand
TTCCCGATACCAGTGTCTGCACCGAGTGCAAGCGGCGCGGGCTTACCTGCGTCATGGTCGCCGACGGCACACCGTGTCTAGGTCCGGTCACGCACGCCGGATGCGGCGCGTTGTGCCCGGCGGTGGGGCGGGGCTGCTACGGCTGCTTCGGCCCGATGACCGGCGCGAACCTGCCCGCCCTGACCGGTCAGCTCCGCCAGCTCGGCATGGAGGAGCGCGCGGTCGGCCGGGTCTTCGCGACGTTCAACGTCACGGCGTTCGACGGGAGAGCCCGCAATGAGTCACCGCGCTAGGCAGTTGCGGGTCAGCTCGCTGGCGCGCGTCGAGGGCGAGGGTGCGCTGCGGATCGTCGTGGCCGACGGGCACGTCGAGGAGGCGCAGCTGGAGATCTACGAGCCACCCCGGTTCTTCGAGGCTTTCCTACGCGGCCGCGCGTACCACGAGGCCGTCGACATCACCTCCCGCATCTGCGGCATCTGCCCCGTCGCCTACCAGACAAGCGCCTGGAACGCGATCGAGGACGCGTGGGGCATCGCCGTCGATGGGCGCATCTCGGCGCTGCGCCGGCTGCTCTACTGCGGCGAATGGATATCCAGTCACGCCCTGCACATCTATCTGTTGCACGTGCCGGATTTCCTCGGCTACCCCGACGCCGTCGCCCTCGCACGCGACGAGCGCGCCGTCGTGGAGCGCGGCCTGGCGCTGAAGAAGGCCGGCAACGCGATCCTCGAGCTCGTGGGCGGTCGCGCGATCCACCCGGTCAACCCCCGCGTCGGTGGCTTCCACAGGGCGCCCACGGCGGCCGACCTGGCACCTCTGGCCGAACAACTGCGGCGCGCGCTCGACGGCGCGCTCGCCACGGTCACCTGGGTCGCCGGGTTCGACTTTCCCGAGCTGGAGGTCGACTGCGAGCTGCTCGCCGTTCACCACCCGGCGCACTATGCGATCGAGCAGGGCGAGGTTGTGACATCGACCAGAGTGGCCTTCCCGCCACGGGACTTTCTCGATCACATCACCGAGCGCCAGGTGCTGCACTCCACCGCGCTGCACGCCGAAATGGACGGGCGGCGCTATGTCACCGGGCCGCTGGCCCGCTACAGCCTGAACAGCGCCCAACTGTCGCCACTCGCGCGAGAGGCCGCCGCCGCGGCCGGGCTCGCCGAGACTTGCCGCAACCCGTTCCGCAGCATCGTCGTGCGTGCCGTCGAGACCGTGTACGCCATCGACGAGGCGCTGCGGATCATCGGCTCGTACGACCGCCCGGACCCACCCGCGGCCGACACGACGCCCCGAGCCGGAGTCGGGCACGGTGTCAGTGAGGCACCGCGCGGCCTGCTCTACCACCGCTACGAACTCGACTCCGAGGGCCTCATCCGCGACGCGACGATCATCCCGCCAACCTCGCAGAACCAGGCCGCGATCGAGGACGACCTGCGCCGCATGGTCTCGGCCAATCTCGGCCTCGACGACGCCACGCTGACCACCCTCTGCGAGCGCACCATTCGCAACTACGACCCCTGCATCTCCTGCTCGACGCATTTCCTCGACCTGACCGTGGACCGCCGATGAGCGATGAGCGCTCGCGCGAAGAGCCCCGCCGCCGCGACGCGGCCCGCGCCGACAGGCGCGGAGCGGAGCCGGGGATGCGCCCGAGCGCAGCGAGCGGTGTAGACCCGGATTCGCGCCGGCGGGTCATAATCGGCGTCGGAAATGATTTCCGCCGCGACGACGGCATCGGTCCCGCCGTGGTCGAGCACCTGCGCGAGCACGTGCCGGCCAGCGTCGCGCTCACGGTGACCGATGGCGAACCCACGCAGTTGCTCGATGCCTGGGACGGTGCCGATCTCGCCGTCGTCGTCGACGCCGTGTTGTGCGAGCCGTCCGTACCAGGGCGTATCCACCGCACCGAAGCGGTGCCACAGCATGCCGCGACGCCGAGCACGCACGGGCTCGGCATCCCCGACGCGGTACGCCTCGCCGATGCCCTGGATCGAGCACCGCGACGACTGGTCGTCTATGCCGTCGAGGCCGGCGACATCGGCTTCGGCCGTGAGCTCACGCCCGCCGTCGCCGCAGCGCTGCCGACTGTTACGCGTGCCGTTCTTTCCGAAATCCAGGGGTGACATCAAGACGTTCGGCCGTGTGCGAGAGCGCCGAAGGAACAAACACAGCTCCGCGACATGGCACATGTTCAGCGCAGGGAAATCGTCCCGCGAGTCCCTGTATCTGCGGTCACTGTTCAGGACAGGACGCTGGCCGGCGCCGGGTAGGGCGCGCGGTTGACGGCAGCGAGCTGGCGACACGTGTACCCGGCCAATGCGCGCAGCTGCCTGGCGCTGAGCCGCTGACACGCCCAGCCCCAGTGCAGCGCGCACCAGTCGCCAACCCGCAATTCCGACGTGAGCTGGTAGCCGCGCCGCCCCGCGATCACTGTCTCTTGCCGCGGGACGCCCAGCTCCAGGCGAGTTCCGGTCCAGCGCAGCGGACGCGATGTCACGATCGCCTCGTCACCGGCAAGGGATTCGACCCGACCCCAGCGGATCCGGCAGCGTTCCAGCACGGACAGCGGCTCGTCGACCCGGCCGGCGCGCAGCAGCCCCACCCAGGGGTAGACGCCGAAGACGTGGAAGCCGTGATGCGGCAGCGCCCCGTCGCCGATGGGCGCCAGCAGCCGGTCCCGATCGCGCACCTGCGATCCGAACCGGGTCGCCACCGAGTCGGCGAGCTCGCGCGGGCGCACCCGGTCCAGCAGGACGTTGCCGAGCCAATACGCCTCCACCACTCTGGCGTCGAGCGGGTCCCCGATCGCGTTAGCAGCGGCGATCAGCTCCAAGTACGGCCAGGCGCCCGCGAAGCCACGGGCCAGTGCCCGCAGCTGCGGGCCCCCGGCGCCCGCCGCGGCACGCTCCAGCAGCTCGGCGCTCGCGTCCGGCCCGCAGTAGCCAAGCTCATTAGGCGGGAACGCGAAGCGCGCGAACATCAGCGCGCCATCGAGCCTCATGCGGAGACCGGGACTCGCCGCCGGGAGACCATCGCGGTACTCACCAGTGCGCAGCCCGCCAGTACCAGGCCCAGCCCGCTCAGCTGGAGGCTGGTGTGCTGAACCGCAGCCTGGAGCACGGCTGTGATGGGCACCGCGGCGACCAGCATCGCCGTCACGTTCACGGCAGGCGCTAACGCGAGGGCGGCCAGCCAGGTCGCGACATACGCGGCGAGCAGCACGCCCGTCAGCAGCACCCAGCGCCATTGGGCCGCGTCCATGTCCACCAGCCGCGAACCCCGGTCGGTGAGCAGCACCCAGCCGATCAGCAGCGCCGATCCCAGCCCCATGCGGGCCAGCGCCAGCGTCCATGAGCTCAGGTCGCGCAGCAGCACCTTGGCGAGCACCACCTCCACAGCCCACAACAGCGTCGCCGCGAAGATCATCATCTCGCCGCGACCGAGATTCGGGGTGAACGCCGAGCCAAGCCCGCCCGACAGCACGGCCTGCCCCCCGAGCAGCAGAGTGACCGCGCCCAGCTGAAGCGCGCCCAGCCGCTCGCCGAGCACGCTCACCGCGAGCAGCGCCACCCAGATCACCAACGTCTTGTTGATGAACTGCGCCTGCGCCGGCCCCGATGTGGCCTGTGCCAGCCCTTCGAAGAACAGCACGAACGGCACGCTGCCGCCTACCACCGCGATCACGACGAGCCCGAGCAGCCGGGAACGCCGCTGCGGCACGGCGACCACGCTGCGCCCACCAACCTGCGCCAGCCCACACAGCGCGAGCAACACCACCGCTGCCACGGCGTTCTTCGCGGTGGTGTACGCCGTCGCGTCCCCAAACGCCTTCACCCCGTAGGAGTTCACGAACACCGACACCCCGCTGATCACAGCGGCGCTCAGCGCAAGCAGCAGACCTTTGTTCATCCCGGCCCCTCGCCCATACGTTCGCGTACGGTCAGCGCATCCGCCGCTTCGGCGTCGGTCAGCACCGCGAGCGCGTAGCCGGAATGCGCGAGCACCCACTCACCTGCCTCGGGCACCCGGTCCAGCAGCAGGCTCGATACGGTCGCCGTCCGCTCCCCTGCGTCCACGAGCAGCGACCCGGTGGTCGAGACGGCGCGCACTCGCGCCACCTCACCTAGGCACATGCGCCCATGGTGCCCGCCGCACCCCCGACAGCAATAGAGGCTTTGGTCGGCTGCGCGCACTCCCGGGACCAAAGACCACAGCCAAGCAGGGACTTCGCCGCTTCCGCCCCGCCACTTCTGCCGCGCAGCCTGGAAGCGGACGGTGGAGATCGCCTTATGAATGCCCTGCTCGTGGCGCACCAAGTGCGCAAGGTGTACCGGAACGGCAGCGTCGCTGTCGAAGCGCTGCGTGGCCTCGACCTGACCGTGGACCGGGGCGAACTGGTCGGCGTGATGGGTCCGTCCGGTTCCGGCAAGACGACGCTGCTCAACTGCTTGTCCGGCCTGGACGACATCGACGGCGGCCGGGTCGAGGTCGACGGTCAGGACCTGTTCGCAATGTCCGACGCAGCGCGCACCGCACACCGCGCTCGTTCGATGGGCTTTGTGTTCCAGGCGTTCAACCTCATCCCGGTGTTCTCCGCGGTCGAGAACGTCGAGCTCCCACTGCTGATGGTCGGCATCCGCGCGAACAGGGCCCGCGCCCGGGCGTTGGAGATGCTTGCCCGCGTCGGACTGGCCCACCGTGTCACTCACCGCCCTGCCGAGCTGTCCGGCGGCGAACAGCAGCGGGTGACGATCGCGCGGGCGCTGGTCGCCCGTCCGGCCATCGTGTGGGCCGATGAACCCACCGGCAACCTGGATTCGGCGATGGCCAGCGCTGTCATGGACCTGCTCTGCGAGCTCAACCATGACGAGGGCCAGACGATCGTGCTCGTAACCCATGACGCCGCCATCGGCCAGCGGGTTCCTCGCGTGGTGCGGATGCGCGACGGGGAGCTGGCCGACGACAGCCGGCAGCGCAGCGCGCTTCTCGTGGGCTGACCATGTACCCGAACCTGCTTGCACCGCTGCTGGTCATGGTGGCGTGTCTCCTGGCCGGGCTGGCATTCGTCGCGCTGCGTCAACCCGTGTCGCGGCGGCTGGCCGCGCGCCAACTCGCCAGGCGTCCCGGCGAGGCGCTGCTCGCGATCATCGGCGCCACACTCGGCACGGCGATCATCGTCGGCGCGCTCGTCGTCGGCGACACACTGAACTTCTCGGTACGCCAGGAGGCCTACCGGACGCTCGGCCCGATCGACGAACGGATCGTGTCGACCTCCACGGCAGCCGGGGCCGAGGTCGCGGCGCGGCTCGCGGCGTTACGGTCGGATTCGCGCGTCGACGGCGTTCTCGACGCGCGCGTTGACCAGGCCGCCGCGCTGAACGCCCGCGGCGACCAGTACGCCGAACCGCGAGTGCTCGCCTGGGACATCGACTTCACGCAGGCCGCTGCTTTCGGCCGCGCCGGCGGATCGTCCGGGCTTGCGGGCGCCCGCCCCGGCCAGGGCCAAGTGGTGATCAACCAGCCATTGGCACGGTCACTGCACGCACGAGCCGGCGACCCGCTGGCACTGCTCCTCTACGGCAAGACGTACCAGTTCCTCATCACCCGCGTGCTGCCCGAGCGCGGCCTGGCCGGCGCCGGCCTCGGCGCGGAGGTCAACCGGAACGTGTTCCTGCCGTCCGGGGTACTCGAAACGGCGGCAACGACCGCTGGAACCCAGCCACGTTCGGTCACGTTCGTCTCCAACCGCGGCGGCGTCGAGCGGGGAGCGGCGCTAACCGCACCCGTCACGGCGAAGATCCGCGCGGCGGTTGCCGGGACGAACGCGCTCGTCGAGACCCCGAAGAAGTCGGTGCTGGATGCCGCACGCAAGACCGGTGACACGCTGGGCGCGCTGTTCTTGATGATCGGCAGCTTCAGCATCATCGCCGGGGCGCTGCTGCTGGTGAACATCTTCGTCATGCTCGCCGAGGAGCGGAAATCACAGCTTGGCATGCTGCGCGCGATCGGCATGAAGCGCTCCCGGCTCGTCGGGTCGTTCAGCATGGAGGGCAGCGCGTACGCGCTCGCGGCGGTACTCCCGGGCGTCCTGCTCGGCCTCGGCGTGGGCTGGGCGGTCGCGCTGATCTCCGCCCAGATCTTTCGCGGCTGGTCGGCGAACGGGTCGGGTCTCGCGATCCACTTCGCCGTGACGCCCACCAGCATCGTGAACGCGATCGCCCTCGGCCTGGTGATCTCGTTCGTCACGATCTTGGCGACCAGTGTGCGGATCAGCCGATTCAACATCATCGCGGCGATCCGTGACCTGCCCCGCACGGCCAGCCGTCGCGCTCGGCGGCTGACTCTCCTCGCCTCCACAGTGCTCGCGGCCGTTGTGGGCGCCGCCGCCGTGCCGGCGGTCGCGCAGAGCCAGCCGGAGTCGACGTTGCTGCTACCCGCCCTCGCGACCGCACTGACAATTCCTGCGCTGCGCCGTGCGCTGCCCCCGCGCGGGGCCCTCAGCGCGGTCGCCGCCGCGGTGCTCGGCTGGAGCCTGTTGGCCAGCGTGGTGCGCCCGCGCATGTACGACAACCCGTCGATGGCGGTGTTCGTGATCCTCGGCGTCCTGGTCGCGTTCTCCGCAGTGACGCTCGTGAGCCAGAACCAGGCTGTGCTGCTGCGGTCGGTGCGTCGGCTCGTGGAGCGACCGTCCGAGAACGGGCTCGCGATACGCCTCGCGGTCGCATACCCGCTCGCCAAACGATTCCGCACCGGCGCGACCTTGATCATGTACACGTTGATCACGCTCGTGCTCGTGCTGCTCGTAGAGATCACCGGCGTGATCGACAACAGCGTGGCCGCCAACGTTGCCCAGGCGACGGCTGGCTACTCCCTGCGCGTGGACCTGAATCCGCAAGACGCCGGGCCCACCCTCGCCGACCTGCGCCGCAGTCCGGACATCACGGGTGTCACGCCGCTGGTCTCGGCAACGGGACTCGCGTCCGACCCCGGGCACCGTACGTCCGTGCCGCTCGCCGCGATCGCCGTCGGGGTGCCGGGCACCGGCCTGACGTCGATGACGTTCAGCTCGCGCGCCCCTGGACTGACCACCGACCGGGCCGTCTGGGACCGGGTCGCCGCAGATCCGCACTACGTGCTGATCGACCAGTACTTCGGCGCCACCGGTGGGCCGAACGGGCACTTCTACAAGCCCGGCGACACGTTCACAGTGACCAACCCGCGCACCGGCACCACCGAGCGCAAGACCATCGCGGGCGTTCTCACCAGCGCGATCGCGTTCTACCCCGCCTCGAGCAGTTCCGGTACCGTCTACCCGCTGGTCGCCAGCGTGCAAGCCGTACGCCAGCAGTTCGGGCCGGCCGCGCAGGTGGGCGCGGCGCTCGTCCGGACCCGGCCGGGCGTCGACCCGCAACGACTCGGTCCGGTGCTACAGGCGCGCTACCTGTCGGCCAGCCTGGTCGCCACCCCGATCGCTGCCGACGTGCGACAGATGTTCGCCGCCAACACCGCGTTCTTCCGGCTGATGCAGGGGTTCCTCGCGCTCGGGCTGTTCGTCGGCATCACCGGGCTCGGCGTCGTCATGGTGCGCGCGGTGCGGGAACGACGCCGCACGATCGGCGTATTGCGTGCACTGGGGTTCCGTGCCCGCACGATCGAGCGTTCCTTCCTCATCGAGAGCGGATTCATCGCCGTGGAGGGCGTGCTGCTCGGGTCCGTCCTCGGTGTCGTCACCACCTGGCTGATGTACCAGAAGAGTGCCGCGTTCGACGGAGTCCGGAGCGGCTTCCCGATCGAGTGGCTCACCATTGCCGCCCTCGCGGCGGCCACGCTGATTGCGTCGGTGCTCGCAACGCTGGCGCCCGCACGGCGCGCGGCGAAGGTGCTACCCGCCCTGGCGGTCCGCGTCGCGGACTGAGTGGCCGCGCGGCACAGCCGTCAGCAGCACCACGGAGTCAGCCAGCGCGGAAAGGCCGTGCCGCGCGTTCGGGACGAGGATCAGGTCACCGTCGCGGCCCTGCCACCGGTCCGCGCCCGCGATCAACTCGACGCGACCCTGCAGCACGAGCACCGTCGCCTCGCCGGGGTTGTCGTGCTCGTCGAGGCTTGCCCCCTCGCACAGCGCGACCACGGTCTGGCGCAGCGTCGTCTCGTGTCCGCCGGCGACAGTGCGGGCCGACCGCTTTGACGGGGCGCGGCGCGCGATGTCGAGTTGTTCACGGGCAAGGGCGTCGAGCGAGAGCTTGTGCGTCATCGGGACCAGTTTCCATCCGGGATGGGTCTCGAACCGAACGGTAGTCGATCGACCGGCCGAGACTTGATATCCCCCGAGTCGACCCCGGCGACGCGACTCGTCACCGCGCCCCATCCACCGGCCGTTCTGGTACCACGCTGAACGCCTCTTCCTCCTCCTGCGCGTTGTGCAGCCGCAGGATCGCGTGCAGCGCGTAGAGCTGCTGGCGCACTTCGACGACATCCTCGGAGCGGACGTGACCGGGCTCGATGCTGTCGAGGAGCCGACGCAGCCGGCCGACCTGCTGCGCGATCTCCGCGTGCGTACGGCTCAATCCGGCTGTGGCAGCGGTGCTCCCCAATGCGCGCGCCACGAGTGGCAGCAGCACGGCTTCGTCCGCGTCCTCGTGTGGTAGCACCTCGTTCTCCAAGCGCTCCAGCACCCGACGCGCCGGGTCGAGGTCGGGTTGCTCCCGTGACAACGAGTCCGCGATCGCGCGGATCTGCTCGACCACGGGCAACACCAGGTCATGCTCGGCGCGCAAATCGTGCGCGGTCGCGATGTCGGCAACCGGCATCGCCACGGTGTGTATCCGGCCCGGTAAGACCGCGAGCAGTGCGATGCCGATCGCGAGCACGTCGATCACCTCTTGCAGTAGGGCACCGAGCGCCGGCGCGAGGAAACCGAGCGCGGCAAGCACCATCGCGGCGAGTGACAACCCCATTCCGATGCCGACCGCGCGCCAGGCGATGCGCCGGGACCGCCGGGCGATCAGGACCGCGTCGGCGAGGGCATCGACCCGGTCGACCGTCAACACGACGTCGGCCGCCTCCGACGATGCGGTGGCCCCGCGCGCCGCGAGCGCGACACCGGCGCCCGCCGCCGCCAGCGCGGGGGCGTCGTTCACGCCGTCACCGACCATGATCGTGGCAGCCGCCGCCGACTCCTTCTGGACAGCGGCGAGCTTGGCGGCGGGGTCGCGGTCGGCGAGCACCGTGTCGACGCCGACCATCCGCCCGACGGTATCGGCGATGTCGGCGCGGTCGCCGGTGAGCAGGACGACCCGGCCGATGCCAGCACTGCGCAGGGTGCGCACCATCCGGCGCGCATCCGGGCGGATCGGATCGCGGAGCAGCACCGCGCCGGCCGGCTGGTCGTCGACGCCGACGAACACGGCAAGCGAGCCGTCCAGTTCCGCGCGCCGGCGGGCCCGGCGCGCCCAGTCCGGCGGATCGTCGCCGACTATCCAGGCGACCTTGCCGAGGCGGACATGCTGATCGCCCACGTCGCCCTGGATGCCGTACCCGTGGACTTCGCGAACCCTGCTCGGCATGCGCAGTGCCAGCCCCCCGCGAGTGGCCGCGGTGACGATGCCGGCTGCGAGGACGTGCGGTGAGATCTGATCCAGAGAAGCCGCGAGGCCCAGCACCTCCTCGGGCGGCAGCCGTCCGTCGGCCGTGACGATGCTCGTGACTTGCGGCAGGCCGCGGGTCAGCGTTCCCGTCTTGTCGAACAGCAGCACCCGCCCAGCGGCGAGCCGTTCCAGTGCCCCCCCGCCCTTCACCACCACGCCGATGCGGGCGGCACCGGACAGTCCGGACATGATCGCGATCGGTGCGGCCAACAGCAGCGGACACGGCGTGGCGACGACGAGCACAGCCACAGCGCGGGTCGCGTCGCCGCTCCACGCCCAAGACGCACCCGCGAGAGCGAGAGTCAGCGGGACGAAGTAGACAGCCAGTCGATCCGCGAAGCGCACGAAGGGGGCCGACGAGGCCTGCGCCTGCTCGACGAGTCGGACGACGCCGGCGTACGTCGAGTCCGCTGCGGTCGTGGTCGCCAGCAGTTCGAACGGCTCCCCGGCGTTCACGACGCCGCTGCGCACGTCCTCGGCGACCCGCCTTTCGATAGGCAGCGACTCGCCCGTGAGCGCTGACTCGTCCAGCACGGCTACCGTCAGCAGCCGTCCGTCGACCGGCACCACCTCGCCGGCGGCAACGAGAAGACGCTCGCCGACGGCCACCTGATCGACGGGCACTTCGACCACACCATCGCCCACCCGGCGCCGGGCGGTGCGCGGCGACCGCTCCACCAACAGGCTGAGGTCGCGCCGGGCGCGGGCGTCGGCGCGAGCTTCAAGGACTAGGCCGGTGCCGAGCATGACCGCGATCACGGCTCCGGCAAAGGGCTCTCCGACGGCCAGCGCGCCGGCCAGAGCAAGCACGGCGATGACGTCGACGCTGATCTCTCGCCTGCGTAGCGCCGCGATCATCAGCGCGATCGCATACACCAAACCGACGACGGTCGCGGCAGCCCACAACGCGTCGGCCATGGTGCGCCAATGCGCGAGCCACGCGACTGCTCCG
>DATFRC010000102.1:0-6382 GCA_035263725.1 Jatrophihabitantaceae bacterium | reverse complement strand
AGTTGGCAACTGGTGCTCGTCGGCGGCGGGAAACTGGTCGGCCGCCTCGCCGGCAGCCAGCGCGGCATGCTGACGATCTCGCTGGCCTCCAGCCTGCTGATCGCCGTACTCGCAGCCCAGATACTCACCCCGTAACGCGGTCTACAGCGCGCCCGTCGCCGCGTACACCCCGTACCTCGCGAAGGTCCGCACGCTTGGCATGCCACGTCCGGGGAGTTCGCATCGCCGATCCAGCGCCGTCGTCCGGCCAGCTGAGAAGTTGACGCCGATGGTGGTTCGTGAGCGGAGTTGTGTCGTCCTGTGTGTGCTGCTCTGGGAGCGAGAGGGTCATCTAGGAGGAGTCATCGCTTATGAGGCGGGCGTGCTGCCGCTGATGGCCGAACTTGGCGGTTCGGTTCACCGGCGCTTCCAGAGCCAGGGCGGCACTGACGAGTCCGTCGAGATCCAGGTGCTTTCGTTCCCAGCTGAGGAGAATCTGACTGCGTACATGAACGACGAGCGTCGCTCCACGGTGACTTGGCAGCGGGACCGGTCGGTCGCCCGAACTCAGGTCCTTCGAGGCACCGTCATCTGAATCGCCAACGCCCCGACCGAGATCCGGCCACGGAGTGAGCGCCGTCACCGCCCGCGATCCAAACTGATAGACATCGAACGCTTCGACGTCTATCGTTTCGTTTTGTGGAACGGCCCGGTACGGAACCGATCGGTCTGGAGTTGGTGCGCACTGCTCGCCTGGTCAGCCGCGCCTTCGACGACGCCTTGGCCGAGGCCGGCGGGTCGCTACCGTCCTGGCTGATCTTGTTGTCTCTGAAGACCGGACGGCATGAGACGCAGCGGGAACTCGCCGAGGCGGTCGGGGTGGAGGGGCCGACGCTCACGCATCACCTAAATCGGCTGGAGAGCGAGGGTTTGGTGTCGCGGAGCCGACTTCCGGACAACCGGCGGGTCCAGCGGGTGGCGCTGACGGAGTCCGGGGAGGCGGCATTCTTCCGGATGCTCGAGACGGTGCGGAAGTTCGACCACCGGCTGCGCGAAGGCCTCTCACAGCAGCGCCTGGCAGCCCTCCAGGAACTCCTTGGTCAACTCCGCGTCAACGTCAGCGAAAGCAAGGAGGACGCGCCGTGAAAGCCACGTTGTCGGGAAAGGTCGCGTTGGTCACGGGCGCCAGCCGAGGAATCGGTGCAGCTACCGCGCGCGCGTTCGCCCGAGCAGGCTGTGCCGTGGCGTTGGCGGCGCGCGACGAGCAGGCCCTCATCCGCGTGGCTGACGAGCTCCGCGACGCCGGCGGGAAGGCGCTGGTGGTCCCGACCGATGTCACCGACGACCGGGCGGTGGCCAACATGGTCGACGCCGTGCTTGACGAGTTCGGCGGGCTTGACTTCGCCTGCAACAACGCCGCCGGCGCTGGGCACCCGCCGACCCCGCTAGCGGACGTTCCCGTCGAGGCGTTCGACTCTGGGCTTGCCGTGAGCCTTCGCGGTGTCTTCCTAGCCATGAAGTACGAACTGCCAGCCATGGTCAAGAACGGCGGCGGTGCCATCGTCAACATGTCCTCCACGGCCGGTCTGCAAGGCGTCGGTGGGCTCACCACCTACGTCGCCGCCAAGCACGGGCTCGAAGGCATCACCAAGGTCGCCGCCCTCGACTACGCCGCATACAACATCCGCGTCAACGTCATCGCCCCCGGCCCGATCCTCACCGACAACCTGCGCCGCGCCGGAGAGCAGGCACAACAAGCCGCCGCCGCTGCCATGCCGTTGCGGCGGGTCGGTCAGCCGGACGAAGTCGCCAACGCCGTCGTCTGGTTCTGCGGCGACGAGGCGGCGTTTATCACCGGCACCACCCTGGTTATCGACGGTGGAAAGCTCGCAGGCACTCCACCGTTCCAGGTCCAGCTGAAGACCGGTTGACCGCAACGAACACCCCGCACAGCAAAGGAAATTGTTATGGCCGACATCGACACGGCGAGCCGCATGCGGCGACGGGCACGCCTCTTTCGCGTCATCAACGTCGTGATGCGCCGAGTACTGGCGCTTCCCTTCCCGACACCGCTCAGCCGCCAGCTGATGCTGATCACCCTCACCGGCCGCAAGTCGGGCCGCACGTACCGCCAGCCGGTCAGCTACATCCGCGACGGCGACACGCTGCTCACCCCCGGGGGTGGCAAGTGGAAGCTGAACCTTCGCGAGGACCAGCCGGTACCCATTCGGCTTGGCGGCCGTGCCGTGCAGGCGCGTCCCGAACGCGTCACCGATCCGGCGGAACTGACCGAGCTGCTGGACAAGATGGCCGCCAGCAACCCGCGTATCACCCGCTTCATCCCGTTCATGGAAGCGGACGGGACCATCGACCCAGCAAAGCTCGCCCTCGCGGTGCAGCACGGGTTCTGCATCGTGCGCTGGCACGAACTCTCGCCCGGTGCTGCCCTCACCCCGCTGTCCACGGCGGCAAAGCACGACGACACACCCGGAGCCAATGAATGACGATGATCGAGGCCTAACCGACCTGGCGACCCGCATGCGCCCGAAGAGTCGACCACTCGGCCGCGTCACACCTGTGGTCGTGTGATGGTCGCCTTCGACGTCACGTGGGCCATCGTCATGTTCATGGCGCTCCGGACCCTAGCCGCCCGACTGCTCGCCGTCCGGATCGGGCCGATCGGCGCCGGCCTCGCCGCAGCGCTCGCGGTGGCTGGAGGCATAGGTGCCCAGCACGCAATCGCTGCGGGCACGGGCAGCTCGCCCGGTCGCGAGGCTGCCGCCTACCTGGTGTTCGCCGGGCTGTCGTTGCTGATCACCATGACCGCCGTCGCCACCCTCGGGCTGCTGTCCGGGCCGGCCGCCACGCCGAACCGGGTGCTGTCCGGCATCCCGCACCCGCTGCGCCAGCTGCGCGCCAGGGTAGATCGCAGCCGCCGCTACGTCGGGCTGCTGTGGCTGGGCGCCCGGCACGGGCTTGGACCGTTGAGTGGGCTGCGCCGGTCCCGGGACCCCGGGCACATCGGGGTGGCCTTGCGGGACGCACTAAGCGAGGCGGGCGGCATCTTCGTCAAGTTCGGTCAGCAGCTGTCCGCGCACACCGACCTGGTCCCGTCAGCAATCGCGATGGAACTGACGGCACTGCAGGATGACGTCCCGACCTTGCCGTCTCACGTCATCCGGTCGCTGATCGAGGCCGAGTTGGGATCCCCGCCCGAAACGATCTTCGCCGAGTTCGACGAGGCGGCGCTGGCCGCCGCGTCGATTGCGCAGGTGCACCGGGCCAGGCTCCGAACTGGCGAGCCGGTCATCGTCAAGGCGCAACGCCCCGGCATCGAGCGTCTCGTTGCTCGTGACCTCGACATCTTGCTGCGCCTCGCCGACTCCCTGGAAGTCCGCGCCAGGTGGGCTCGCCGCATCGGTTCGGTCGCGCTGGCCGAAGGCTTCGCGCGGAACGTTTCCGAGGAGCTGGACTTCCGGATCGAGGCGAGAAACATCCGGGCGCTCGCTGACGGTTCCATCCGCGTCCCTCGGGTCTACCCGCTACTGACGACACGGCGACTGCTCGTCGAGGAATGGGTTGAGGGTGACGCGTTGCGGGCTGCCGACGGCCTGCTGGATCAGCGCGACCGCACGAAGCTGGCCAGGCGCCTCTTCGACGGCATGCTCGATCAGATCCTGCGCATCGGTGTCTTCCACGCCGACCCGCATGCCGGCAACGTCCTCATTGCCCGCAGCGGCGAGCCAGTGCTCCTCGACTTCGGATCGGTCGGTCGACTCGACCGCACCCAGCGTCGTGCTCTCACCCAGGCACTGGCTGCGGTCGCGCTAGGCCGGGCCGCCGTGCTCAGCGACGCCCTCCTCGACTTGGCAGCCGGGCGGGCCGAGGTCGACGTCGACGGGTTGGAACGGGCGCTCGACCGATTGCTGTCCCGCACTCTGGGAGCCGAAGCCGGCCCTGCCGTGCAGACGCTGACGGACATCGTGGACGTCATCGCGCAGTTCGGCCTCACCCTCGACCCCCAGCTCGCCGGCGTCTTCCGGGCACTCGCCACGCTCGACGGCACGCTGCGGCTGATTGATCCGGCGTTCGACATGATTGCCGAAGCCCGCCGCTATGCCAGCGAGGCGCACCTGGGCTTACCGACATCGTCGCAGCTGGGCGGTGACATCGCCGGCGACATACTGGAGCTGCTGCCTGCCTTGCGTAACCTACCCCGCCGGGCCGATCGGATCAGCCGCGCCCTGGAGCGCGGCGACTTCTCGCTAAAGCTACGCACCCTCGCCGATCCCCGAGATGTGGCGGTGATCGGGCGGTACGTCAACAGATTCGTCCTCGCGTTCATCAGCGCCTCAATCGGACTGGTCTCGGCGCTGCTGCTCGGAGTCGCGGGTGGCCCCGTCGTGTTCGGTACGCGGCTCGACCTGCTCCTTGGTTACCTCGGGCTGGCAGGAGCTACGGCGCTCGGGCTACGCGTGGTGGTCGCTATCACCCGCGACGGCGGCTGAGCCGCATGCTGCCTCCTCCCCTGGCTGGTCGGGTCGGTTGATCCAAGCGCTGGCCGGCAGCCTCGGTGGTTGCGGCGGCTTGCGCATGAACCGTTCGGGGTGCGCGGCGGGGGGGCGTCGAGGACGCTGGCACGCTTCTCGTGGACGACCTCAGCCAGGCCGCAGTGCACGTCGGCGGCGTATGAAGTCCCAGGCCGATGTGACGATGCTCGTCGTTGTACCAACGGAGGCCGCCGCCGTCGCCGATCACCGCGGCGTCGGGGTCGAGCAGACCGATGAGGGCATGATGTCCTTCGCTTCCCAGGCCTCCTTGAAGGCACGGAGGATGCCGGCCTGCCGGATGGTCGGGTTGCGGGAGCCTGCGCGGAGCGGATGCGGCGGCGGGCTGAGGAGGCCTGCTGGCGGCAAGCCGCCGGGGTACGGCCGACGACCTCGGCGACGTCGGGGAAGGGTAGCCGAAGAAGCAGCGTGGGCGTCTCCACGGCGTTGATCCACGCCCCTGCTCACCGCGCAGGCGGCGCGTTACGCAGCCGCGGCCGCCCTGCTGCTGTGCGCGCTGACGAGGGCGACAGGACGGCGCGTGCCCGCGTCCCGTGGAGGGGAGTGGGCCCGGCTGATCGGGGTGGCGCTCACCGGCGCGGCGCTGTTCAACATCGCCTTCGTGTGTGGAGTGGAGTACGCCGCGTCGGCCGTGCTCGCGGTCGCCGGCGCCTGCGTGGCGATCGTGCTCGCGCTGCTCAGCCCGGCGCTGGAGCACGCGCGACCCGCGCGCCGGGTCGCCCTGGCCGCGGCGGTGGTCACCGGTGGCGGCGCGCTCGTCGAGGGCGCCGGGCATACCGACGCCGTCGGCCTGGGCTGGGCGGCGCTCGCGCTGGGCAGCGAAGCGGCGTTCACCCTGCTGGCAGTCCCGGTCATCGGCCGCCTGGGCGTGTGGGGCGTCGCGGTCCACACCACCTGGATCTCCGCTGTGCTGCTCGCCGCCCTCGCCGTCGGCATCGACGGACCCGCCGCGACGACGCGCCTCGACGCCGGGCAGCTCGCCGCGATTGGGTACCTCGCAGTGGTCGTGGCCGCGCCGGCGTTCGTGCTGCGGTACGGGCGTCACTCGAGTGGGGGTGGGATCGGCCGCGCTGCTTACCGGCGTTGCGCCGGTCGCTGCCGCCGCGGCTGGCGTCTCGCTCGGCGCGCCCGCGCCCGCCCCCGGCGTCTGGATCGGGATCGGGTTGGTCGCCGGGCGACTCGCACTCGGCTTGACCACACCCACGACCAACGAGGATCCATTGATACGCCCACGTGTGGATGGAACTCGTGGACGCGATCGGGCGGTCCGCGGCCCTCGGGCCTGCCGGTCGCGGCTGCGGAAGAGCGGCTTGACGTGGCGGCTGAAACTCACGCGTTTGCCGCTGGCGCTTAGTGCCGGGTCAGACGGCGTGGGCCAGGATGGCGCCGGCGGGTTGGGCTGTGTCGGTGTCCAGGCTGCGCGCGCCCAGCAACGCGATCAGTACGGCGAGTGCGCCGGCTGCGCCGGCGACCGCGAAGGCGGCGGATGCGCCTGCGCTTTGCGCGAGGGCGCCGGCGGCGGCCGCGCCGGCGGCGGCACCGGCGGAGGAGGAGGTTGAGAGCCAGGAGAACGCCTCGGTGCGGGCTCCCGCCGGTGCGGCTCGGTCAACCATGCCGTAGATGCTGGCCACGGTCGGGGCGATGGTGGCTCCGGCGAGCAGGATCACCGCGGCGATGGCGAGCACACTGCTGGTCGTGACGGCCAGCGCTGCGTGGCGGAGCGCGAGCGCGCCCAGCAGTGTTCGCAGGCCACTGCCGCGTTGGGCGCCGCCGCCCAGGCGTGTCGCAGCGACACCGCCGAGCAATGAACCGACGCCCCACAGTCCCAGCAGCGG
>DATFRC010000101.1:0-33890 GCA_035263725.1 Jatrophihabitantaceae bacterium | reverse complement strand
CCTCGTCGCGGCAGTGGGCGCCGAGGCCCGGGTGTCCGCGACCGCGATCCAGACGGTCGGCGCCAAGGGCTACGACGGCTACCTACTTGCTGTCGTCAACGATTGATTTACTGGCGCGCAGTCGCGGTTAGCGACGCGGAGCCGATCGCGTGTGCGCCGATGACGAAGCCGACGACGGCGTCAGGCGTGTCGGCGGGAAGCTGCAGGCTCGGCACATTCAGCGCGATCACGGTGATGCGGTAGTGGTGGGTGAGGTCGCCCTGCGGCGGGCACGGGCCGGTGTAGCCGAAGCCGCCGCCGTCGTTACGTCCGTTCACCGCGCCGCCCGGCAGCGTCGCGTTCTCGGGTAGTGATGTGGTGCTGGCCGGGATGTCCCAGGCCTGCCAGTGCCAGAAGCCGCTGCCGGTGGGCGCGTCGGGGTCGAAGAGCGTGAGCGCGTAGCTCTGCGCACCTGCCGGCGCCCCGGACCACGTCAACTCCGGCGAGATGCCCGTGCCGGTGCACCCCCAGAACTGCATCGGGATCGGCTTGCCCTGCTTGAGGTCCGTGCTGGTGAGCGAGAAATGGCTAATTCCGCTGGGCAGTCCATCGCGGACGTTCTGGTAGCCGAAGTGAAGCGTGGCGGCGGTCGCGACGACCGTCGTGCCGACGAGGGCGACGACGGCGATGGCGACGGTAAGGAAGCGACGCATGCGGGTACCTCCTGTCAGATGGGGGACGCGCTAACTCTCCTGTGACACGGGCCGCCGCGCCAGGCGGTTCCCGGACTTACATACGTCGCGTATGTTTGCTTAACTGTCGGCGTGATGTATCGTGCTGATACATCAGGTCGATAGGATAGGGCCGTGTTGGAGATCGCCGTACTCGGGCTGCTGAACGAGAGCCCGATGCACGGGTACGAGCTGCGCAAGCGGCTCGCCGTGCTGCTCGGTGCGTTCCGGGCTTTCTCCTACGGCTCGCTGTATCCGACGCTTCGGCGGCTGTCCGAGGCGGGCTGGATCACCGAGGAGCACGACGAGACCGCGCCGGCCACGCGGTCGCGCCGGGCACGTCGGGTCTACCGGCTCACCGCCGACGGCAAGGAGCACCTCGCCGAACTGCTCGCCGAGGTTGGCCCGGAGGCCTTCGACGACGAGGGATTCGGCGCGCGGCTGGCGTTCTTTGCGCAGACGCGCTCCGACGTACGGCTGCGCATCCTCGAGGGCCGGCGGCGCCGTCTCGAGGAACGCCGGGAGGGGATGCGTGCCGCGCTTGCGCGCACACGCGAGCGGCTCGACCGCTACACGCTCCAGCTGCAGGAGCACGGCTTGGAGTCCGCCGACAGGGAGGTCCGCTGGCTGACCGAGCTGATCGAGAACGAGAAATCACCTAATAACGAGGAGGTACCCGATGGGCACAATTCGAGTCGGCATCGTAGGCGTCGGTAACTGCGCCGCATCACTGGTGCAGGGCGTCCACTACTACCGTGACGCCGACCCTGCCCAGAAGGTGCCGGGCCTGATGCACGTCCAGTTCGGCCCGTACCACGTACGCGACATCGAGTTCGTCGCCGCATTCGACGTGGACGCGAAGAAGGTGGGCCGAGACCTGTCCGAGGCGATCTCGGCCAGTGAGAACAACACGATCAAGATTTGCGACGTGCCGCCGTCCGGCGTCACCGTGCAGCGCGGCCACACGCTCGACGGGCTCGGCAAGTACTACCGGGAGACCATCGACGAGTCGGACGACGAGCCGGTCGACGTCGTGGCAGCACTGCGCAAGGCCGAGGTCGACGTGCTGATCTGCTATTTGCCGGTCGGCTCCGATGCCGCAGCCAAGTTCTACGCCCAGTGCGCCATCGACGCGGGCGTCGCGTTCGTCAACGCGCTGCCGGTGTTCATCGCCGGTACCCCGGAGTGGGCCAAGAAGTTCGAGGACGCCGGTGTGCCGATCATCGGTGACGACATCAAGTCGCAGGTGGGTGCGACGATCACGCACCGCGTGCTGGCAAAGCTGTTCGAGGACCGTGGCGTCGAGCTGCAGCGCACCATGCAGCTCAATGTCGGCGGCAACATGGACTTCAAGAACATGCTCGAGCGCGAGCGCCTGGAGTCCAAGAAGATCAGCAAGACGCAGTCCGTCACTTCGCAGATCCCCGACCGCGACCTCGGCAAGCGCAACATCCACATCGGTCCGTCCGATTACGTCCCCTGGCTGGACGATCGCAAGTGGGCTTACGTCCGGCTCGAGGGCAAGGCGTTCGGTGACGTGCCGCTGAACCTGGAGTACAAGCTCGAGGTCTGGGACTCGCCCAACTCGGCCGGCATCATCATCGACGCCCTGCGCGCCGCGAAGATCGCGCGCGATCGCGGCATCGGCGGGCCGGTGCTCTCGCCGGCGAGCTACTTCATGAAGTCGCCGCCCGTGCAGTACTCCGACGACAAGGCGCGCGACCTGGTCGAGAAGTTCATCCGCGGCGAAGTAGACCGCTAACCCCACCAGTTGTCGGTGTGTCGCGTTGCTATGACGCCGCGACACACGGACCACTTTCGAGGGTCAGTCAGTTGAGCCCGAGCTCGGGCGGATAGGTCGAGACCAGGCGCAGCGGGGCGGGCTGACGGCGTAGCACCCGCCGCCACAGCGAAACCGGTTCGGCGGTGAACGCGTCGTCGAGATCGCCGTCGACCACATACCACGAGCCGGTCGCCATCTCGTCGCCGAGCTGACCCGGTGCCCACCCGGAATGCCCGGCAAAGACCCGCATCCGGCTGGTCGACTCCCGGATGGCGTCGACGTCGCCGTCTAAGTCGACGGTGGCCAGCCCGTCCACCAGCGGGCGCACGCCCAGCTCGTCGCCGGCTTCACTGCGCCTGAGCTGGGCGAGGCACAACGCCCCGTCCGGCATCACCGGCCCGCCGCCGAACACCACGTCTGGGTCACACACCGCTTCGTGCCAATGCGGCAGTACCTGCCCCACCGGTGTGTGGCTCGGCCGGTTCAGCACCACGCCGACGGTGCCGCCACCGTCGTGCTCGAGCAGGTAGATCACGGTGCGAGTGAACGTCGACTCGCGTAACGCCGGCGTGGCGACGAGCAGCCGACCGGACGCGGGAACGCGTCCGGTCCAGGCGCACGGGGTCGACTGCTCAGCTGGCATCGTGCTTATCTTGCCTAATACCCGGCCAGCTCGCGCGGCTACCGTCAGAGCGTGCAACCCAGAGGCCACGTGCGCGCCGCGCTGCGCCGTCCCGACTTCCGCCGGCTGTTCGCCGTGCGGTTGCTCGGGCAGTTCGGCGACGGCGTATTCCAGGCGTCTCTGGCCGGGGCAGTGCTGTTCAATCCGGAGCGACAGGCCCACGCTGCCGACGTCGCGGCGGGCTTCGCCGTGGTGCTGCTGCCGTACTCGTTCGTCGGACCGTTCGCCGGTGTGCTGCTCGACCGCTGGTGGCGGCAGCGGGTGCTTGTCATCTCCAACCTGCTGCGCGCACTGGCCGTCGTCGGGCTGGGCGCCGAGATCGCGGCGGGCCTTCACGGCGAACCCTTCTACCTCAGCGCCCTCGTGGTGTTCTCGATCAACCGGTTCTTCCTGTCGGGGCTGTCCGCGGGACTCCCGCACACCGTCGATCCTCCCGACCTCGTCACAGCCAACGCGCTGTCTACGACAAGCGGGGCCATCGCCACCACCCTCGGCGGCACGATTGCCATCATCGTGCGTGCCCTGATCGGCAGCCACGACATCCAGTACGCCGCAATCGCTGTGGCCGCGGCCCTGCCCTACCTCGCGTCGTCGTTCACTGCGCGCGGCTTCAGCCGCGAGGTACTGGGCCCGGACGCCGTCGAGCGGGGCAACCGCGAGACATTCCGCGATGTGGCGCGGGGGCTCGTCGCCGGCGCCCGGCACGTGGTCGCCCGCAAGCCCGCGCTGTACGCGCTGATCATGATCGGATTCCACCGTTTCTGCTACGGCGTCAGCACCGTGAGCGCATTGCTGCTCTACCGCAACTACTTTCACGACGAAGGCTTCTTCCGCGCGGGGCTCGCCGGCGTCGGGCAGATCATCGCCACGGTGGCTATCGGGGCGGGCGTCGCCGCGCTGGTCACGCCGGCCGCGTCCCGCCGGCTCGACTTCGTGCGCTGGCCGGCGCTCCTGCTCGGTATCGCGGCCGTCGGTGAGCTCGCGCTCGGCCTGCCCTACACGATGCAGTTGCTGCTCATCGCGGGGTTCGTGCTGGGGTTCGCCGCGCAAGGCATCAAGATTTCCGTCGACACCTTGGTGCAGCAGACGATCGAGGACGACTTCCGCGGCCGCGTGTTCTCTCTCTACGACACGTTGTTCAACATCACCTTTGTGGTCGCCGCCGTGGTCACGGCGGTGCTTATGCCCGACACCGGGTACTCGCCTGCCTCGGTCATCGCCCTCAGCGTCATCTACGCGCTGACCGGCTTGGCGTACCTGCGTGCCGGCAGCCGGCTACCGGCTTCTGAGGTAACGCCGCAGCCAGTCGCTACCGCGGCTCAGCCGCCCACCACTTCTTGAGCTCGTCCACGGCGCGGTCGTGGCTGAGCGGACCGTGTTCCATGCGCAGCGCCAGCAGGTGCCGGTATGCGCGGCCCACCGCCGGCCCGGGCGTGATGCCGAGGATCGCCATGATCTCGTTGCCGTCGAGATCCGGACGAATGGCGTCGAGCTCCTCCTGCTTCTTCAGCTGCGCAATGCGCTCCTCGAGCGCGTCATACGCCGCCGCCAGGGCAGCGGACTTGCGCACGTTTCGGGTGGTCACGTCGGAGCGGACGAGCTTGTGCAGCCGGGAGAGCAGTGGGCCTGCGTCGACGACGTAGCGGCGTACTGCCGAGTCGGTCCACTCGCCACGCCCGTACCCATAGAAGCGCAGATGCAGGAAGACGAGTTGCGCGACGTCCTCGACGATCTCCTTGGCATAACGCAGTTCGCGTAGCCGCGCCCGGGCCAGACGCGCACCGACCACTTCGTGGTGATGGAAGCTCACCCGCCCGCTCGACTCGAAGCGGCGTGTTTCCGGCTTGCCGATGTCGTGCAGCACCGCCGCCCAACGCAGGACCAAATCAGGGGCGCCTCCGCTGCGCCGTTCCAAGTCGATCGCCTGGTCGAGCACTTGCAGCGTGTGCGCATAGACGTCCTTGTGCTGGCCGTGCTCGTCGGCGGCCATCCGCAATGCGGGCAGTTCCGGCAGGACGTAGTTCGCGAGCCCCGTGTCGACGAGCAACTCCAGGCCCTGCCGCGGCGCGCTGCCGAGCAGCAGCTTGGTGAGTTCGACCTGGACCCGTTCCACGCTGATCCGGACGATCTCGCCGGCCATCGCCGTCATCGCCGCCCGCACCTCGGGCGCGACGCTCACCCCCAGCGTCGACACGAACCGGGCCGCGCGCAGCATCCGCAGCGGGTCGTCGGCGAACGACTCCTCCGGCGTGCCCGGGGTGCGCAGCACGCCCCGGGCCAGGTCGGCCAGCCCGCCGAACGGGTCGGTGAACACCCGCTCCAAGACGGACAGCGCCATCGCGTTCATGGTGAAGTCGCGTCGCCGCAGGTCGTCGACCAGCGATTCGCCGTAGGCGACCTCGGGGTTGCGGGTGACCCGGTCGTACCGGTCGGCCCGGAACGTGGTGATCTCGCACTGACGCGACCCGAGTTGGACACCTACCGTGCCGAAATCGATACCGGTAGTCCACGTCGAGCCGAGTGGCGCGACGATCGCGAGCACCTCGTCCGGACGGGCGTCGGTCGTGAAGTCGAGGTCGGTATCGCTTCGTCCCATGAGCGCATCGCGCACCGTCCCACCGACCAGATGCAGCTCGTGCCCGGCCTCGACGAAGGCGGCACCGAGGCGCCGCGCCTCCTCCGGCACGGCGATCAGGTCAGCCGGTCCACGCGCGCTCATCGTCAATCCCACCGCCTGGGCGCCAGCGCTCATCGCAGCCACCGTACCGGCCGCTCGCTACCATCGGCGCATGTCCCGGGGCTCCAACTCGCCGTCGCCCCGGCGCTCTGGCGGCAATCGGTCGCGGCGTGGACGGGCGAGACTCAAGCGGGTGGACGAGACGAGCGCGGGCGGCCTGGTCGTGGACCTGGCGGGCGATGTCCCGCGGGGTGCTCTGATCGGCCGCGTCGATCGCCGTGGCCGGCTGCTCTGGTCGCTTCCGAAGGGCCATGTCGAGCCGGGCGAGACACCCGAACAGGCGGCTATTCGGGAGATTGAGGAGGAGACGGGCATCAGCGGCGAGATCCTTGCCAGCCTGGGCACGATCGACTTCTGGTTTATCGCCGAGGGACGCCGGGTGCACAAGACAGTGCATCACTATCTGTTGCGCGCTGTCGGGGGTGAGCTCTCCGACGAGGACTACGAGGTTGCCGAGGTGGCGTGGGTGCCGCTCACGCAGATCACCGAGCAGCTCGCCTATCCCGACGAGCGCGGCCTGGTGGACGCGGCCGGCCGGCTGCTCGCGGAGAGCGCGTGAGGCTGAACAGCGTCATCGCAGGCACCGGCGTCCTGGTCGCCCTCGTCGTGGTGGCTCCGCCGGCGAACGCACAGCCGTCGCTGACCGACCAGAGCGTCACCGTCACCGTCACGGACGTGTTGCCGACCACGCCCGCCTACACCGACAAACCCGAACCGCTGACGATCATGCTGTCGCTGACGAACAACACCGACCGAACGCTCTACAACGTCAGCATCGACGTCGAACGCGACGCCCCCGTGTTCCAGCAGGCGCGGCTCGAGCGGCTCATGGCCAATCCAGCGCCTACCCCCGACAACAGCGCGCTCTCGCAACTGCGTGCGATCTCGACATCGGCGCTGGCGCCGCATGAGAAGCGCCCACTGGCGCCCTACGAGACCACCACCAGCCTGCACACCGGCACGGGCGGCATCTGCGTGTGCATCCCGAACGGCGGCGGCATTTATCCGATCAACTTCACCGTGTTCGCCGCAGCCGATCCGGACGGGACGACCACGGAGGTCGGCTTCGGGCAAACCTACATTCCCGCATTCAAGGACAAGCCCAAGCCGGTGCAGGTCAGCTGGGTATGGCCGCTGATCGACCGACCGCACCGCCTCCTCGACGACACGACGTTTCTCGACGACGATCTTGCGCGCTCGGTCAGTCCGGGCGGACGGCTTTACCGGGCGCTCCAGGTTGTGCATGACGTCGCCCCGACAATCCAACTGACGCTGCTCATCGACCCCGAGCTGATCGACGAACTAGGGGCCATGACCCGGCCCTATACGGTCGAGTCCGGCGGCAAGACGGTGCCCGGTACCGGGACGAAGGCCGCCCAGGCGTGGCTCGCGGAGCTGAAGTCCGTCCTCACGTCCACCCAGGTCAGCCTCACTCCTTACGCAGACCCAGACATCACGTCGCTGAGCCGCGCCGGACTAACTTGGTCGGACCGCTTCGACGTGAAGCAGCAGGAGCAACTCACCGGCGAGCTGGGCATGCTGCCCCGCAGTGATGTCGTCTGGCCACCCGGCAGCACCATCAGCTCGGCAGCGCTACGCCAGGTGCTCAGTTCGGGCACCCGGTCCGCGGTCGTGCTCAGCGACGCCGCACTTCCCGGCGCGCGACAGACGACCCCCCGCTCCGACGCGTTGGCCACCCTGTCCGCGCAGTACGGCATGCCGGGCACGCTCGCCGCCGTCACGGACAGTGCGGTGCAGCCGCTGGTGGCGCGGGCGCTGCGGCCGAATGGGTCGGGGGCAGCGGCGCTACCTGAACTCGCATCCGAGTTGGCGGTACGAGCCGCTGAGCAGCCGTCCCAGTCGCATTACGTCGTGATCACGGCCGACCGCTACGTAGACGTCGAGCCGCGGCTGGCTGAGCGGATACTGCAGGCCACCGCGGCCGCGTCGTGGTCGACGTCGCTGACGCTGAGCGACGCGCTGCATGCCGTCAAGCCGGTCGACCACGGCCAACTGGTAGAGCCGCCTGCGGACCGGCCGCAATTGCCGAGCGTCAACCTGACGGCTGCCAGCCAGGCGACCCAGTTCATGCACTCGTTCGGTGGCGCGTTGAGCCCGGCCGACGCACCACAAGTCATGGGCGGCCTGCCCGCCGCGATCCAGCGAACCGAGTCGGCGGCGTGGGCGGCTGATCCGGTAGGCGGCGCCGCGTTCGCCGGTCGCCTCGACGCGCTGGTCGGCGCCCTTCAGCACGGGATCTACATCAGCCGTCCGTCGAGCGGCACCTACACGTTGGCCTCCAACGACGCGCCCTTGCCGATCACGGTGGTCAACACATTGCTGGTCGACGTGCACGTTCGAGTGCGGGTGACCACCGCAAACGATGTCGCGGGATTCCACGCCGACGACACCCGCGTGGTCACGATCCCGCGGGCGGCATCGCAGACAAGCCCGACGCGGGACACCCTCAAGATCCCCACGCGCGTGCAGCGGGCCGGCACGTTCCAGGTGAACGCAACGCTGCTCACGCCCGATGGCACCCAACTGGGCAGCTCCGTCCCGCTCTCGATCCACAGCACGGCACTCGGCGTCGTAGGCGTGATCATCACGGCCGTCGCAATCGGCATCCTCGTCTTGGCCCTGGCGATCCGGGTCGTGCGCCGGGTCCGCCGCCGTGCGACACGCCCCACGGAACCGACAGAGCCGACCGAGCCGGCGCCGATCGGAGCCGGTACGTGAGCGAGCAGCAGGACGACGGCTGGAGCGAACCGTCGCACTACGGCCCCGGGCGCGGGCAGATCACCTTCGAGCCGCGGATGTTCACCGAGGACCCGTCTTTGACGGGTGTGTTCATGCCGGCGTGGCAGCACGCCTCCGAAGAGGAGTGGTCGCACGCCGAACAGCAATGGGGCGCCACGACCTACGCCGGCCGGCGCCGGCAGGACGCGCAACCGGCAGTGCGTGGGCGCCCCGAGGTCGGGTTGCTCGCGTCCAGCCGGACGATGGCGGTCGGCAGCCTGGTCAGCCGCATCACCGGCTTCCTGCGCAGCGTCGTGCTCGCGGCAGCGCTCGGCACCGGCCTCGTCGCCGACGCCTACAACGGCGCCAACAGCTTCCCGAACATGGTGTACGAGCTGATGCTCGGCGGAGTCCTGTCGAGCGTGCTGATCCCGCTGCTGGTTCATGCGGAGGAGCACGACGAGGACGGCGGCGAGGCCTACACCCAGCGGCTGGTGTCGGTTGCCACGGTCGCTCTCGCGCTGGCAACGGTCGTCGCGGTCGCGGCGGCCCCGTTGCTGGCGACGGTCTTCGTGAACAACCAGAGTCAGCGCGACCTCACGACGACGTTCGCCACCCTCCTGTTACCGGAGATCTTCTTCTACGGCCTCGGCGCGATGTTCACCGCCATCCTGAACACCCGCAACGTCTACGGCCCGGGCGCGTGGGCTCCGGTGCTGAACAACGTGATCACCATCGCCACCGTCTGTGTGTTCTGGACGCTGCCCGGTCCGAAGACGCTGCTGCCGTCCACCATGACGAACACCCAGATCGCGGTGCTGGGCATCGGCACCACGCTGGGTATCGCCGCCCAGGCACTGGTCCTCGTGCCGTCGCTGCGCCGCGTCGGGTTCCGGTGGCGCTGGCGCTTCCGAGCCCAGGGCCGCGAGCGTCGCATGACAGATATCGGCCCACTGACCGGCTGGGTGCTCGGCTATGTGGTCGCCAGCCAGATCGGGCTGAGCTTCATCGTCAAGGTCGGCTACAACCACAACGGCGTCACCACATTCACCTACGCCGACCTGCTCTTCCAGGTGCCCTACGGCATCCTCGGCGTGTCGCTGCTGACCGCGTTGATGCCGCGCATGTCGCGCGCGGCGGCGCGCGGCGACCGGGCCGGCGTGATTGAGCATCTCTCGACGGGCGCGCGCTTGTCGGCGACGGTATTGGTGCCGATCACGGTCGGACTGATCGTGCTCGGTCCGTCGTTCACCACGGCGATCTTCGTCGGACGTACGGACGTGCACCAGGCTCGGTTGATCGGTACCTGTTTGGCGCTCGCGTCGTTCGGCCTGCTCCCGTTCGCGATCGTCATGCTCCAGATGCGGGTGTTCTACGCGATGCGCGACGCCAAGACGCCGACGCTCATCAATTTCGGCATGGTCGCCACCAAGATTGCGCTGGTCCTGATCGCCGCCGCGACGTTGCACGGTGACGCGGTGATCGCGGCCCTGAATGTCTCGACGTCCGGGTCATACGTGGTGGGCGCAATCATCGGCCATTGGCTACTTACCCGACGGTTCGGCCGACTCGGGTTCAGCAGAGTTGTCCGGACGACAGTGCGCGTCGGCATCGCCTCGGTGATTGGCGGCGCAGCGGCGTTCGCCATGGTGCGGGTCGGCGTCGCCGTAGCGGGGGACGGGCGTACCGGCGCGCTGATCGGCGTGCTGACGGGCAGCATCGTCGGGCTGGCCGTGATGCTGGCGGTGTCCTGGCGGATGCGCATTCCCGAGGTCCGTGAGATCGTCTCCGCCGCACGCGGCGGCTGAGCTTCCAGGGAATGCGGAGGGTCTTAGGATCGTTTTGTGGCCGTGACGGAGCATCGAAATGTCATCATCATCGGCTCGGGGCCGGCCGGCTACACCGCTGCCTTGTACACCGCCCGCGCCGACCTTCAGCCGCTGCTGTTCGAAGGGGCACAGTTCGGCGGTGCCTTGATGACCACCACCGAGGTCGAGAACTACCCCGGCTTTCCCGACGGCATCCTCGGGCCGGACCTGATGGCCAAGATGCGTGCGCAGGCCGAGCGATTCGGCGCAGAGATCATCAGCGACGATGTGACCTCCGTCGATCTGACGGCTCCCGTCAAGACCGTGCGCACCTTCTCGGCCGAGTACACCGCGGATACGGTGATCCTCGCGATGGGATCGGCCTACCGCAAACTAGGCATACCTCGCGAAGAGCAGCTGTCCGGCCACGGCGTGTCGTGGTGCGCGACCTGTGACGGATTCTTCTTCCGCGACAAGGACATCGCTGTCGTCGGTGGTGGCGACACCGCGATGGAAGAGGCGACGTTCCTCACTCGGTTCGCCAGGTCGGTGACCGTGGTGCACCGCCGCGACTCGCTACGGGCCACCGCCATCATGGCCGACCGAGCCTTCGCCAACGACAAGATCCAATGGGCATGGAACTCCGAGGTAGTCGACATCCACGGCGAGGGCACGGTCACCGGCATCCGGCTGCGCGACACCGTCACCGGCGCCGAGCGGGAATTGCCGGTGCAGGGGCTCTTCATCGCCATCGGGCACGAACCGCGAAGCGACCTGGTCAAGGGTCAGGTCGACCTGGACGCCGAGGGCTACATCCTCACCGCGCCGGACTCCACGAAGACCAACCTGGACGGAGTGTTCGCCGCCGGAGATGTCGTCGACCACGTCTACCGTCAGGCCGTGACGGCGGCGGGCACCGGTTGCGAGGCCGCGCTCGACGCCGAACGCCACCTCAGCCGGTTGCACGACCTGACAGGCGTTCCGGCCGCGGGTGGAATTGCCGGCTGAGCATCGCTGTTACACCACCGCATTCCCACACACCTCAGGAGTTTCCATGGGTCAGAACACCAAGACCGTCACCGATGCCACCTTCGCCGACGAGGTCTTGCAGGCCGACGGTCCGGTACTGGTCGACTTCTGGGCCGAGTGGTGCGGTCCGTGCAAGATGGTCTCGCCGGTGCTTGATGAGATCGCCGGTGAGTACCCGGACAAGATCACCGTCGCCAAGGTCAACATTGACGAGAACCCCGGCATCGCGCGGGACTACCAGATCATGTCGATCCCGACGATGTCGGTGTTCCAGAAGGGCCAGGTCGTGAAGTCGATCGTTGGCGCCCGGCCCAAGGCAGCCATCCTCAAGGAGCTCTCCGACTACATCGCCTGAGTAGTCACGTTTCAGCAAAGGCGGTCACCCCGGTGACCGCCTTTCTGTTATGTGCCCGTAAGCCCCCGACTCGCGGGGGTCCGGCCGGTTCTGTATCCGCATCAGGCTGCGGCACAATGAAACCGGCCAGCACGCCCCGACGAGCTCCGTGAGGTCTCAGCACCGATGCAGCCATTGCGCCGCGGCGCCAATGAGGACGCCGTCGCCGAGGTGCGACGCGTACTCGCCGGGCTCGGCCTTCTCGCCAACCTTGATCCCGGTGCCGAGTCGCTCTATGACGAGGCGACCGAGCTCGCGGTGCGACATTTCCAACAACGGCGTGGGCTGTCGATCGACGGCATTGTGGGACGCGAGACCTGGACAGCGCTGGCCGGTGCGCGGTGGCGGCTCGGGGATCGTGTCCTGGCACACAACGCCACCAGCCCGTTCACCGGCGACGACGTCGTGGCGCTCCAGGAGCAGTTGCTCGAGATGGGCTATGACGTGTCCCGCCCGGACGGTGTCTTCGGCCGGCACACCGAAATCGCGCTACGCGCGTTCCAGCGCGACTACGGCCTTACGCCGGACGGCATCTGCGGCCCGACGACCTTGCGCGCGCTGCGCCAGCTGACTCGGCGCGTCATCGGCGGGCGCCCGCAGTTGCTGCGCGAGCAGATGCGCGTCGCCGAGTCCGGACCCAGTTTGCTGGGCAAACGCCTCGTGCTCGACCCCGGTCACGGGGGTGCCGACTTGGGCGTCGTAGCCGGCGACGTTTGTGAGGCCGAGATCGCCTGGGACCTCGCCACTCGCCTCGAAGGTCGGCTCACCGCGTTGGGTGTCACCACCTGGCTGACCCGCGGACCGTCCAACGGCAAGTCGGACGAGGCCCGGGCCAGCTTCGCGAACGAGGTCGGCGCGGACGCGCTGCTGTCGCTGCACGTCGACGGCTCACCGTCCCCGCTGGCGAGCGGCGTCGCGAGCTACCACTACGGCGCGGGTGAGTCGAGCTCGACGATCGGCGAACGGCTCGCCGACCTGGCTCAGCGCGAGATCGTCGCCCGCACCGGGATGCTGAACTGCCGGGTGCATCCCAAGACCTGGGCGCTCTTGCGGTTGACCCGCATGCCGGCCGTGCGAATCGAGGTGGGCTACCTCACCTCGCCCGCGGACCGGGCGCGTCTGGTGGACCCGGCGTTTCGTGACACGATCGCCGAGGGATTGCTCGTCGCGGTGCAGCGGCTGTACCTGCCCAAGGCGCAGGATCCGCCGACGGGCGTCATGCGCATCCCCGCTATAGCCAGCTGAACCTAAGGTCTTGACAGCGCCGGCGGGGAGATCGACGAGACCAGCCGTTCCAACGCGTACTCGACGTCCTCGCGCCACGATGCCGTTGCCTTGATGTCCAGGCGCAGCCGCGGAAAGTGCGGGTGCGGACGCACGGTCTTGAAGCCGACCGCGAGCAGGTAGTCGGCCGGCAGTACGCAAGAGCCGCCCGAATCGTGGGTCCCGAAGGCCTCGATCGCCTTCAGCCCACGCCGGGCAACGTCGCCGGCAACCGCCTGGACGAGCACTCGGCCGAGGCCGCGGCCCCGAAACGCCGGCAGTAGCCGCGCCGTCATCAGCAGTACGGCGTCCGGGCTGACCGGTGAGGTCGCGAACGCCACCGAACGCGGCACGTAGGCCGGTGGCGCAAACAACACGTATCCCGCAGCGACATCATCGACGTACGCGATCTTGCCGCAGCTGCCCCACTCGAGCAGCGTGTCGGAGATCCAGGCCTCTTTCTCGAGCTCCGTGCCGCCGGTCTGCTCGGCGCGCTCGCCGGCCACGGGGTCCAGCTCCCAGAAAACACAGCGGCGACATTGCGACGGCAAGTCGTCGAGGTTGTCGAGCGTAATGTTCGCCAGCCGGCGGGCCACGATCCGATTCTGCGCTCACTCGCGTCAGGTGCGCGACTAAGCCAAATCTGCGAGGAACAGTCCGATGCGGCCGATGGCCTCGGTCAGGTCGTCGGCGCGGGGGAGCGTGACGATGCGCAGGTGGTCGGGACGCGGCCAGTTGAAGCCGGTCCCTTGGACGACGAGCACGTGCTGCTCGCGCAGCAGTTGCAGCACGAAGTCCTGGTCGTCCTCGATCGGGTACACGGTCGGATCGAGCCGCGGGAACACGTAAAGGGCGCCCCGCGGCTGCACGCACGTCACGCCGGGGATCGCCTTCAGCGCGGCCATCGCGGCGTCACGCTGGTCGCGCAGCCGCCCGCCCGGCAGCACCAGGTCATGAATGCTCTGCTGGCCGCCGAGCGCGGTTTGGATCGCGTGCTGCGCCGGGACGTTCGCGCACAGCCGCATGTTGGCAAGCATCGTTATGCCCTCGAGGTAGCTCGCGGCGTGTCGTTTCGGGCCGGTGACCAGCATCCAGGCGCTGCGGAACCCGGCGAGCCGGTACGCCTTGGAGAGCCCGTTGAACGTCAGCGTGAACACGTCCGGGGCGATCGCCGAGAACGGGATGTGCGTGGCGTCGTCGTAGAGGATCTTGTCGTAGATCTCGTCAGCCATAACGACCAGCCGATGCCGGCGAGCCAACTCGGCAATTCCTTGTAATACCCCATGTGGGTATACCGCGCCAGTTGGGTTGTTGGGGTTGATGACGACGATTGCCTTGCTGCGTGGGGAGATCTTCGCTTCAAGGTCGTCCAGATCAGGCAGCCAGCCGTCTTCCTCGTCGCAAAGGTAATGTACCGCGCGTCCGCCCGACAGGCTGGTGGCTGCTGTCCACAGTGGATAGTCAGGTGCCGGGATGAGCACCTCGTCACCGTCGTCAAGCATCGCCTGCAACGAGATCTGGATCAGCTCGCTGACCCCGTTGCCGAGCCACACGTCATCGACGGTGACGCCTCCGATGCCACGCTGCTGATAGTGCTGCACAATGGCGGTCCGCGCGGACAGCAGGCCCTGCGAGTCGGAGTAGCCCTGCGATGCGGGCAGGTTGCGGATGACGTCGACAAGGACCTCCTCGGGCGCATCGAAGCCGAACGGGGCCGGGTTGCCGATGTTCAGCTTGATGATCCGGCGGCCTTCTTCCTCGAGTCGCTTCGCTTCTTCGAGCACCGGGCCGCGGATGTCGTAGAGGACGTTCTCGAGTTTGCGTGACTGGGTCAGATCCACTGCACAACGATCGCACAAGCCGGTTGGATAGGGGCATGAGCAGCGCTCGTGGAGGGAACCGCTAGTGGAGTTCAGCGACGTAGTGCGCCGCCGCCGGATGGTCCGTGCCTACGACCCGACCCGTCCAGTTGCGCGTGCCGTGGTGAATGAGCTGCTCGAGCATGCGACACATGCGCCGTCAGCGGGGTTCAGCCAGGGCTGGCGATTCCTCGTGTTGCAGTCGGATGCAGAGCGGGAAGCGTTCTGGACCGCAACGGACCCGCGCGGGGTCCCGGATCCCTGGCTTGCCGGCATGCGTACCGCTCCGGTTCTGGTTGTCGTGTTCTCCGACAAGAAGGTCTACCTCGACCGGTACGCGGAGCCGGACAAGGGCTGGGCCGACCGGGACGAGTCACGCTGGCCGGTGCCCTACTGGCACATCGACACCGGCATGGCCGCGCTGCTCATACTTCTCGGCGCCGTTGATCGCGGGCTGGCTGCATGTTTCTTCGGGATACCGGAGGAGCACTGGGCTGCGTTGCGCAAGGCGTTCGCCGTGCCGGAGCGGCTCACGCCGATCGGGGCGATCAGCCTCGGCTACCGCGCACAAGATCGCCGCTCTCCGTCGCTACGACGCGGCCGGCGCCCGCTGTCGGAGGTCGTGGCGTACGGCTCGTTCTGATCCCTCGTGCTGCGAGCGCTCAGCGCTGAATGTCCGGAGCGATCATCGAGACGATGCGCTCCAGATCGTCCACCGAGGCGAACTCGACGGTGATCTTGCCCTTACGGCGGCCCAGTTCGACGCGGACGTGGGTGTCAAGTTTGTCGGAAAGCCTGTCGGCCAGGTCAGCCAGTCCGGGGGCAACCATGTGCGGTGCGGCTTGTTTTCGAGCGCGCGTCTTGTCGGCGTGCCCGCGGGCATGCAGTGCGGCCAACTCCTCTGTGGCCCGCACGGACAGTCCCTCGGCGACGATCCGGCCGGCGAGTTCTTCCTGCGCCTCCGGTTGGTCGATGCTGAGCAGTGCGCGTGCGTGACCTGCTGACAACACGCCGGCGGCGACGCGGCGCTGCACCGGGACCGGCAGATTGAGCAGCCGGATCGTGTTCGTGATCTGCGGGCGACTGCGCCCGATACGCCGGGCGAGCTCCTCATGCGTCGTCGCGAACTCGTCGAGCAGCTGCTGATAGGCCGCCGCCTCCTCGAGTGGATTCAGCGAGACACGATGGACGTTCTCCAGCAAGGCATCACGCAGCATCGCGTCGTCGTCGGTGTCCCGAATGATCGCGGGAACGGTGGCCAGACCGGCTGCCAAGGCGGCGCGCAGCCGGCGCTCGCCCATGACCAACTCGTAGCCGTCGTCGCGCCGACGCACGACCACCGGCTGGAGCATGCCGAACTCTCGAATCGAGTGAGTGAGCTCGGCGAGCGCCTCCTCGTCGAACACCTGGCGTGGCTGGCGCGGATTGCGCGCGATAGTGCCTACCGGGAGGTCGGTGAACACTGCTCCCGGTACCGGCAGTAGGCCGTCGGACGGCCGGGGCACCGCCGTGCCTGCGAACGACCCGTCAGGTTGCCGGCTCGGCGCGGTCGGGATCAGAGCGCCGAGGCCCCTGCCCAGCCCACCCACGCGCGTCTTGCTCATCGCTCGCCTCCTGGCGGTTCGTGTCGCGGCCTCGTTCGGCGAGTTCGCGCGCGGCCTGGAGATAGCCGATCGCGCCACGCGAGCCTGCGTCGTATGTCATGACGGTCTGCCCGAAACCTGGTGCTTCGGACACTCGCACGTTACGGGGGATGACCGACTCGATCACGAGCTCTCCAAAGTGGCTGCGTACCTCGGCGGCGACCTGGTCGGCGAGCCGGGTTCGGCTGTCGTACATCGTGAGTAGCACGGTGGTGATCGTGAGCGTCTTGTTGAGGTACGACTGCACCATCTCGATTGTGCTGAGCAACTGCGCCAACCCCTCAAGCGCGTAGTACTCGCATTGAATCGGGATCAAGACTTCGCGTGCCGCCACCAGGGCGTTCAGGGTGAGCAGGCCGAGCGAGGGCGGGCAGTCGATGAGCAGGTAGTCCAGCTCGGCTGACGATGGCTGCGCCAGGTACGCGCTGACGGCGCGTTGCAGCCGGTACTCACGAGCCACCTGGGATGAGAGTTCTAATTCGGCGCCGGCCAAGTCGAGGGTGGCGGGCACACACGCAAGCGTGTCTGCGACCTCGACGGGTACCACGGCCTCGGCAAGCGGCCGACCGTCCAATAGCACGTCATAACTCGATCGCACGCCGACCGAATGGTCGATGTTCAGAGCGGTGCTGGCGTTGCCTTGCGGGTCGAGATCGACGACCAATACGCGTAGCCCATGCAGAGCGAGCGCTGCTGCCAGGTTGACCGCGGTCGTCGTCTTGCCGACGCCGCCTTTTTGATTGGCGACGGTGATGACGCGCGTCGTAGCTGGACGTGGCCAGCGCTCCTGACGCACGTTCAGCACCTGCAGCGCCTGCATCGCTTCACGGGCGATCGGCGAGTCGGACCAAGTTTCACGTGAAACATCGAGGCCTTCCGTTTCACGTGAAACCTCCGGTGGGTCGACGCCCTGCGGCGGGCTGCTCATTCGCCTTGCCTTACCACTCGCTTGCACGCTGTGCCTCAGTCTCCCCCGTGGCGCGCCGGTGACCGTCGAACCGCAACCACGGTCACCGGCGTGTCCAGGGTGCCCACCCCACATCGGACGACCGACACATCCACCCCCATACTGGCACGAACCCGTTCCACCTCGACGTCCGCCTGCTCGCCCTTGATCGCCAGCAGCGTGCCACCCGGTCGCAGCAACGGCACGCACCATCTCACCAACCGCTCCAGCGGCGCCACTGCACGGGCGGTAACCCATTCGGCTTCGCCCACTGCCGCGCGCACCGTCGGGTCTTCGGCTCGACCATGCACGACTCGCACCGTCTCGTCCAGCCCCAACGCCGCCACGACCTCCTCGAGGAACGCCACACGCCGCGTCAGCGACTCGACCAAGTCGACCCTCAGGTCGGCGCGGCGGCACGCCATCGCAATCCCTGGCAGCCCGGCCCCGCTCCCGACGTCGACGACCCGGGCACTCGCCGGCACAAGCTCGGTGACCACGGCGCTGTTGAGCAGGTGCCGTTCCCAGAGCCGGGGAACTTCACGCGGGCCGAGCAGCCCGCGGAGCATCCCGTCCGTCGCAAGCCGTTGCCCGAACGCTACCGCCAGCGGCAACCGTTCACCGAAGACCTGGGACGCAGCCGCCGGCGGAGCTGGCAGTGAAGTTGCGGCCGTCACAACCGGTCAGGCGCACATGTCACTGCTCGACGAGCACGACAACCCTGCGCTCCGGTTCCTCACCCTCCGACTCGCTGCGGACCCCGTCGATCGTCGCAACCGCGTCGTGGACCACCTTGCGCTCGAACGGGTTCATCGGTGCCAGCTTCACAGGCTCCCCGGACTCGAGCACCTCTCTGGCGGTGCGCTCCGCCAGCTGGCTCAACTCCACCCGGCGCGCCGCCCGGTGGCCGCTCACGTCGAGCATCAACCGGCTGCGCTCACCCGTCTGCTGCTGTACCGCCAGACGCGTCAATTCCTGCAGCGCGTCAAGTGTGTCGCCGTTGCGGCCCACGAGCGGCTGCAGATCCGAGCCGACGATCGCAACGATCGCCCGGCCGTTCTCCACGTCGAGGTCGATGTCACCGTCGTAGTCAATGATGTCGAGCAACCGCTCCAGGTAATCGGCGGCGATGTCGCCCTCGCGCACCAGCAGATCGCTATCGGCAACTGTCTCGGCCGACGCAGTATCGGGCGAGACGTCGAGGTCGCTCACAAAGTCCTCCTAGCGGCGTTTCTTCGCTTGGCTCGGCCGTTTGCCGCCGGGCCGGTTCGGGCCGCGGTTCGGACGAGCGCCCGGCCGTGGCGTCGAGGTACGCGGCGCAGGGGGGGTCTTGTCCTCAACGGGCTCAGCGGGCTTGACAGGGATCGTCCGGTCCGGACGCACCGGCTTCTGCCCGGGTTTCGGGGCAAGCGCCTTGCCCACTTCTCCGACCGGCGTCTTCTCGGGTTCGGTATGCGGATGGAACTTGTTGATGTACGCCTGCTGGCCCAGCGTCCAGGTGTTGCTTGTGAACCAGTACAACAGCACACCCAGCGGGAAGATCAAGCCGGAGAACAACACGCTGAGCGGGATGAAGTACAGCATGATCCGCTGCACCGTGGCCGCCGTACCCTCCGGTACGGTTGCCTGCCCACGACGCACCAGGATCTGCGTGTAGAACGTGGCCGCTGAGCTGACCAACACCAGCACGATGATGACGACGCGGGTGCTGGTGACGTCGCCGCCCAACTGGACGATCTTCTCGGCACTGTCGCGCAGCGACGCCGCCAGTGGCGCCCCGAACAGCTTTGCCCTGGCCGCGCTGTACGTTTCGGACTCGGTGAACGAGTAGAGCGTTAGCTTCGGGTCACCTGGCGGCAGGTGGACCGAATTCGCCAAGTGACGCAGCACGTGGTACAGCGCGATGAAGATCGGGATCTGCAGCAGCATCGGCAGGCATCCGGAGATGGGGTTGAACCCCTCCTCCTGCTGCAGCTTCATCATTTCCTGCTGCAGCGTCGCCCGGTCGTTCTTGTACTTCTCCCGCAGCTTCTGGATGCGCGGCTGCATCTGTTGCATCTTGCGCTGGTAGTGCACTTGCTTGACGAAGAACCGGAACATCAGCACGCGGGCGGTGATCACCAGGAACACGATCGAGAGCGCCCAGTTCAGGCCGCTGTCCTTGTCGATGCCGATGGCCGTGAACAGCGAATGCCACCGCAGCAGCACCCAGGAGACCGCTGTGTACAGGAAGTCGAGCACGGAACGCGTCTCCTAGGAACTGGCTGGGACGGACGTGGGTACCGAACCGGCAACGACCGGGGGTACCGGGTCGTGCCCACCGCGATGCCAAGGGTGGCAGCGTAGTAGCCGCCGCACGGCGAGGTAACTGCCGCGCCCGAGCCCGAATCGCTCGATCGCGATCATGGCGTACGCGCTGCACGAGGGCGTGAACCGGCACGACCGTGGACGCCACGAGCTCACGAAGACCTGCCAGCCGCGGATTGCACCCAACGCCACGCGGCTCAACGGCCCCACGTCACGCTTGGCGCTAGCTTCCACAACCCCGCCCGGGTCAGCGGAGCGCACGCGCTCATCGCCGTGCCGGCCATCTGCATCAACGACCAGCCAGCGCAACGCAGCGTCCAGGTTGCCGGCCAACTGTGCCGAGGTCGCCGTCGCGGCGGACGGCAACGCCCGTACCACGACGCCGGAGCCACGCGGTAATGCCGAGAGCCAGCCCGCCATCTGGGCGCGCAATCGACGGGCGACGCGATGCCGTACGACGCTGCCTCCGACCGACTTGCCGACGATCAGGCCCACCCGCGGCGCAGCATCATCAGCAAGATTCGGCTGGAAATGAACCACCAGGGTCCCGCGCCGAGTGCGCGCTCCAGCCCGGACGACCGACGTGAACTCGTCAGACCGCCGCATCCGAAAAGCCTGCGGCAACACGGAATACCAGACCGCTTATGCCGACAGCTTCTCGCGACCCTTGCGGCGCCGAGCGGTGATGATCGCCCGGCCGGCACGGGTGCGCATCCGCAAGCGGAAGCCGTGCGTCTTCGCACGCCGGCGGTTGTTCGGCTGGAAAGTCCGCTTGCTCACGGTAAGGCTCCATCAATGTCTGTTGTTACCGAGATTCGGGGTCCGGCACGGTTTGTGCGCAGCACAAGCTGGCGTCCGCTCGGACCGCTCTACGGTACCGGACGTGCACCGCTTCGGGCCAAGTGCCCTGCCGTGATCGCAGAACGCTCACCATAGCGTGTGTAACCCATTTCGATATGTAGCGACACGCCGCGTAGTGTTGTGGCCTTCGGCGCACGCTGTTATTTTTTCTGCCCGTGCCACTCGCCGATGCGTGGCGCACGCCGGTGCGAACGCGATCCGAAAACGCAGCACCTTGCAGGACGTGCGCTCTCCACAGGCTGTGGACAGCGGTGTGGACTGTGCATCTGGCGTCGTGCCGATTCGCCCCCGGTCGGCGTGCTGGGCATCAGTGCGCATGAGATGGTCGAACACCGACCACCGGTAGCAGCTTTCGCACGTGGGGGATGGACTCGACTAGTGGACGACAGCACCGACCTCGGCGAAGTGTGGGCACGCGCCATCGGGCGACTCGATGACGACACAATTCGACCGCACCATCGAGCCTGGATTGGACTTACCCGTCCGCTCGGACTGGTAGAGGACACCGCACTGCTCGCCGCCCCGAACGAGTTCGCCAAGGACTACTTGGAGAACCGGCTCCGCCCGCTCATCGCCACGGCGTTGTCGGACGAGCTCGGCCGCGAGATACGCGTCGCCGTCACCGTTCAGCACAGCGACGAACAGCCCGTCGAGCGGAGCATCGAAGCCGATCCGCCACATGCGGAACCTACGGACGTCCGTTTCGATGACTGGACGGGTACCAGCCGAGCAGCGTCCGCGCTGGTCAACGGCGATGCGAGCCGGGCCAGCGACCGCGAGGCGCGGTTGAACCCCAAGTACACCTTCGAGACGTTCGTCATCGGCTCGAGCAATCGGTTCACCCACGCCGCCGCCGTCGCGGTTGCCGAAGCGCCGGCGAAGGCCTACAACCCGCTGTTCGTCTACGGCGACTCCGGGCTGGGCAAGACACACCTGCTGCACGCTATCGGCCACTACGCCCAGCGACTGTTCCCCGGCATCAAGGTGCGTTACGTCTCCAGTGAGGAATTCACGAACGACTTCATCAACTCGTTGCGTGACGACAAGATGCAGGCCTTCCAAGGCCGCTACCGCAGCCAAGACCTGCTGCTCATCGACGACATCCAGTTCCTGGAGCGCGCCGAGCGCACGCAGGAGGAGTTCTTCCATACCTTCAACACGCTGCACAACGCGAACAAGCAGATCGTGATCAGCTCCGACCGGCCGCCACGGCAGTTGTCGACACTGGAGGATCGACTGCGAACCCGCTTCGAGTGGGGCCTGATCACCGATGTGCAGGTCCCGGATCTCGAAACGCGCATCGCCATCCTTCGCAAGAAGGCGTCACAGGAGGGGATGAGCCCACCGCCCGAGGTGCTCGAGTTCATCGCCACCAAGATCCAGAGCAACATTCGTGAACTCGAGGGCGCTCTGATCCGGGTCACCGCGTTCGCCAGCCTGAACAAGCAGGACGTGGAGATGCAGCTCGCCGAGATCGTCCTCAAGGACCTGATCAGCGAGTCGGACAGTCCCGAGATCACCGCGGCCCACATCATGGCGGTGATTGCCGAGTACTTCTCGGTCTCGATCGACGATCTGACCAGCAGTTCGCGCAGCCGGGTACTCGTCAACGCCCGGCAGATCGCGATGTACCTGTGTCGCGAGCTCACCGAATTGTCGTTGCCCAAGATTGGTCAGACGTTCGGCGGCCGCGATCACACCACCGTTATGCACGCAGACCGGAAGGTGCGCAGTCTGATGACGGAGCGGCTGTCGGTGTTCAACCAGGTTGCCGAGCTGACCAGTCGCATCAAGGCCCGAGCGCGCGCCTGAAGAACGCTATGCACACGTTGTGGGTATCGCTGTGGGCTGACGCAGTGCATTGTGGACGACGGCCGGGACAACTCGCGTGTCCACGAGCCGGCGGCACACCGAGCCGCCTTGTCCACGGCTATCGTGCACAGTCACACCCCGCGTGTTTACTGGGCACCAAGCCGTTGTCCCCAGAATCCACAGTTGCGACTACGACAACGGAAGATGCTCTTCCAAGAGGGTGAATACCAAGAACTGGAGGCGCCATGAAATTCCGGGTCGAACGCGAAGCGTTGGCCGACGCCGTGACCTGGGCGGCCCGGAGCCTGACGGCGCGCCCCACTATCCCCGTGCTCGCCGGCCTGCTCCTGGACGTAACCGACTCGACGCTCTCGATCTCAGGCTTCGACCTCGAGGCGTCGACTCAGGTCGATATCGAGGTCAGCGCGTCGACACCAGGTACCGCACTCGTGTCCGGCCGGCTGCTCGCCGACATTTCCCGGGCTTTACCGCCGCACCCGGTCGACGTCGCCGTCGAGGGTGCCCGCCTGACCATCGCGTGCGGTACGGCGCGGTTCACGCTGCCGACGATGCCGGTCGAGGACTACCCGAAGCTGCCGCAGATGCCCACCACCGCGGGCACCGTGAACGCCACGGCTTTCGCTACGGCCGTCGGACAGGTGGCCGTTGCGGCGGGACGTGACGACACGTTGCCGATGCTCACCGGCGTACGGCTGGAGATCGAGGGTGAGAAGCTCACGTTCGCCGCGACGGACAAGTACCGCTTGGCGGTGCGCGAGCTGGCGTGGAGCCCGTCCAACCCGGCGGAGGCGTCGGCGCAGGTTGTGGTGCCGGCTCGCACGCTTGCCGACGCCGCCAAGAGCTTGGCGCACAGCGACGAGTTGACGATCGCGCTTTCGGTGTCGGCCGGCGCCGGCGACGGCATCATCGGGTTTACCGGCATGACCGGCGGACGCGCCAGCCGGGCCACCACTCGGCTGCTGGATCCGCAGTTTCCGCCGTACCGCACGCTCCTGCCGACCGAATGGGCATCGACGGCCGAGGTCGAGGTGGTGCCGTTCATCGAGGCGGTCAAGCGCGTGGCGCTGCTCGCCGACCGCAGCACCCCGGTGCGACTGGAATTTGAAGCGGGCGGCGTGAACCTCACCGCCGGTGGTGACGAGGAGGGGCGCGCCGAGGAACACCTTGAGATGCGCTTCGAGGGCGAGCCACTGACGATCGCGTTCAACGCGTCGTTCTTGCTCGACGGGCTGGGCGTCCTCGACACGTCTACAGCCAAGCTGTTGTTCCCGTCTGCGAACAAGCCGACGGTACTGCGGCCCGCCGAGTCGGACGACGAGTACTACTACCTGATCATGCCGATGAGACTGCCCAGGTAACGATGACATTCGCCGGATTCGGATCTCCTCGTGGACCGCTCGCTGGCGCTCGGGTCCGTCGGAGATCCGAGCCTTCGCTTCACTCGGCCCGCGTCGCGGCCGACGGGCTCTTCGCGCGAGCGCTCATCGCACCGGTGCTTGCGCTTCTCGTGGTCGCCGCACGCTGATGTTCATACGGCATTTGTCGGTCGCCGACTTCCGCAGCTGGGCCAGCGCCGAGGTGGCTTTCGAGCCGGGCCCGATGGTGCTGGTCGGCGCGAACGGCCAGGGCAAGACCAATCTCGTCGAGGCGATCGGGTACCTGGCCACCCTGGGTAGCTACCGGGTGCCGACCGACGCGCCGCTGGTGCGTGTGGGCGCCGAGCGGGCCATCGCCCGCGCCGCCGTGATATCAGGCGGTCGCGAGCTGCGTGTCGAGGTCGAGATCACGCCCGGACGAGCCAACCGAGCACGGCTGAACGGTGCCCCGGTGCCCCGGCCGCGCGAGATCCTGGGCGTGCTGCGTGTGGTGACATTTGCGCCGGAAGACCTTGCCGTCGTGCGCGGAGATCCCGGCGAGCGACGCCGCTTCCTTGACGACCTGCTGGTGCAACGCACCCCGCGGCTGGCGGGTGTGCGCGCCGACTACGAGCGGGTGCTGAAGCAGCGCGCAACCCTGCTCAAGTCGGCGGGAGCGGCCCGCCGCACTGGTGGCAGCGGCGACCTACGCACCCTCGACGTCTGGGACGGCCACCTTGCCGCACACGGTGCCCAACTGCTCGTCGCCCGGCTGGATCTGGTCGACGCACTGCGGCCCCACGTCGCAGCCGCGTATGCCCAGGTGGCGCCGGCGAGCGTGCCATTGGGGTTGTCATACGTCACAGCGATGACGCTGCCCGAACAGCGCGATACCAGCGTGTTCGAGGCGGCGCTGCTGTCCGAGCTGGCCCGGGTCCGTACCCACGAGCTCGAGCGAGGCGTAAACCTGGTCGGTCCGCATCGCGACGAGCTGGCGCTGACACTCGGCGACACGCCGGTGCGCGGCTACGCTAGCCACGGCGAGTCGTGGTCGACGGCGGTGGCACTGCGGCTGGGCGGGTACGAGCTGCTGCGCGACGACGGGCTCGAGCCGGTGCTGATTCTCGACGACGTGTTCGCCGAGCTGGACACTGGCAGACGTGACCAGCTCGCCCTCGTCGCCGGAAAGGCCGAGCAAGCGATCATCACCGCGGCTGTCGCCTCCGACGTCCCCGATTCGCTGGCCGGTGGCCGCTTCGACGTCCACGACGGGGAGGTCCGCCGTGTCCGATAACTTCAGGTCAAATGAGACGCAGGTCACACCGTTGTCCACAGTGGACAGTGGAAAACCCCCGATACCTGTGGATGACCCCTCACCATCCGTGGCTAAACCTGCGACGGATCTGGCACAGAGTGCTCTGTCCGGCGCACAACGTATGTCTCGTTCAATTCGCCGCCGGCCATCCGGAGGCCGCCGCGAGGGTGGCTACTCCGGTTCGCGCCCCGACGAACGCGACCCGCAGCCTATCGGCCGGGTCGCAGCCGGGCTATTCGCCGAGCGCGGTTGGGAACGATCGGTCGCCGAAGCTCGCGTCTTCACCGACTGGTCCTCGCTGGTCGGCGCCGAGATCGCGGCGCACTGCCGGCCGATGAGCCTGCGCGACGGCGAACTCCGGCTCGCCGCCGAATCGACGGCGTGGGCGACCCAACTCCGGCTGCTCGCCGGCGCGGTGCTCAGCCGCCTTGTCGCCGAGCTCGGCCCGCAGGTGGTGACCCGACTATCCATAACCGGTCCGGTCGGCCCGAGTTGGAAGCACGGCGCGTGGTCGGTGTCCGGCGGGCGTGGACCGAGGGACACCTACGGCTGACCGGCGGTCCATGGTTTCGCGCTGAGATGACCGCGTAGCCTCGGCACCCCCCGGGGCACGTGGGATCCCGTGACCCCCTGGCTACGCGGCGCTCTGTGTGCGCGACAGGATGCGTCGCACGGGCGATCTGATGCCTCCATGCACTAGAATGAAGTGTCGATATGGGGTCGGTGCTCTGTCGAGTCGAGTCGGCGTAGTGCCAACCCCTGTTTATGGTCTAAATCTGTACTAAGGAGTCGCGTCGGTGGCCAGTGCGTCCAGGAACGGCAAATCGAACTACACCGGCAGCGACATCACCGTCCTCGAAGGACTCGAAGCGGTCCGCAAGCGCCCGAGCATGTACATCGGGTCGACTTCGGAGCGCGGGCTACATCACCTGGTCTGGGAGGTCGTCGACAACGCGGTCGACGAGGCGCTGGCCGGCTATGCCGACCGCATCGAGGTGACGCTGCTGGCTGACGGCGGGGTTCGCGTGGTCGACAACGGCCGCGGTTACCCGACGGACATGCATCCCACTCAGAAACGACCCACTCCTGAAGTGATCTTGACGATGCTGCACGCCGGCGGGAAGTTCGGCGGCAAGGCCTATGCGGTGTCCGGCGGCCTGCACGGCGTTGGCGTGTCCGTCGTGAACGCACTGTCGACGAACCTTGAGTTGACCATCTGGCGTGATGGCTACGAGTGGTTCCAGCCGTACCGGTCGCAGAAGCCGGCCGCACCGCTGCAGCGCGTCGGCAAGAGCCGCAGAACCGGCTCGTCTGTCACGTTCTGGGCCGATCCGGCGATCTTCGAGACCACGACGTACTCGTTCGAGACGATCAGCCGCCGCCTGCAGGAGATGGCGTTCCTCAACAAGGGCCTGACCATCGTGCTGCGCGACGAGCGCCCCGGCGTCCCTGACGACCAGGGCAACACCGAGGGCGGCCCCAACGAGGTCACGTACCACTACGCCGGCGGCATCGCCGACTTCGTCAGGCACCTCAACGCGACGAAGAGCCCGATCCACAAGTCGGTGATCTCCTTCAGCGACGACTATCGCGAGGACGGGCGCTACCGCATGTCCGTCGAGGTCGCCATGCAGTGGAACGAGACGTACTCGGAGAGCGTCTACACGTTCGCGAACACGATCAACACGCACGAGGGCGGCACCCACGAGGAGGGCTTCCGCACCGCGCTGACCAGCGTGGTGAACAAGTGGGGCATCGACAAGAAGATCATCAAGGACACGCGTGAGGATCGGCTCACCGGCGACGACATCCGCGAAGGGCTCGCCGCGATCGTGTCGGTGAAGCTCGCCGAGCCGCAGTTCGAAGGGCAGACCAAGACCAAGCTCGGCAATTCAGAGGCGAAGTCGTTCGTACAGAAGGTGTGCAACGACTGGCTCGCCGACTGGTTCGACCGCAATCCGGGCGAAGCCAAGATCGTCGTCACGAAGGCGTCCCAGGCCGCGCGGGCACGTAAGGCCGCACAGCAGGCGCGGCGACTCGCTCGCAAGAACGCTCTCGACACGATGGGTATGCCGGGGAAACTCTCGGACTGCCGCTCGACCGACCCGGCCGAGAGCGAGCTGTACATCGTCGAGGGCGACTCGGCGGGTGGCTCGGCCAAGTCGTGCCGCGACTCCATGTTCCAGGCGATCCTGCCGATCCGCGGCAAGATCATCAACGTGGAGAAGGCACGCATCGACCGAGTGCTGAAGAACACCGAGGTGCAGTCGCTGATCACGGCGCTGGGCACCGGCATCCACGAGGACTTCGACATCAGCAAGCTGCGTTACCACAAGATCATCCTGATGGCCGACGCCGACGTCGACGGCCAGCACATCACCACGCTGCTGCTGACGCTGCTGTTCCGCTTCATGCGCCCGCTCATCGAGAACGGGCACGTGTACCTGGCCGCGCCGCCGCTCTACAAGATCAAGTGGCTGAAGTCCGACCCGGAGTACGCGTACACCGAGAAGGAGAAGGACGGGCTGGTCAAGGCCGGCCTGGAGGCGGGCCGCCGGCTGCCCAAGGATGAGCCGCTGCAGCGGTACAAGGGGCTCGGCGAGATGAACGCCAAGGAACTGTGGGAGACCACGATGGACCCGGCCCGGCGCATCCTGCGACTGGTCACCCTCGACGACGCGGCGACGGCGGACGAGTTGTTCAGCGTGCTGATGGGCGAGGACGTCGAGGCGCGGCGCTCGTTCATCGTCCGAAACGCTCACGATGTCCGCTTCCTTGATATCTAGCGCCCCAATGGCCCGCCGGCTCTACCCACTTGCTCCGCTCGGGGTGAATCCGTCAGGCCGGCGCAAGCCCTCCGGGCGCGCGGGCGCTGCTTTTCGCGCGAGCGCTCATCGCCCCGTGGTTACCTTCGGAAAGGCAGCCTGATCCATGACAGAAACGACAGGGTTCGATCGCATCGAGCCCGTCGACATCCAGGCGGAGATGCAGCGCAGCTACATCGACTACGCCATGTCGGTGATCATTGGGCGGGCGCTACCCGACGTCCGTGACGGGCTCAAGCCGGTACACCGCAAGATCCTGTACGGGATGTACGACTCCGGGTTCCGCCCGGATCGCAACTTCGTCAAGTGCGGCCGCGTCGTCGGTGACGTGATGGGCAACTACCACCCGCACGGAGACACCGCGCTCTACGACGCCCTGGTCCGGATGGCCCAGCCGTGGTCGCTGCGGTACCCGATGATCGATCCGCAGGGCAACTTCGGGTCGCCCGGGAACGACCCGGCGGCGGCTTACCGGTACACCGAGTGCCGCCTGGCGCCGCTGGCCATGCACATGCTGGCCGACATCGACAAGGAAACCGTCGACTTCGTTCCCAATTACGCAGGCAACACCCAGGAGCCGGTGATTCTGCCGGCGCGGTTCCCGAACCTGCTGGTGAACGGCTCGGAGGGCATCGCGGTGGGCATGGCCACCCGCATCCCGCCGCACAACCTGCGCGAGGTCGCGGCCGGTGTCACCTGGGCGCTGGACCACCCGGATGCCACGTCCGAGGAGCTCCGGAACAAGCTCATCGAACTCATCCCCGGCCCCGACTTCCCGACCCGCGGCCTGATCCTCGGCCGTGACGGTATCGAGGAGGCCTATCGCACGGGTCGCGGCGCAATCCGGATGCGTGCCGTCGTCAACGTCGAGGAGGACGTCCGCGGCCGGACCATCCTTGTTGCGACCGAGCTGCCCTACCAGGTCAACCCGGACAACCTCGTCGAGTCGATCGCCCAGCTGGCCAAGGACGGCAAGGTCCCCGGCATCGCTGACATCAACGACGAATCGTCTGATCGCATCGGCATGCGCATCGTCGTCACCCTCAAACGCGATGCCGTCGCCAAGGTCGTGCTGAACAACCTGTTCAAGCACACCCAGCTCCAGACGACGTTCGGCGCCAACATGCTGGCGATCGTCGACGGAGTGCCCCGGACGCTTCGCCTCGACCAGTTCGTCAGCCACTACGTCGACCACCAGGTCGAGGTCATAGTCCGGCGGACGCGCTACTTGCTGGGCAAGGCCGAGGAGCGCATCCACGTGCTGCGCGGGCTGCTCAAGGCACTCGATCAGCTGGATGCGGTGATCACGCTCATCCGTAACTCCCCCTCGGCCGACGAGGCGAAGACCGGCCTGATGCAGCTGCTCGAGATCGACGACATCCAGGCCACCGCCATCCTCGACATGCAACTGCGCAGGCTGGCTGCCTTAGAACGGCAGCGGATCATCGACGAGCACGACGAGATCGCTGCCCAGATCGACGACTACAACGACATCCTGGCCAAGCCGGGGCGGCAGCGCGCGATCGTCCGCGACGAGCTGAGCGAGATCGTCGACAAGTACGGCGACGAGCGGCGCACGCGGCTCGTCCCGTATGACGGCGACGTCAGCGTCGAGGACCTCATCGCTGACGAGGACGTCGTAGTCACGATCACCCGGACCGGCTACGCCAAGCGCACCAAGACCGACCTGTACCGGGCGCAGCGCCGAGGCGGCAAGGGCGTGCAGGGGGCAGGCCTCAAGACCGACGACATCGTCGAGCACTTCTTCGTCAGCTCGACGCACGACTGGATTCTGTTCTTCACCAACAAAGGCCAGGTGTATCGGGTCAAGGCGTACGAGTTGCCCGAAGCGAACCGCAATGCGCGCGGTCAGCATGTAGCCAATCTGCTGGCGTTCCGGCCGGACGAACGGATCGCGTCGGTCATCGCGATCCGCAACTACGAGGTAGCGCCGTACCTGGTGCTGGCCACCAAGGCCGGCCTGGTGAAGAAGACGAAGCTGACCGACTTCGACTCGAACCGCGCAGGCGGCGTCATCGCCATCAACCTGCGCGACGATGACGAGCTGATCGGCGCCGCGCTGATCTCGCCCGACGACGACCTGCTGCTGGTCAGCCGGCGGGCAATGTCCATTCGGTTCAAGGCGGACGATGACACGCTGCGCCCGATGGGCCGCGCCACGTCCGGCGTCATCGGCATGCGATTCACCGACAGCGACGAGCTTCTCGCGATGCAGGTGGTGCGCGAGGACCAGGAGATCCTGGTCGCCACCGAGGGCGGATACGGCAAGCGGACCAAGATCGACGAGTACCCGCAGCAGGGCCGAGGCGGCAAGGGGGTCCTGACGGCGCGTATCGTGTCCACGCGAGGTGGGCTGGTCGGCGCCATCGCCGTCCGTCCCGAGGACGAGATCTACGCGATCACGTCCGACGGCGTGGTCATCCGCACGAAGGCCGCGGAGGTCCGCCGGGCACAACGGCAGACGATGGGCGTGCGGTTGATGAACCTGCCCGACGGCGTCAACCTCGTCGCCATCGCCCGCAACGCTGACGAGCCGGACGATCAGGAGTGAGCGATTAGTGAGCGGTACGGCGATATGAGTAGCCCGCGTTATCCGGGCGAGGCGTTCGCAACGACCGAGTCCTTTCCATCACCGACGGATGAGCACGAGCCCTCGACGAACGGCAACTCGCCTGACTTCGAGGACGAGACCCGGCCTCGGACGTCGTTCGGTGTTCCGGGCGCGTCGTCCCCGCCCCCGGCGGACGAGGACGGGTTCGGCGCGGCGACCTTGGCCAACTCGACGGCGCTGCCGCCGTTCGACGACGGGCCCCCGCCGGTGCTCGACGGGGCGTATCGGCCCGTATTCGAGCAGCAGCACATCACCGCGTCCGGCCCGCCGGCCGGTTACGGTGATCCCACGATGGACATCGGCGCTGGCCCGGGCTCGGCCCTACCTCCCGGTGGCATGGGACCGCCACCGGGCATGACGCTGCCGCCCGGTATGGGCCCGCCACCGGGCATGACGTTGCCGCCGGGTATGGCACCGCCCACAGGGCCTCCGGGGCCGCCGTTCGGTCCGCCTCAGGGTCCGCCGCCGGGATTCGCGCCGCCGGCGGGTCGGCAGTCAGGCCGCCGCGGGCCCCGGGCGCGTGGTCCGCGCCGGGCGAAGCTGCAACTGCGGCACATCAACCCGTGGACAGTACTGAAGTTCTCCTGCGTGCTGTCGGTGGCCTTGTTCTTCGTATGGCTGATCACGATCGGCTTGCTCTACGGCATCCTGCAAGCCGCCGGCGTGATCGACCACATCAACAGCGCCGTCACCACCATCAACGGCAGCAACTCGAAGAATCCGATCACCCCAGGGCTCGTGTTCGGCGGATCGGCGATCATCGGCGTGATCAACATGGTGCTGTTCATCGCACTGTCCACGGTGGGCTCGGTCGTCTACAACCTGTGCGCAGACCTGGTCGGTGGCGTCGAGGTGACCCTGTCCGAGCGCGAGTGAGGCGTGATTGGAGCGGCCGATCCTGGGCCGGTAAGCTGACACGTCGGTGCCGCGGGCCTGTAGCTCAGGCGGTTAGAGCGCATCCCTGATAAGGATGAAGTCGGAGGTTCAAGTCCTCCCAGGCCCACGCACGCCAACGAAAGGTGCTCCCGTGCTCAAGGTGTTGTTGCTCGTGGCCGCCGTAGCCGGAGGTGCCGTCATGGCGCGAAAGCGAGCGTCCGGCCAGGCCAATGCCACGCTGTGGCGGGAAGCAACTAAAAACGGCGCCGCGAAGTCCCAGTCCTAAGCTGATCCTGCGGGGACGTAGCTCAACTGGCAGAGCACCGCCTTTGCAAGGCGGGGGTTGAGGGTTCAAGTCCCTTCGTCTCCACTCTCCGCAAATCCCGGCCTCCCAGCAGGCGTCTCCTTACCCGCCGGTCATGAACTCGTCCGTGGACAGGGCGCGGTTGACGATGCGGACGTCGCCGATCCAGCCGTGGAAGATCTGGTCGAGGGCGCCGGCGTAGAAGTCCGCGCCCAATAGCCACGGCAGGCCGAGCGTGGTGATACCAGTGGAGAGGGTGAGCGGGTTGTCAACGACGATCGAGCTGTTCACGTACATGAGAGTCCGCTTGCCGTCGTTGACCACGGCCACGTGCCACCACTGCTCCTCCGGCAGGCCCTGGCCCCAGCAGGTCGTCGGGAAGGTCTGGCTCAGCGGGTAGAAATTGAACTGGGGCTCGCGGCCGTTGTTCGAGATGAACAGCCCGCAGATCGACTCGTCCGGGTCGGTGTTGCGGCCGGTCTTGCCCGCATCGCCGGCCCTGCCCAGGCGGCTGAACGCCGGCATGAAGCCGTTGTCGTTGGAATCCCAGTCCAGCGGGATCTTGAGGAACACCTCGAGGGTGTATCCACGGGGGAACGTCTCGGCGTTCAGCGCTGCGTTCGGGCCGGTGGTCAGGTACGCACCGTGCAGCGGGTTCTTTCCGCCGATGAAGCGCAGGCTCGTCTGACCGGGCTGGTCGGGGGCGTGGTCGTCGGACCAGGTGAGCGCGTCACCGGCGGTGCCGGGCCCGCGGGGCGCCAGACTCAGGTCGTTGCCATGGCCGGACAGGTCGCGGATGACCTGACCGTCGGTGACCGGGGTGCCGCTGGCGCCGCCACCGTCGAAGCGCCAGTACGCCAGCGTGCCCGGCACCAGCATCTTGCTGGGCGGGCGCCCGGGCCGGACCGGGATCGGGATGAAGCCGGAGAAGCGTTGCCGGAAGTCGATCGGCATGGAGAAGTAGTCAGTTGCGGTCGTCAGGCGCGCCTCCAGAGCCGCCAGCTCGTTGCGCTGCTCCGGTTGCATGGCCAGCAGCCAAGGCGCGATCGTCTCGACGTCGATCATGTTGCGGGACAGGTCGAAGTGGTAGAGCCGCAGCATCCCGGCACCGCCGAAATAGCGGTTTTGGTAGTTGGTGATGTGCAGGTGCACGTCGTTGCCCGCCGCGTTGGGCGACGTGGTGCGCCCCGGCGGCCAGAAGTGGCCGTTGATGGCCAGGAACACCTGGTCGTTGTCGTTGATCAGTTCGTCCCACACGTGCTGCCCGTAGCCGGAGAACACGGCGTTGTTCTCGGGGTCGCCGGACTGATAGGGGTAGACGTTGTCGTCGTAGGTCGAGCCGACCATCTCGTGCGTGGTGAGGATCACGGGCAGGTTCCGGTGGTCCTCGATGAACTGGTTGGCCCATGCGAAGCCCTGCGCCGACGTCCGCCAGTCCATCGCCAGCAGCAGCCACTCCTGGTCGGCCGCCTGGAAGATGTGCGCGGTGTTGTACCCGCTCGGGTCGGCGTCGGCGAATGTCGGGGATTGCCGGAACCGCTGCGGGCCCATCGTCTGCAAGTACGGCGTGGAGCCGCGGGTGTCGTCGCCGCTGACGTCATGGTTGCCGGCCAGCACGCTGTAGGCGACACGCTTCGAGTCCAGCCGGCTGAATGCCGTGTCGACGTGCTGGAACGACGATACGTCGGCGTCCTGGGTCAGATCACCCAGGTGCGCCATGAAGACGATGTTGTCGCCGGACTGCTCACCACTGTTGTCGATGACGTACTGGAACGATGCTTCTTGCGGCGTGGAGTCGATGCTGTTCTGCGTGCCCCAATACAGGAACTGAGTGTCCGGCATGACCGCGAGAGTGAACTGCAGGCTGTTCGGGTCGGGGTTCCACCGGCCGGCACCGCCTGGCGAGCCGCCACTCGCGGGCCCCGCCACGAACGCAGGTGCCGCGCCGGCAGTGCCGGCGGCGCCGAGTGCGGCAGCTCCGGCACCGGC
>DATFRC010000100.1:0-2729 GCA_035263725.1 Jatrophihabitantaceae bacterium | reverse complement strand
GAAGCACTAGCCGAAGTGTTGCGTTGACCGCCTGAACTCGCACCGCGTTGCGAGCGCGATCGTGCCCCGAAGGTCGCGTGTTAAAGGCGATCTTGGTTGGCGCGCGGATGCAGCCGATATGAGTGCGTGAGACGGGATCGGCGGGACAGGCGGCCTAGGCGGACACAGCCGCTTTAGTCGGCAGGTGATGGACCGCGATGACCCCACGGGAACACCCAGCGGAAGGTGCTCAGGACTGGACGCTTGCACCAGCAATCGTCGGCGCAACCGCACTCGACGGCTCCCATGCCCTCCACGAACCGGCCAATGACAGCGAAGAGCAGATAGACCCCGGCCAGTGACACCAGCGCACGCTTCATGTGCTTCATCTCGTCGCCTTTCCATCCCGAGCCCAGAACCTCGACCACATCCCAACGACGTGAAGCGTCGTACTCACCCTCAATCATGCGTCGGTCCCGGAGCGCCCACGGTGTTCACTGACATGCCGCTGTCCGCGCAGACGGTGTACGACTGCGGGCGGACGCCCGCTGATACGGCAGAGCGTCCGCGTGAACACCGCGACTGGCAGGCGATTCCGTTAAATGGTGGTCGACGAGTTCGGCGCGATCGTCGGGTGGTAGTACCTGACTTGGGCCAAGATGCGAGTCCATCGAGGCCCACCTCGCCGTCGTGTTCGCGGCCCTGGCGGTCACGCACGAGATCGAGATGAAGACCGGCTGGTCGATCAAGCGCTTCGTCCAGACCGCCCGCCGCTATCGCACGTCCAGATCCGCGCAGGCGGACACGTGCTGACTGCCGAAGAACCGCTGCCGCACGACCTACGCGACGTCCTGGCGTTGATCACCTAACTCGGCGATGCGCACCATTTTCGCCGAAGTCGTGGCCGGTCTGCGGTAGTGGCGGGAGTTGACTCGACGGCTACCGCCTCGCCGCGTTCCGTTCGTCGCGCCAGGCGAGCCAATCGCGTAGCTCGCCGAAGTCGAAGCTCGGGCCGGAGTTTTGGACTACGAACAGGGTGACACCGAGCTCGAGTTCGGTATCGCAGGTCGCAGGGTCGCCGCCGACAAGGACCGAGCGTTCGATCTCGGCCGGATCCCGGCCGACCGCGGCGCAGTGCGCGTCGAGGACTTTCGTCTTGTGGGCCAGCACCTCGCCGGCGGCGAAGCTATGCCAGATGTCAGCGTGCTCGGCCACGACACGGAGCATCTTCTGCTCACCGCCGCCTCCGATCAGCACTGGAATCTTGCGGGTCGGAGCCGGGTTCAGCTGGGAGAATCGGCGTTCGATCCTGGGCAGCGACCGCGCGAGGTCATCGATGCGAGTGCCCGGCGTGCCGAACTCGTAGCCGTATTCGAGGTACTCCCGCTCCTTGAAACCGGCGCCGATGCCAAGGATGAGCCGGCCATTGCTGATGTGATCGACGGTGCGCGCCATGTCGGCGAGCAAGTCGGCGTTGCGGTAGCTGTTGCAGGTCACCAGCGGGCCGATCTCGACGCGGGAGGTGGCCTCGGCCCAGGCACCCAGCATGGTCCAGCACTCGAAGTGCTTGCCTTCACTCACCTTGCCGAGCGGGAAGAAGTGGTCCCAGTTGAACAGGATGTCCACGCCCAATTCCTCGGCCTCGGCCGCCGCGCGGCGGATCGTCGCGTAGTCGGCATGTTGGGGTGCCAACTGCACGCCGACACGGATTCTCCGTCGAGTCTTCATGATCACCGCCCGCAGCCTATCCCGCGCGGGGCGCACGGATCAGGAAGGCTGAGAGAGCCTAACGGCGAGTAAGACCTGACTTGGGCCAAGCATGGCCTGCGTGCCACCCGACCTACCACCACAATCGGCGCTGTTGCGTTGAGCGAAGGCAGAGCGCGAGAGTATTGGATCGCAGGTACGACCCTGCGCTCAGAGCGACCAAGCGAGCTTGTCGAAGGCGTCGCGGACGCGATCGTGCACCCGCAGGTCCGCGGTGATCGCGTAGTGCCCGCGGCGCAGGTTCTGCACGAATGCGTGCCCGGCGGCGATGGTGCGCGCTGAGCGCATGCGTTTGAGTCCGCGCATCGGCTGCAGCCGGGCCTTGAGCCGACCATGGTCGGCCTCGATCGCGTTGTTCGCGTGCCGCTCGGTGACATGCCGCGCCGCTGGCGCCGCCTCCTCGACCACGCGCGGGTAAGCCGGCGCCCGATCGGTCGCGACCTCGACCGGCGCCAGCCCCTGCTGGAGCGCACGAGCGAAGAAGTCTCGCGCGGCGGCGGCATTACGCCGCCAGGAGACCAGCACGTCGATCACCTGCCCGTGCTGATCGACCGTGCGATACAGGTAGCTTCAGCGACCGGCGACCTTGACGTACGTTTCGTCTACGAACCACCGATCTCCGGCAGCGTGCCGGGCCGGCCGAGCGGCGTCGATGAACTCCGCCGTGAACGTCTGCACCCACCGGTAGATCGTCACGTGATCCACCTCGACACCTCGCTCGGCCAACAACTCCTCGACATCGCGATAAGACAGGCCGTAGCGCAGGTACCAGCGCACCGCCAGCGCGATCACCCCACGGGGGAACCGATAGCCAGCCGGAGCCGAGAAGCCATACGTCGAACCGATCACCGGATCAGCTTCCGGCACTTCTCCGACATCCCCAACGCAACACCGCCCCCCGCGGCACGACTGTCCACAGTGGACGACAAGACCTGGGTCACCGTCGCCGGCATCGTCACCCACCGCCAACGCCCCAGCAGCGC
>DATFRC010000099.1:0-23346 GCA_035263725.1 Jatrophihabitantaceae bacterium | reverse complement strand
GTGGACGACGAGGTCACTGCGGCACCCGGCGCCACCGTGCACGTGGCGGTGCTGGGCAATGATCTCGTGGCGCCGGACGACGCGGTCACCATCGCCCCGCTCAACACGACCAACGAGCCGGTGCCGGCGGGCGTCAGCCTTTCGGACGACCGGGTTGTGGTGAAGGCGCCGCCGGCGACCGGCAGGCCGTTGATCGTCTCGTACGCGATCACCGACGGGACGGGCGGGCGCTCCGTTGCGCGGGTGATCGTCAACTCGCAACCGCACTACGACATCCCGCCGATCGCCCGGGACGACGTGGCCAAGGTGACGCCGGGCGCCACGAGCACCACGGTCGACGTCCTCGCCAACGACGACGACCCCGACGGCAGCGTCGACGACCTGACGATCTCCCACGCGTTCGCGGTGGGCGCCCACGTGGCCGGGCGCAAGTTGGTCGTGCCGGTACAGGCGTTTCCGCAGGTCGTCGCGTACGCGGTGCGCGACAAGGGCGGTGCCTCGGCGATGGGCCTGGTGCATGTGCCGGGCAATGGCAGCGCGGCCCCGCACGTGCGTCCCGACGCGCCGGCCATCCAGCTCGCCGCCGGCGGCAGTAAGACGATCAAGGTTGCCGACTACGTGGTCGACCCGGCCGGCAAGCCGGTGCGGCTGACGACCACGGACCACATCTGGGGTTCACCGCCGAACGGTCTCGCGGTCGCGAGCAAGAACCAGACGACGCTCCTGCTCACCGCGCGCAAGCAGTACCAGGGCCCGGCCGCGGCGGTATTCGAGGTCACCGACGGCACGAGCCTGTCCGACCCGCGGGCGCAACAGGCGGTGATCGCGCTGCCGGTGCAGGTCGGCACGCCGCAGCCCGTGCTGCGCTGCCCCGCCTCGATGCTCACCGCCGTGCAGGGCGGCGCCCCGCTCAAGATCGACCTGGCGAGCGTCTGCCACGTGTGGCTCGACGACCCGAGCAAGATCGACCAGCTTGACGTCACCTCGAGCTGGGCGAAGCAGCCGCCTGGCGTGTCGCTGGTCAGGGACAGCAACTCGACCGTGACGATCACCCCTGACGCGCAAGCACGTCCGGGCACAACCGGAACGCTCAAGATCGGCGTCGCGGGCTCGAACGCCACCGCCACCCTCGACGTTCGGGTGATCGAAGCGCCGCCGCCCACCGTCGCGGCTATCACGGTGCGTGGTCTCAAGGCCGGTGCCAGCCAGACCGTCGACCTGCGCCAGTACGTGCAGTCGCCGATCCAGGGCGCGACGATCACCGCGCTCGGCGTCAAGCAGTTGAGCGGATCGGCGCTGAGCGCCCGCGCGTCGGGCCCGATGGTCACGTTGTCGGCGCCGCGGAGCAATGTGCACGGCACGATGGTCTTCAACGTGCTGGTCACGGACGTGCCCGGCGCCGGCCACGACGACCGCCATGTCCTGGGCCGGATGACCGTCGAGGTGCTCGGCCTGCCCGGAACGCCGGGGCGGCCGTCCATCCAGTCCGTGACCAGTCATACGGTGGTTGTGGCGTTCACTGCACCTGCCGCGAACGGCGCGCCGCTCGACGAGATCGACTTGCGAGACAGTCACGGCGGCACGCACTCGTGCCCCGCGTCACCGTGCACGGTCGGCGGCCTGGCCAACGGCAAGAGCTACACGTTCACAGTGCGCGCGCACAACGTCGTGGGCTGGGGTCCGTTCAGCGCGCCCTCGCCGGGGGGCAAGCCGGACCAGGTACCCGATGCAGTCGGCGGTGTCACGGCCACCCCGAAGGACCAGTCGGCCGCCGTGAGCTGGCCGGCCGGGCACGTCGACGGCTCGCCGATTACGAGCTATCAGGTGCAGACCTCGCCCGCCCCGTCGTCCGGGCAGTCAGTGACGTCCGTGCGCGGCACGTCCACGCCCGTCGCAGGCCTCGCCAACGGCGCGGCCTACAGCATCCGGGTGCGGGCAGTCAACGCGCAGGGCGCCGGGACGTGGGGCGGTGCCGCCAACGTGATCCCGTTCGGGCGGCCGCCCGCGATGGCGGCGCCGACGGCTGCCGGCGCCGATTCGGCGGACAACGCCGAGAAGGCGATCACCGTGCGGTGGCAGGCCGCCGACGGCAACGGCCGGTCGATCAGCAGGTACACGGTCACCCAGTACCGCAACGGCGCGGCTGACGGCACGCAGGCGCCGACCGGCACCTCGACGACGTTCTCCGGTCTTGCCAACGACGGCTCGAAATACAGCTATGCGATCACTGCCACCAACTCCGGCAACCTCACCTCGCCGGTGAGCGCCAAGTCCAACCAGGTGCTCGCCACGGCTCCCCCGGCGACGGTCGGCAGCGTGAGCGCCGCCGACCACGATTCGGCCAACATGAACGGCTACGACGGCACCATCCACGTCGCGTTCACCCTGCCCCAGCCGCACGGCGCGTCGCTGACGCGCGTCGACTACCAGCTGAACACCGGCGCCTCCGGCTCGTGGGGCAGCCCGGGCGCGCCCGGCTCTGGGGTGACCGAAAGCATCGGCGGGCTGTCCAACGGCACCGCGTACAGCGCTCAGGTACGCGGCTGCAACGAAGCCGGCCAGTGCGGCGCCTGGTCACCGTTGTCGAACACCGTTACCCCCTTCGGCCCGCTGGCGAACCCATCCGCCAGCGGCTCGCACACCGGCTGCACCAGCCAAGGCGCCACCACCGGGAGCGTCACGTTCAGCTGGTCGGGCGGCAGCGGGAACGGCCGGGCCGCGACCTACCAGACGAGTCTCGACGGGGGTGGCTGGGCCACCCAGGGCCAGGTGCCGAATGGCGGGTCGATAACCAGGACGTTCAACTGCAACACGACGCACAACTTCCAGGTCCGGATCATGCGGTCCATCGACGGGCAGACGCAGATGGCCGGGCCGATCTCGGCTCCCCCGCAGACGCTGCCCGCGGCCCCGCCCATTCCCCCGTCCGTCACGTTGTCAAAGGGTGCGAGCGTGAGCCAGCCCGACTGCACCAGCAGCCACTGCCATTACCTGCACATCACGATGCACAACTTCCCCAGCGGCACGTACCGCGTCGACTGCATGCAGAACGGCGTCAAGTTCGACAACAGCAATCTCTCGGTGAGCGCCACCGCCGACAAGGATCTTGCCTGCTACAACGGCAACAACGCTGATGTGTTCCTGCGGGTCTACTACAACGGCGGCCACGTCGACTCGAATCACGTCGACCCGGCGACGCAATGGTGACCATCATGAAAGGGATCTCGAGTTGAACGAGATGACGCCTGATCAGGCGACGTGGTTCGCCGAGGTGTTCGGCCGGCTCGCCGCCAACATCGGGCATGCGGTGCTGGGCAAACCGCATGTGGTGCGTCTGGCGCTAACCTGTCTGGTTTCCGAGGGACATCTGCTGCTCGAAGACTTCCCCGGCACCGGCAAGACCAGCCTCGCCAAGGCGCTCGCCAACACGGTGCACGGGTCGAACTCGCGGATCCAGTTCACCCCTGACCTGCTGCCCTCCGACGTCACCGGCGTGACGATCTACGACCAGCACAAGGGGACGTTCGACTTCCACCCAGGACCGGTGTTCTCGACGATCGTGCTGGCCGACGAGATCAACCGCGCCTCGCCGAAGACTCAGTCGGCGCTGCTGGAGGTCATGGAGGAGAACCGGGTGACCGTCGACGGCGTGTCGCACAACGTCGGCCGACCGTTCATGGTCATCGCGACGCAGAACCCGATCGAGCAGGCCGGTACGTATCGACTGCCCGAGGCGCAGCTCGACCGGTTCCTGATGAAGACGAGCGTCGGCTACCCGGACCACGAGGCAACTGTCGCCCTGCTGCACGAAGCCGCCGTACGTGACCGTACGGTCGCGGTTCAGGCGGTGGTCACGTCGGAGCAGATCTCCGAGATGGCCAAGCTCGCGGCCGGCGTGCACGTCGAGGGCGCTCTGCTGGCCTATGTCAGCAGGCTGGCTGAGGAATCACGGCGGCACCAACACGTCAAGCTCGGCCTGTCGGTGCGCGGCTGCCTGGCCATGGTGCGCAGCGCCAAGACCTGGGCGGCATCGCTGGGCCGCCACTTCGTGACCCCAGACGACATCAAGGAGCTTGCCGTGCCCGTGCTGAGCCACCGCATCCTGCTCGATGCGGAGGCGCAGTTCGCGGGAACCACGGTGTACGAGGTGATCGACGCGATCCTGGCCACGGTGGTGCCGCCTTCCGAGAGAGCCGCCTAGGCGTGCCACGGTTCACCGACACCTGGTCGACGCTCGCCTCGACGCTGACGCGTCCGGACGGGCCGGCTGCGGGCGTGGTCGAGCGCACGTCACGCACGGCGCGGGCCGTGTGCCGTGTCGTCACGCCGTTCGGCTGGGCCGTGCTGGCGATCATGGTCGCCGCGTGGGTGATCGGCTGGCAGCTCGGCTGGCGTGAGGCAATGCTGCTCGCCGCGGCGTGCCTGCTGCTGATCGTGATGTCGCTCGTCTTCCTGATCGGACGGGCCACGCTTCAGGTCAGCGTGCTGCTCCAGCCCCGGCGCGTGTCGGTCGGCGCGCCCGCCGCGGGGCAGGTCAGTGTCACGAATGTCTCGCCGCGGCGGATGTGGCCGATCCGCCTGGAACTGCGGGTCGGCGCCGCTGTCGCACGGTTCAACCTGCCCGCACTGCCGGGTGGCCGGCACCACGACGAGTTGTTCGTTATCCCGACGACACGGCGTGCGGTTGTCCCCGTCGGGCCGGCCCACACCGTGCGCGGCGACCCGCTCGGGTTGATGCGCCGCGAGGTCGCCTGGACTGGTGTGACGGAGCTGTTCGTCCACCCGCGCATCGTCGGGCTCGACCCGCTCAGCTCCGGCCTGCTGCGCGACCTGGAAGGGCAAAGCTCCAACGCGGTGTCGATGAGCGACCTCGCGTTCCACGCGTTGCGCGACTACGCCGCCGGCGACGACCGCCGCTACATCCACTGGCGATCGTCGGCGCGTACCGGGCAGCTTATGGTCCGTCAGTTCGTCGACACCCGGCGCATTCACGCGACCGTGGTCGTCGACGGACGGCCGGCGAGCTACGCCAGCGAAGAGGAGTTCGAGCTAGCGCTGTCCGCGGCCGGCTCGATCGCCGTGCGGGCGGTCCAGGACGAGCAGCAGGCGAGCATCATCGCCGCCCGGGAGGCTGTCGCCGACGGCAACATCCAGCGGATTCTCGACGCGCTCACCCGTGCCGACTTCGCCGACGACGCAGACCTGGCGACGCTAGCCGGCGGCGTGTTGCGCACTGCCCCGGACACCAGCCTCGCCGTCCTGATCACCGGCTCGATCGTGCCGTTCCGGCTGGTGCGCCGTGCCGCTGCCGCGCTGCCACCCGAGATCGACACGGTTGCGCTGCGGGTCGATCCCGCCGCCGACCCCGGCATGACCACGGTCGGTGAGACGACCGTGCTCACCCTTCGGGCGCTCAACGACCTGCCCGCGCTCATACGGGTGGTGGCCGAGCGATGAGTACGCCCACCAGACATCACGCCGGGACGAAGCGACGCATCACCATGCAGCTCGGCGACCTCGTGCTGCTCGCCGCGCTGTGCCTGCTGGCGCTACTCGTGCTGCGCACCACATATGGCGGCACCGGCTACCTGATCAGCGGTGGTGCAGGCATTGCGACCGGGCTCGTGCTGAGCTACGCCGGAGCGGCGCTCGGCGCTTCGGCGCTGGTTGTCGCACTGGGCACCGTGGCCGCCTACTTCATCGTCGGGCTGGCGGTGCCCGGGCCCCGGTCGGTCGCGGGGCTGGCCGGCCTCGCCGGGAACGGCTGGAAGCAGCTGCTGACGACCTTGCCACCGATCGGCAGCAGCGGCCTGCTGCTCGGCATCCCGTTCCTGCTCGGCCTGGTGGCCGCCGCGCTCGGCGGCAGCCTGGCGCTGCGCTGCAAGCCGGCATTCGCGCCGCTAGGTGCTCCGGCGGCGTTACTCGCCGCGACGATCCTGCTCGGCATGCCCACCGCGCCGCCGCTGCTGCTCGGGGCGGCGTTCGTCGCAGTGGCTCTCGGGTGGGCGTCGCTGCGATACCACCGCATCCGGCCCACCGTGCAGCACGGCGCCCGGCAGACCACCCGTATCGCATGCGGTCTGGCCATGCTGGCGCTCGCGGCGTTCGGTGCGTCGGCGATCGGGCCGGGCCTGCCGCTCGCCAAGGCCGACGACCGCATCGTGCTGCGCAATTACGTGCACCCGCCGTTCGACCTGCAGCAGTACCCCAGCCCGCTCGCGGGGTTCCGCAAGTACACCAAGAACGGGCCGCTCTACGACACGACACTGTTAACCGAATCAGGGCTGCCCGGCGGGGCGCCGCTGCGCATCGCGACGATGACGACCTACGACGGCAAGGTGTGGGGCACCGGCGACCCCACCTTGAGCACGGCCTCGACAGCGACCTTCCAGCGAGTAGGCACCTCGATCACCACCGGCGGCAGCGGTGCCCGCGCGAACGTGACCGTGCACGTTGGCAGCGGCTACGACGACGCATGGGTACCGACCGCGGGCAAGCTGGCAAAGATCCGGTTCAGCGCCAAGGACGACGGCGGCGCGTTCCGCTACAACCTCGCGACCGACACCGGGGTTGTCCCGCAGCGTTTGCACTCGGGCGACACCGTCACCATGGGGGCCCTAGTGCCGCCCACCGCGGCGGATCCCAGTCACGCGACGCCGTTCGGTGCCCCCGAGATATCACCCGACGTGCTGGCGTTCCTTGCCGACTCGGTCGGCAAGTGGACCAACGGCGTCACCGGCACCTGGCCGCAGGTGCTCGCCATCGCCCGGCACCTGCGCGAGACCGGCAAGTACAGCGACGGCGCGGGCGACGAAGCGCAGTACCTTCCCGGCCATAGCATCGGCCGGCTCACCGCGTTCTTGAGCGGGGTGCAACTCGTCGGCGACGACGAGCAGTACGCCGCGATCTTCGCGCTGATGGCTAACTACCTGGGGGTGCCCACCCGCGTCGTGCTCGGCGCACTACCCGAGCCGGGCGGCGTCATCAAGGGCAAGGACGTGCACGCCTGGGTGGAGGTACACGTCGCGAACGGCGACTGGCTGGCGATCCCGACCAGCGAGTTCATGCCCGACGCGTCGAAGAAGCCGGACAACATTCCACCCCGGGAGCAGCAGAACACGTCCGCGGCCGTGGTGCCACCGCCCAATTCGGTGCGCCCGCCGAGCTCGGTCGACAGCCCCGACCAGCAGCAAACAAAGGTCGACCACCGCGCCAGCAACGACCACCCGGCAGCGAGTGGTGGCTTCCACATTCCCCGCGCGGTGATCCTCGCCGGAACGTACGGCGGCCTGCCGATCCTGGCACTCATCTGCGCATGCTCGACGATCGTCGGCCTCAAAGGCCTGCGGCGCCGGCGCCGCCGAAGGCGCGGCCCACCCAGCACCCAGGTGGCCGCAGGGTGGCGTGAGATCGTCGACTACGCTCGCGACCTCGGCCAACCCGTGCCCGCCGGACAGACCCGGGCCGAGGACGCGCGCACCCTCGGCCCGCTCGACCTGACACCACTCGCCGCCTCGGCGGACGCCGTGGTGTTCGGTCCCGGCGAGCCCTCGCCCAGCGCCGCGGCCTGGTACTGGTCGGAGATCGAGCGCACGCGGCGGCGGATCGGCCGGGGAACGACCCGCTGGCAGCGGCTGCGCGCCGCTGTCAGTCTGCGCTCGCTGCGGACGCCGATACGACCGGCCCGGGTGACCAACTAGACACGCCCGTCGGCAGGGCCAAAGGCGAGACTTTGCGAGTGGACCGACGCGCACACGCCGAGCGTTTCCTCATCACTCATGGGGCGGAGGACATCGACCATCCCGGCGGGACGCTCCTCGCTCACCTGCGCAGGGTCGCCGACCGGCTCGCCGGCTGGGGCGTCCCGGAGGACCTCGTGCTCGCCGGCCTCTGCCATGCGACCTACGGCACGGACGGATTCGGTACCGCACTGCTGCCCCTTCGGCGCCGCGCCGACCTCGTGAACGTCATCGGTGCCGCGGCGGAATGGCTCGTCTACCGCTACGCCAGCTGCGACCGTGGCGCCACCTACCCGGCGCTGGGCGGCACGGCTCCGATGCGTCTGCGTGACCGCTTTACCGGTGAGTGGTACGACATCGACCCCAAAGACTTCCTGGTGCTCACCGCGGCGAACGAGCTGGACGTGGTCGCGAACAACGCGGAGCTGGCCACCCGCAGCGGCCCGGCACTGCTCGACCTGTTCGCCCGGACCCGACGCCAGTTGCCGCAGACGGTGTGGGCCGCCTGCCAGCTGGCGCTCAGCCCGGTCGCGATCAGCCACCTCGATCATTTCGTGCTCACCGTCGCGAACCTCGACCGAACGATCGACTTCTACCGCCACGTGCTCGGAATGACACCCGTCGAGTTCGGCGACGGCCGGCACGCACTTGAGTTCGGCTCCAGCAAGATCAACCTGCACGTCGCCGGGCAGGAGCTTGCGCCGCATGCTGTCAGGCCGGTGCCGGGCAGCGCGGACATCTGCCTGGTCGCCGCCACTGCCCTGCCGCGCGTGGTCGCGCATCTGCGTGCCCTCGATGTGCCGCTCGTCGAAGGCCCGGTCATCCGCACCGGGGCACGTGGTGAAATGGACAGCGTCTACGTCCGCGACCCGGACGGCAATCTCGTCGAGATCAGCAACTACCGCTCATAGCGCGATGCCCAGCAGCGCGTCGACGACGTTGCGGGCCAGCGCCGGTGCGCCGTCGTCCGGGCCCTGGTCGGCGAGCGCCGCCTGCGTCCAGGCATCGAGCGCGGCCAACGCCGAACCCGTATCGAGATCGTCGGCGAGTGCCGCACGGACCTCGGCGAGCATGCGACGTGCGTCCGGTCCCGAAGGCAACGCCACGGCGGCCCGCCAGCGGGCGAGCCGGTTCTCGGCGCCGGGCAGCCGGCCGCCGGTCCACTCCCGGTCGGCCCGATAGTGCCCGTCCAGGAGAGCCAGCCGGATCGCCATCGGGTCGACCCCGGCGCCGCGAAGCTTCGAGACGAACACGAGGTTGCCTCGGGACTTGCTCATCTTCTCGCCGTCGAGCCCGATCATGCCGGTGTGCACGTAGTGCCGGGCGAAGGGGTGTTCGCCGGTCAGCGCCTCGGCGTGCGCCGCGGAGTGCTCGTGGTGCGGGAAGATCAGGTCGCTGCCGCCGCCCTGCACGTCGAACCCCATGCCGAGACGGTTCAGCGCGATCACCGAGCACTCGATGTGCCATCCGGGCCGGCCCCGGCCGAGCTCGGTGTCCCAGTACGGCTCGCCGTAGCGGTGCCCACGCCACAACAGTGAGTCGAGCGGATGTCGCTTGCCCGCATGTTCGGGATCGCCACCCCGCTCGGCGAACAGCTCGAGCATCGTCGCGTCGTCGTAGCCGGACACATACCCGAACCAGCCCGACGCCTCGATCGAGTAGTAGATGTCCTCGCCGACGTGGTAGGCGGCCCCAAGCGCGAGCAGCTCGGCGATCGCCTTGGTGATCTCGGTGACCGACTCGACGGCGCCAACGAGTTCATCGGGCGGCAGCACCCGCAGCGCGGTCATGTCGTCGCGGTACAGCGCGATCTCGCGTTCGGCCAGATGCATCCAGTTCTCGCGGGTGTGCGCCGCCCGCTCCAGCAACGGGTCGTCGACATCCGTCACATTCTGTACGTAGCGCACGTCGTTCCCGGCGTCGCGCCACACGCGCTGCGCCAGGTCGAAGGCGAGGTAGGTCGCGGCATGCCCCAGGTGCGTCGCGTCGTACGGCGTGATGCCGCAGACATAAAGCCGCAGCGTGCCCCGCGGCCCGATCTCGCGCACCTCGCGGGCCGGCGTGTCATACAGCCGCAGCCGATACGGCCGCTTGGGCGGTGGCAGCTCCGGTACCGGCGACCCAGGCCACGACTCCATACAGTCAACCTATCCGGCACGTGTTATGACCAGCGTGACAGTTACTAGATCGGCGGCCACGGGATCGCCGGCCAGTCGCCATCCGGAACCGGGTGGCAGCCGTCGGCGAGCAGGTGATCCACCCGGCGGATCGTGCGCCGTACCTCGCGCGCTGTCAGCAGCCCCTGCAGCCTGCGCCCGAGCGGGCCCTCCAGCTCGGCGCGCAACCTGCTCAGCACGTCGATCGCCTCGTCCGTCAGCGGCTGGCCGGCCCATTGCCACAACAGCGTGCGCAGCTTCGGGTCGACGTTAAACGTGACGCCGTGGTCGACGCCGTAGATGTGCCCGCTTCGGGTCGGCAGCAGGTGCCCACCCTTACGGTCAGCGTTGTTCACGGCAGCGTCGAAGACCGCAATGCGGCGCAGCTGTTCGGAGGTGGACGCGCGAACCAGTGCCACGACGTCGACGTTCTCGTTGACGTCGATCCACAACTGCACCATGCCCGGCCCGATCGGCCCGTCGCGGTACACCGTCGGCGGCACGATGTCCCATCCGGTGGCCGCTGACACCTCGTAAGCAGCCTGCTCCCGGGCGGCCAGCGTGCCGTCCGGGAAATCCCATAACGCACGCTCGCCGGCCACCGGCTTGTACACGCACGCCGCGCGCAGTCCGCCGGCCGCCACTCCGCAGTACAGCGTGGTGTTGGACGCCTCGATGAGCCGGCCCTCGACCGTCAGCTCGCCGTCGCGCAGCAGCGCCAGGGCCTCGTCCGCCGGCAGTTCGCATGCCGGCGTCAGGCTGTGCCCGGCCGGCTCGCGCGCATCGCCTCGCCCGCCGCGTCCCTCGGCACTGCGCGACGCGTGCTTGCTCATGCCTCGAGCGCGCTGCCGCGGTGATAGCCGTTCTGCCGCGGGCAGATGTGGCCGGCGTTCGGATCGAGCGGCAGTCCGCACAAGGGACACGGCGGCCGGCCCGCGGCAAGCACGGCGCGGGTCCTGAGCACGAAGTCGCGTGCCGTCGCCGGTTCCAGGCGCACCCGCAGTGCGTCCGGCCCTTCGTCGACGTCTTCGAGCAGGGTTTCCTGCGCGATCTCGGTGTCGTCGACCGGCGCCTGTGCCTCGATTACCACCAGGCCGGATTCGCTGTCCCAGGCGAGGGCCATGGCGCCGACCCGGAACTCCTCGTCGATCGGCTGCTCGAGAGCCTCCGAATCGAGGTCCCCGCCGGACGGAATGACCGTTCCAGTGCGCGTGACCACCTCGTCGAGCAGCTGCTCGATACGGTCGGCGAGCACGGCCACCTGCTGCTTCTCCAGTGCCACCGACACGACGCGTGCGGAGTCGGCCGCCTGCAGGTAGAACGTGCGGTCGCCGGGCGTGCCGACAGTGCCCGTGACGAAGCGTCGCGGGCGATCGAAGAGAAACAGCTGACGTGGCATGGCTCTATCGAGCCTAGTGGTTTTGGTTAGGTCGTGCCTGGGCCCGACCCGCCGCCAGGTGTCGCGTCCTGCCGCCTGCGCCGGCGGCTTTTCGGCGGCACATAGGGCGTCAGGTCGCTCCCCATGTCGTTGACCCGCATGACGTATGGGCGGCTGTCGGTGTACCGCACGATCGACGTCGAGCACGGATCGACGACGATCCGCTGGAACTGGTCCAGGTGCAGCCCGAGCGCGTCGGCCAGCACCGCCTTGATCACGTCGCCGTGACTGCACGCCACCCATAGGGCATCGGCGCCGAGGCGGGCGTCCCAGTCGCGCACGGCCTGGACGGCGCGGGCCGCCACCTCCGGCAGCGCCTCGCCGTTGGGGAACCGCACCGCCGAAGGCTGCGTCTGCACGAGCTTCCACAGCGGGTCACGCACGAGCTCCTTGAGCGCCCGGCCGGTCCAGTCGCCGTAATCGCACTCGATCAGCCGCTCGTCAGCGTTGCGTTGTGGCGGGGCAGCCTGTGCGGCCGCGATGGCGTCGGCTGTCTCGACGCAGCGCTCCAGCGGGCTCGTCACCACGGCGGCCAGCGGAAGCGTCGCCATGCGCCGGGCCAGGTTCTCGGCCTGTGCGCGGCCGCGGTCGTCCAGATGCACACCCCCGGTGCGCCCGGCGAGAACCGGACCGGTCAGTACGGTGAGCCCGTGCCGCACCAGCAGAACCGTGGACATCAGCTCGTCGCCGAGATCACGCCGGCGCTGAGCAGGCCGATCAGCAGTAGGCCGAGGACGATCCGGTAGTAGATGAACAGATACATGCTGTGCCGGGAGATCCACCGCATCAGCCAGACGATGGACGCCAGCCCGACGACGAACGAGAGGATGAGCGCCACCCCGGTCAGGCCGGCGCCCGCGCCCTCCCGGCCGCCGATCTTGCGGGCCTCGTAGAGCCCGGAGAGCAGCACCGCCGGTATGGACAGCAGAAACGAGAAGCGAGCCGCCGTCGGGCGGTTCAGCCCGCGGAACAGTCCGGCGGTGATCGTCGTGCCCGATCGCGAGGCACCGGGAATGAGCGAGAGCGCCTGCGCGCCGCCGACCACCAGAGCGTCCCGGCGGTCCAGATCCTCCTCATCGCGCTTGCGTGTCCCGACACGTTCGGCCCACGCCAGCACTAGCGCGAGCGCGATCATCGTCACCGAGATCAGCCACAGGTTGCGGGCACCAGTCTCGATCTGGTGGCTGAACGCCACCCCGAAGATCGACACCGGGATCGTCGCCAGGATCAGGTACCACCCCATCCGATACTCCAGCGTGCCCCGCACCGATTTATCGACAAACCCACGAATCCACGCGCCGGCGACCTGGACTAGCTCTCGCCAGAAGTAGAGCACCACCGCCGCTGTGGTGCCGAGCTGGATCACTGCCGTGAACGGTGCGCCGGGGTCGTCCCAGTGGAACAGTGCGGGGACGATGCGCAGGTGGGCTGTGGACGAGATCGGGAGGAACTCGGTGAGCCCCTGCACGATGCCGTAGACGGTTGCCTGCAGCAGGTTCACGTTGTGCTGATCAGAGGACGCGAGCAGCTCCGCGGTCGCGACTGAGCTCACCGGCCGCTCACTGCGCCGTCCCGGACTTGTCCAGCGCCTCGGCCGCGGTGGTCAGCGCGCGCAGCCGTTCATCCAGTGTCACCGCGAGCGGGCTCACGGCCAGTGTGGTGACGCCGGAGGCGGCGAGGGCGGCCATCCGCTCCGCGATGCGCCCGGGCGGCCCGAGCAGCGCCGTGCGGTCGATGAACTCGAACGGGACGGCGGCCGCAGCGCCGTCGTAGTCGCGGGCCAGGTAGCGATCCTGCACCTGCGCGGCGGCGTCTCCGTAGCCCATGCTCACCGCGAGCCGGTTGTAGAAGTTCTGCTCCCGGCTGCCCATACCGCCGACGTAGAGCGCGGCCATGGCGCGCAGCGGGGCCGCCGCGGCGCGCAGGTCGTCCCCGACCGACATCGACGCGGTGACTGCCACGTCGAAGCCGTCGAGGGTCTTGCCGGCCTTCGCCCGTCCGGCGGCAACGTGCGGCAACAGGTCGCCGGCGTGCTCGGCTGAGTAGAAGATCGCCAGCCACCCGTCGGCGATCTCGCCGGTGAGTTCGAGGTTCCTCGGCCCGACGGCGCCGAGGTAGATCGGGATGTGCTCGCGCGCCGGATGAACGGTCAGCTGCAGCGCCTTGCCCGGCCCGTCCGGCAGCGGCAGCGTGTATGTCGAGCCGGCGTAGCGCACCCGTTCCCGCGCGAGCGCCATGCGCACGATGTCGACGTATTCGCGGGTCCGGGCCAGCGGTTGCGCGAACGGCACGCCGTACCAGCCCTCGGACACCTGCGGCCCCGACACGCCCAGCCCGAGCCGGAATCGGCCGCCCGAGAGCGTGTCCAGCGTGGCTGCGGTCATTGCGGTCGTCGTCGGCATGCGAGCCGGGATCTGCATGACCGCGCTGCCGATGTCGACACGGTGGGTCTGTGCGGCGACCCACGCCAACACGGTGGGCACGTCCGACCCGTACGCCTCGGCGGCCCACACCACCGAGTAGCCGAGCCGGTCAGCTTCGCGGGCCAGCGCCAAGTTGTCGGCGTCGTTACCCATCCCCCAGTAGCCGAGATTCAATCCCAACTTCACCCGCGCAACCCTAAAGCGTGGCCCGCTGCGCCGCCGGACGAGGGCGGCCCGATAGGTTCTCGCTGGCATACGGGCGCCGCAGGGAGGTCCAATGCAGCAGCGCAGCGTCGGGCACAGCGGGCTTCGCGTATCGCATCTCGGGCTCGGGACAATGACCTGGGGCCTGGAGACCGATCCTGACGAGGCGGCTGCCCAGCTCGTCGCGTTCCGGGACGCGGGCGGGACACTCATCGACACAGCGGTGTCGTACGGATTCGGTCGTTCGGAGCAGATCATCGGCCAGCTGATCGCCGACGTGATGCCGCGTGACGAGGTCGTGATCACCACCAAGGCCGGCATCATCCGCACCGAGACCGACCGCATCGTCAACGTCTCCCGAGGCGAGCTGCTGCGGCGCCTCGACCAGTCGCTGCGCCGGCTGGGCACCGACTATGTCGACCTGTGGTACGTGCACTTCGTCGACGATGCAGTGCCGTTCGACGAGACGCTCTCCGCGCTCGACGCTGCCGTCGCATCCGGCAAAGCGCGATACGTCGGTGTATCGAACTACTGCGGCTGGCGCACCGCGCGTGCCGCGACCTGGCAGCGAGCGGTCCCGGGACGGGCCCCCATCGTCGCCAACCAGGTGCGTTACTCGTTGCTCGACCGCGGCGTCGAGCGCGAGGTCATCCCGGCGTGCCGGGCGCTCGGCGTCGGCGTGTTGCCGTATTCGCCGCTGAGCGGCGGCGTGCTGACCGGCAAGTACCGTGGCGGCGTGCCCGCAGACTCGCGAGCGGCGGCGCACGGCCGCAGCCTGGCTGACATCGCCACCGATCGCGACGTCGGCATCGTCGAAGCGGTGGCCACCGCCGCTGAGGGATTGGCCACGTCGCCGATCGCCGTGGCCCTGGCCTGGGTCCGCGACCAGCCGGGCGTCACGGCGCCGATCGTGGGGGCTCGCACCCTGGGCCAGCTCACCGCGGCGCTCGCCTCGGAGAAGCTCGAGCTGCCCATGGAAATCCGCCAAGCGCTCGACGACGTGTCCGCGCCGGTGGTCGGATATCCAGAGGATATACCCTGAAAGATCCGGTTTTCACGGCATTCTGCGACGCGGGCCTGTGGCCGGGCCTGGGTCGCAAGCTGGCCGCGGCGCTGCCCGACGCGGGCATCGAGGGGCCCGCCGACGTCACGGCCGAGCGGCTGCTGACGTTGCCGAAGGTGGGCGCCCAGCGCGCCGGTAGGCTGCTGTCGGCGTTCCTCGCTGCGGCTTCGGTCTACGAACTGGTGGAACTGCTCGTCCCGGCTGAGCTCGACGCCCGGATCGCCAGCCGGGTCGCGGACGCGCTCGGTCCGCCTGCGGCCCGACTGGTCCGCGACGATCCATGGACGCTGCTGAGCGTGCCGGGCGTGCAGCCCGCCGACGCCGACCGGGTCGCCCGAGCCGCATTGCCCGGCGTGCGCCGCGACGATCCGCGCCGGGCGCGAGCGCTGGTCGGCTACGTGCTCGCCCGCGAGTCCCGAGACGGACACACGGTGAGCCCGGCCGGCGCCGTCCGTGACGCGCTGGCCGAGTTCGGGGTCGGCGATCCCGCTGCGGCGGTCGAGGCGGCGCTCGAGGCGGCGACGGTGATCCGCTTCGATGAGGACCTGGCCTTGGCGCGCTACGCCCAAGCCGAGGACGCGATTGCGGAATCGATCGCCCGGCTCGTCGCCACGGCGCAGCCGATCACCGCGGACACGCGGCGCCTCACCGACCTGGACGAAACGCAGCGTGCGGCTGTCGAGCACGCGTTGCGCTCGGGCGTCAGCGTGCTGACGGGTGGGCCGGGCACCGGCAAGAGTCACACGGTCGCAGCCATGGTCTCGCTTGCCGCAAAGGCCCGGAAGTCTGTCGCGCTGGCCGCTCCGACCGGACGGGCCGCCAAGCGCCTCGAGGAACTGACCGGCTCCCCCGCATCGACCATTCACCGGCTGCTCGGTGCCCAGGGCCGCAAGCGCGGGGACGAGCTCGAGTTCGCCGGCGGGTTCGCGCGCGACGCGGAGGCGCCGCTCGACGAGGATATCGTGGTCGTCGACGAGACATCGATGCTCGACGTCGAGCTGGCCGAGGCGCTGCTTGATGCCTGCGCCGACGGCACGCACGTCGTGTTCGTCGGTGATGCCGCACAGTTGCCTTCGATCGGGCCGGGCCGGGTACTCGGCGAGCTGATCGACTCCGGGGTGGTCGCGGTCACCGAGTTGACGACGCTGTACCGGCATGACGAGGGCGGGACCATCGCCCGGCTCGCCACCAGCGTGCGGGGCGGCGACCTGCCCCCGGTCGCCGATCCGACCCGGGAGGTGGTCGTCGTCCCGGCGCGCGGCTCCGCCGAGGCTGCGCACCGGGTCGTCCAGCTCGTGACGGACTCCGTTCCGCGGGCATTGGGCATCCCGGCCGACCAGGTGCAGGTGGTCACCCCGGTGCATCGCGGCGCCGCGGGAACGCAGGCGCTCAACGTCGCCCTCAAGGCGCGGCTCAACCCGGGCGACGGGCGCGCCCGCTTCGACCCCGGTGACCGTGTCGTGGCGACGGCAAACCACCTCGAGGCCGAACCGTTCGGGTACGCCAACGGCGAGGTCGGCGTTGTCGCAGAGGTGGACCCGGACGGTGCGGTGACCGTTGAGTTCGCCTCCGGGCCGGCCGAGGTGAAGGGCAAGGCGCTCGGCGACCTGCTCCACGGCTGGGCGATCACCGTGCACCGGGCGCAGGGCTCGGAGTTCCCGGCGGTCGTGGTCGTGCTGCCGCCGGAGGCCGGCGGAATGCTGTCTCGGCCGCTCGTCTACACGGCCTTGACTCGGGCGCAGCGGCACCTCTCGGTGGTCCACGCTGCAGGCCCCGCGCTGGCGCGGGCGGTACGCCACGTCGGCGCGCGCCCGCGACGTACCCGGCTGCGGCAGCTGCTGGCGGATTACGCCGGAAGGGTGGAGATAAGAGCGCCCGAGGGGTTTACTGGCCTGCTATGACGGCGACACCCGCCGAGGAGGCGAGTACCGATCCCGACTGGGAGTACGCGCCGCTGCGGATTCCGGCGGACGTAAGCCGGGCCTCAGCGGCCGTGCGGCTGTCCCTGCATGCCGAGTTCGGCGGGTGGGAACTGGCCCGGGTGCAGGGCTTCACGGACGGCACCCGTCGCGTCGTATTACGCCGGCGCCGCTCCCCCGGCCACTTACCGCTACCCGGCATCTCCAGCTAGCGCCTTCACGGTGTCGATCGTGTCGGCCTCGGCGGCGGTCTTGTCGTCCCGGTAGCGGATGACTCGGGCGAAGCGCAGGGCGAGCCCGCCCGGGTAGCGCGGCGAGCGTTGCAGCCCGTCAAACGCGACCTCGACGACTTGCTCCGGCCGCAGCGGCACGACCCAGTTGGAGAGTGGACCTGCGGCGAGTTCCGTGAACCGCTTCGTCTGCCAGCTGAGCATCTCGTCGGTCATGCCTTTGAACGTCTTGCCCAGCATGACGAACCCGCCCGCGGGATCGCGTGCGCCGAGGTGAATGTTGGACAGCCACCCGGTGCGCCGGCCCGATCCCCATTCGACAGCCAGTACCACCAGGTCCAACGTGTGTACCGGCTTCACCTTGAGCCATCCGGCACCGCGCCGCCCCGCCTCGTAAGGGGCGATGAGCGACTTGGCAAGCACGCCCTCGTGGCCGCGCCGCAGCGTGTCGGCCAGGAACTCACGAGCCGCCGCCGGGTCATCCGTCACCAGCCGGCCCACCCGGTTGCGCTCCGGCACGATGCCGTCCAGGACGTCGACGCGAAACGAAGTGGGTTCGTCGAGCAGGTCGGTGCCGTCGACGTGGAGCACGTCGAACAGGAACGGCGTGATGGGCGTCGTGGCCTGTCCACTGGCCACGTCGCGGCGGCTGCCCACGCGCGACGCGGTGACCGCGAACGGCTGCGGCCGCCCGTCCGGGCGCAGCGCGATCGCCTCACCGTCGGCGACCAGCGCGCTGACGGGCAGCGCGCGCACGAGGTCGACGACCTCCGGGAGCCGGGCCGTCACGTCGTCGAGGGTGCGGGTAAAGAGCCCTACGTCCGTGCCGTCGCGGTGCACCTGGATGCGCGCGCCGTCCAGCTTCCACTCGAACGCGGCCGCACCGCCGAGCCGGGCCAACGCGTCGTCGGTGTCGGCGGCGGTCTGCGCCAGCATCGGGCTGATCGGCCGTCCGACCTGGAGCCGGAATGCGTCGAGCGCTGCCGGCCCCTCGCGCAGCACCGCGGCGGCGACCGCGGCCAGGTCGCCGCGCAGCATGGCCGCCCGGCGCACCGCTGGCGGTGGTACCTCCGCCGCGCGGGCCACCGCGTCGGCCATCACCCCGGCGAGGGCCCCCTGGCGCAGATCGCCGCTGAGCAGCCGGCGCAGAAACGCTTGCTCGCGAGGCGTGGCGGCCCCGAACAGCGCGCCCAGCAGCGTGCGGCGCTGGGCCTGCGAGCCCGGCCCGGACAGCGCCTTGAGCTGGCTGAACGTCGCGTCGACGCCGGCAACGGTGAGGCTCGGCGTGGCGGCTGCCGCCCCGACGTCGCGAAGCGACGCCCAGCCGACCCCGACCTGCCGCTGGGGCAGCTCGCCGGACAGCCATGACGCCACGACGGCGGCCTCGTCGGGCGTGAGCTGGCGCAGCAGCGCCGCCAGCCGGGTCACCTTGCCGCCCCGCGCGGACGTCTGTGCGATCTCGGCGGACGCCGCGGCGACGTCGTCCAGGAGCACTAGGACCCGGACAGGAACCGGTCGAGCACCCGCACGCCGAAACGCAGCGCGTCGACGGGCACCCGCTCGTCGATTCCGTGGAACAGCGACATGAAATCCAGATCCGGCGGCAGCCGTAACGGCGCGAAACCGAAGCAACGGATGCCCAGCAGTGAGAAGGACTTCGCGTCAGTTCCGCCGCTCATCACGTACGGCACCGGCCTTGCCCCTGCATCCTCGGCCCGCAATGCGGCGGCCATCGCGTCGACGATCTCGCCGTCGAACGCGGTCTCGACGGCGATGTCGCGCACGATGGTCTCGCGCGTTATGCCTTCGCCGGCCAGCTCGTCGATCTTCGCGAGCAGTTCGTCCTCCTGGCCGGGCAGGAATCGTGTGTCGATCGTCGCCGCGGCGCTACCCGGGATCACGTTGGACTTGTAGCCCGCGTCGAGCATCGTCGGGTTGGCGGTATTGCGGATCGTCGCGCCGATCATCCGCGCCATCGTGCCGAGCTTGGCGAGTCCGGGCTCGGGGTCGTCCGGGTCGATGTCCAAGCCTGAGATCTCGGCGACGTCTTCCATGAAGCGGCGCACGGTGTCGGTTACCCGGATCGGGAACTCGTGCGCCCCGATACGGGTTACGGCCGCTGCCAGGCGCGTCACGGCGTTGTCCTCGTGAATCATCGAGCCGTGCCCGGGCCGACCGCGGGCACGCAGCCGCAGCCAGTTGATGCCCTTCTCGGCGGTCTGGATGACGTACAGCCGCAGCTCCCCGCCGACGGCGACGCTGTAGCCGCCGACCTCGCTGATCGCCTCCGTGCAGTCGGCGAACAGGTCGGGATGGTTGTCGACCAGCCAGTGCGCCCCTTTGCCGCCACCGGCTTCCTCGTCGGCAACGAACGCGAGCACGATGTCGCGCGGCGGCCGGCGTCCGGCGCGCGCCCACTCGCGCACCAGCGCGAGTGTCATCGCGTCCATGTGCTTCATGTCGATGGCGCCGCGGCCCCAGACGTAGCCGTCGCGGATCTCGCCGGAGAACGGATCGACCGACCACTCCGCCGCGTCGGCCGGCACGACATCCAGGTGCCCGTGGATCAGCAGCGGCGGCCGGGAACTGTCGGTTCCGGCGATGCGGGCGATGGTCGAGGCGCGTCCTGGCTCGGATTCCACGATCTGTGCGTCCACGCCGACCTCGTCCAGCCGGGCGGCCATCCACTCTGCGGCGGGCCGCTCCCGGTGCGTCGGGTTCGACGTGTTGAACTGGATCAGCTCGGACAGCAGTCCGACCACTTCGTCCTGGGCGGCCGGGTGCACAGCGTTCATGCCCCCGTTCCTACCAGGCGCGTCGGATGTGCTTAGCCCACCCGGCGCCCGCCGCGCCGGCCGGCCACAATCACCACGCCGCTGACCGCGACGGCGAAGCCCAGGATGAGCACGGCGAGCAGCACTGAATCGTCGGCTCCCGACTTCGCCGCGTTCTTCGCGGCCTGCTCCGCGTTGCCGTGGCTGCCGCCGCCTGGGTTAGCCGCCGGGCCGGGCCCGTGTGTCCCGTCGCCCGGCCCGCCCTTGGGCGTGGACGTCGAGCCTGGCGATCCCGGCGCGCCCGCCGGAGCGCCGCTCCCCGTGGGGGTGCCCGGCTCTCCGGCGGAGTGGCTGACGTTGGCGGGGGCGGCATTGGCACCCACCGAGGGCAACGACGGTGTGGCGCGTGGCGTCGTCGTGCTGCTCGCCTGGGTCCCGGTGCGTGTAGCGGGAGGCGGCGTGCTGGTCGTCGGCGCGGGCGATGTGGACGTTGAGGGCGCCATCGGACTCGGCGGCGGCGGACTGTGCTTGGTGAACCATCCCGGCAGATGTGGGACTGAGTTCGGCACTCCGTTGCCGCCCTCGTTGCCCGGCTCGGAGGGCGTCTCAGACGGCGACGGCGTCGTAGTCGAGGGCGACTCGCTGCCCAAACTGGTCGGGTGCGGCGCCGGCGGGTGTCCTGGGTGTGGTGGCTCGGACTCCGGGATCGGGGACGTGGCACCCGACGTCGGCGTCGCGGTGGTCGGCACGGAAGCCGTTGCGGACGGTGTCTTCGTGGCTGAGCAGTCCCGCTTGCCGTGGCCGGGGTGCTCCGACCGATGTTGGTCGTGCGTGGCCGACACGGCGCGGCTACGCGGCGAGCCGTGCTGCATGTCGTCGTCGCAGTGCCTGCCATTTTCGCTGGCTCCTGCTCCGTGTCCCGGTAGCACCACGGCGAGGAGCACTGCGGCGCCAAGGCAGATGATGGCTGCGCATGCGCCGCCCACCCGAATACGGCGTGTCATCCGACGTCGATCCCCTGCTCAGAGTCGGTTGGCCCGGGTTTGGGCCAGCCGTCGTCGTGCCGCGAGTTCAACTGCCCCCCGAGGAGTCGAGCAGTTCGCCCGTTGTTAGTCCCGGCTGAAAAGAATAGCGGCCTGTGACCGATCGTGGCACTAGGACCCACCCAGAATATTGCCGGGATTTCACCGGAGACCGGTCTCGGTCACGACCCGAGCCGATGGCGCGGATGAGCTAAACTCGCTAGTCGCTCGTCCGGGTGGCGGAATGGCAGACGCGCTAGCTTGAGGTGCTAGTGCCCTTACAGGGCGTGGGGGTTCAAGTCCCCCTCCGGACACTCTGCGGATACGTGCGGTTACTGGTATGCATGCCAAGCGGCAGGCCACAGAAGCGTGTCACCGGCCGTACTCGGTTCCCAGCGGTTGCGTTGACGGACATCGCCGCGCGTGACAGCGTCATTACCGGTCACGCCGACGGCGAGGAGGACGCTATGACGCTGAATGAGCAGATCGATGCTCTGCAGGCACGTGCAGCCGAACTGAAGAGCTCATTCGACGCCTCCCGGCAGGAGACCAGCGAGAAAATCAAACAACGCATCGCCGACGTCAAGGCCAAGGCAGCCGCCGCGCAGACCACCGCGCACGACCACGTCGACGAGTCGGTCGACCGAGCGCACAGCCAGTGGCAGACGTTCAAAGCCGACGTGTCCGCCAAGATGCGGGAGCTGAAAGAACGCGTCCAACGCAAGCGTGATGAGAGGGACGCGAAGGATGCCGAGAAGGCCGCCGAGCGGGCCGAAGAGTACGCGTCCGATTCCCTCGATTTCGCAGCATGGGCTATCGCCGAGGCGGAGATGGACGTGCTCGACGCCGTCGATGCCCGCGTCATTGCCAATGCGAAGGCAGCCGGATCGCCGTCGAGCTGACGTCGTCGGCAGCTGAGCTCATCACGACAACGCGGCGTCCCACTCGTGTAGATCAGCGGCGTCGCGAGCTTGCTGCAGCGCGTCCATAGTCCCGGTCTGCTTCTTCTGGCCGTAGCGTTCGCTGCGCCAGCCGCACGTGCACACGGCTTCGGTCATTCCCTCGCCGAGCTCGATGACCTGCGTGCGGTGGTCCACCCGGCCATTCTGCTCGTGATATCCCGCATCCGCAGGGGGTTGAGTTGCGAGCCTGAGGTTGTCAGCAATTGTTGACACGACGCGCATCGTCAGCATATGCTGACGGTCATGCAAAGCACTGTTCAGCTCGCCGAGGGGGCCGCCGGCCAGGACCCCGACGTCGGGCTACGCGCGGTCGCGGCGCTGCGCACGCTGACCGAACGGCTGGAGCTGCTGCAGGTCGGGAACGCACGCAAGCTCGGCTGGTCGTGGCAGCAAATCGCCGATCGGCTGGGGGTCAGCAAGCAGACGGTCCATCGCAAGTACGGCCGACGGATCGGCAGGCGATGATGTTCGAGCGTTTGAGCGCTGATGCTCGCACCGTCGTGATCCATGCGCAGCAGCACGCCCGGCGCCTCGGCGTTCGCTACATCGGCTGCGACCATCTCCTGCTGGCGCTCGCGGCGACCGACACACCGGCCGGCGGCGTACTGCGCGAGCAAGGCGTCACCCCCGAGCGGGTCGAAGAGCAAGTCGTACGCAGCTCCGGACTGGGTGCCGCGGCCGCGCTGTTCGCCGACCTTGATCGCGATGCCCTGGCCGGCATCGGCATCGACCTCGACGCCGTGCGTGCCAGGATCGAGGCGTCCATGCCGCTGGAGTCGCTGGCCCGTGCCGGCCAGGCCGTGCAGTGCGGGTCGCATCGCGCCCGCGCCCACCGGCTCAGGTTGCTGCGTCGCTGGCGCCGGCGGCGCCGTGCCGGGCGCGGCCTCGCGGAATCCACTGAAACGCGGACCACGCCGCCACCCGCCACCGGCCGCTATCGCGCGCCCGGCCCGCCGCCCGACGGACACCTGCCCTTCACTCCTGGGGCAAAGCGGGTCCTCGAAATGTCAGTGCGCGAAGCGGCGGTGCGCCATGATCGGCACCTCGGAGTTGAACACATCGCGCTCAGTTTGCTTGCAACGGCCGGTGGGCCGGTGCCCCCGATCCTGAACGCCCTCGCCACCTCGCCGGCTCAGCTTCGTGCCGCGATCGTTGACCGCTACCGGTTGGCGAGCTGAGCCGTCCAACCGTCGACGACCGGGCGCCAAATAAGGGTTTGCCTATCTTCCTAGGACGTATAGATTTAGTGCTGTGCTCGACTTCCACGTCGATGTGAGCAGCGGCGTACCGCCGTACGCGCAGCTCGTCCAGCAGGTCAAGCAGGCACTTCGCCTGGGATGGCTACAGCCGGGTGACAGGCTGCCGCCGGTGCACGAGCTCGCCGCGTCGGTGGCGATCAACCCGAACACCGTGCAC